>JBDTRK010000045.1:0-25179 GCA_039931685.1 Betaproteobacteria bacterium | reverse complement strand
GCCCATCGACATGCCGCATATCGTCGACGTGCTGATCCGCACCACCGATGTCAGCAGCAGCCAGAAGACGCGCGAGGTCAAGAAAAACGCCGATGTTTGTCTGCGTCCGCCGATCGACGACTACGGCGTGCTGCAATTTGAAGCGCTCGACGAAATCGCCGACGTCGGTTACCGCTATGCCAAAGGGAAGATCGAGGAGTTGCGCGCCGACAAATCTCTGGCCGGGATATTCAAGTGAGTGGTTCCTGGTCCTGCCCACATCGCGATCTGTCTGCTGCCTCCTGCCCTGATCCGAAACGAATCAGCTTGCGCGTGAAGTGAAGCGAGCAAACGCGGCCTGCGCCGACCCGGCTTCGCAGTTCTGCCGGTAAATCTCTCGGGCCAGATCATCCAATCCGGGCGCGGGTACTTGCTCGCGGAAGAAGCGTTTGGTCGCTTGCGTGGAGGCGACCGGCAGTTCTGAAAGCCGCAGCGCCAGGGCATGTGCCTCGTCCAGAACCTTGTCCGCCGGAACCTCGACTTCCGCCAATCCCAGCCGGAGCGCTTCCGATCCATTCAGTCTATTTGCGCCCCACACCAGCCAGCGTGCCCGCGCGATTCCGACTCGACGCACGAGCGCCTCGATGCCCCAGGGCGGGAAAAATCCCAGCTCGACTTCAGGCAAACGCCAAGCCGCATCCGACGCTGTCACGACCGCATCACAGCCGATGGCAAGCATGAACCCGCCGCCGAGCGCGAAGCCGTGCACCGCACACACGACTGGTTTGTCCAGGTCGGCCAGCACGCGCATCAGCATCGCCTTGCGCTGCGCTATGTGCAGGCGCTCCGCCATCGACGCCCGGGCCATTTCCTTGACGTCGCTGCCGGCGCAAAAGCCGGCACCTTCGCCGCGCAGCAGGAGTACACGGATCGCGGGGTCGTCGCGCGCCTCGGCTATCGAATGGATCAGCCGCTCGGTGGTGGCGAGGTCCAGCGCGTTGCGGACTTCGTTGCGGGAAAGGACGAGTTCGCGAATTGCCGTGCTGCGGGTCATTTTCTGGCGACTTTGGTAAAGAAGGTCCCTTTAATTCTAACCGCGGAGGATGCAAAGGACGCGGAGGAAAAAAGGGAAAACAAACTTAATCATGTGTTGTCCGGCGTCGCGAAGTTCGAATATCGGCAATCCTGCAAGTAAATATTCCTAACGAACTTTCCTCAAATCGACTTTCCTCCGCGTCCTTTGCGTCCTCCGCGGTGAGAGTTTCATTATTTCTTAATCAGCCATCAAGCCGGCGGCGGGGCCGTTTTCTGCATCGATTCCCGCGCCTCCATGGTCTTGCACAGGCGCGCAAGATTCTTGAACCGTTCCTGCGGAAAGTATTGCGGCGCGCGCCGCGAGACGAATCCGAGGTGACAGGCGATCGCGAGGTCGGCGAGGCTCATCGTGTCGCCGACCAGCCATGCGCGGTTTCCCAGGAAGCCATCGAGTGCGGCGAGTCCAGCGTCGATCTTGCCGCGCTGACGGTCCAGCCAGACCTGGCTGCGCGCGGCCTCGTCGTGGAAGCGCGTCTCATACATGCTCGCGGCTATCGCGTCCATCGCGCCGTCCGCCACGGCTTCCCAGCGCCTGACTTCCAGACGTGCATCGGGGTCGGCGGGAATGAAACGCGGAGAGGGATACTTGCCGTCTACATAATCTGCGATCAGGGGGGAGTTGATCAGCACCCGCCCGTCATCGAGCTTGAGCGCAGGCACCTTGCCGATCGGATTGACGGTCTGATAGTCGTTCGGCTCCCACAGGTTGAGCAGGACCACTTCGTGGCTGACGTTCTTTTCCAGCATCATGACGCGGATCTTGCGCGCGAACGAGCTGCCGGGCGAGGCGTACAGTTTCATCTTGTTGTTCTCCAGTTGGCGATGATGCGGATTATGCAGCAAGACAGTCGCAGGGCAGTCCGGGAGCCTGCGTCACCGCGCTTGCGGAGACCCGTAATACAGTCTTAATCTTGGTCCCGTTCAATATATTGATTGCTTCCGGCCGCCATGATTCGTCCATGCACAGACGCCGATTTTGCTGCAATTCTGGAAATCATCAACGATGCCGCGCAAGCCTACCGCGGCGTGATTCCCGCGGACTGCTGGCACGAGCCCTATATGAGCGCCGACATGCTCCGGCGCGAAATCGACAGCGGGGTCGAATTCTGGGGCGCTGGGGGCGATGGCGTGCTGATCGGCGTCATGGGCATGCAGGATGTCCTGGACGTAACGTTGATCCGCCATGCCTACGTGCGTACCGCCGACCGCAATCGCGGCATCGGTGCACAACTGCTGGCCCGCTTGCGCACGCTGACTGCGAAACCCGTCCTGATCGGCACGTGGTCGGCGGCGACCTGGGCCATTCGCTTTTACCGGCGCCACGGATTCGATGTGGTGGAGGAGCAGGACAAACACCGGCTGCTCGAAACATACTGGTCTGTTTCGCAGCGTCAGATCGAAACGTCCGTGGTGCTGGCAGACGGGACCCGGTCGGGCGGGCGCCTTTTCCTTACTTGATGCGGATGCGCGTGCCGGCGCCAATGTCGTTGGAAGGATGCAGGACAACGCGATCGCCTGCGCCAAGACCTTCCACAATTTCGGTTTCCAGCGGGCCGGCATGACCCGGCCTGACCGGACGCACGCGTGCCCGGTGGCCGTCGACGATGAACACCGCCCAGCCGTCCGCTTTTCTGAACAGCGCGTTCGACGGAATCTTCAGCGCGTCCGTGCTGCTCCACAGAACGATGCGCGCTTCGACCCGGTAGGCATCGCCCAGCGACTGCGGCGCATCGACGAAATCCGCGATCACGTTGACCCGCTGTTCCTCGACCCCGAGCGCTGAAACCTTGGTGAAGGCGTAGGGCTCCACGAGGCGCACCCGGGCCTGCAGGGGACGCTGTTCGCCCCAGCCCTCGAGCCTCACCGCCATGCCGGGCTTGATCTTGACTGCGTCGCCGGACAGCACATCGACGACAATTTCGAGGGCTCGCGAATCGCCGACGATCATCAGCGCCGTGCCCGGCATGACGACACGCTCGCTGCGCTCGGGCACGCGAAGGACCTGTCCGGCCACGGGCGATCGCAACGACACCGTTGCGTCGCGGCCGCCGCCTTCGATCGCCATCAACGCTGCGCGCGCTACCTTCGCGTCGGCCGCAGCCGAGCGGCCACGGAACCGGGCAGCCGCAAGTTCGTCGGCGCTGGTCGTTTCCGCGACCCTTGCCTGCTCGACCGCCTGCGATGAGACGAATCCGTCCTTGAGCAGTTTTTCCTGGCGGCTTCTCTCGCGCATGGCCTGCTCGTAGTCCGTGGCCGCATGCCGCACGCGTTCCCGGGCCTCCCGCGACAGCGCTTCGGTGGCCGTAATCCGGGCGAGCTGTTCGTCTCGTTCGCGTGCCGAGAGCGGCAAGGGCAGGATCTCCGCGACGACCTGGTTTGTCGCGACGTGGTCGCCCTCGCGCAGGTCGATTCGCGGTACACGCCCGGCCACCGGCGCGCTGATCACGTAACGGTCGCGTGCGCGGGTCTCGCCGTCTTCGTCCACCGTGATCGCGAGCGCGCCGCGCTGAACCGACGCCACATCGACCGGCACCGGGTCGGGCAGAAAGGCGAGCGCCAGCAGGCCGGCCGCGATGAAGCCCGCAACAAGGTAAAGCGTCCTCTTCCAGCGGACCGTCATCGATCTCTCCTATTCCCTGGTCTTGAGCACTGCGACCAGGTCGAAACGATTGATCCGGCGCGCCACCAGCAGGCCGGAAACCAGAGCCGCGGCGCCCACCACCGCGAGCGAAAACGCAAAGGTGGCGCGGCTGAGCACCAACGGGATGCGGTAGAGCTCGGTTTGCATGCGAAGCGAAATCCACCAGCAAATGAGCGTGCCGAATGCGAAGCCGAGCGGGATCGCGGCCAGGGTCAGCGCGCCCTGCTCGCCGAGCAGTATCGCCGCGACTTCGCGCCGCGTGAAGCCCAGCACGCGCAGCGAAGCCAGTTCGTTGCCGCGCTCCGACAGCGCGATGCGCGCGCCGTTGTATACCACGCCGAATGCGATGATGCAGGCGAACACGATGTTGATCAGCGTCGAGATCCGCAGGCTGCGATCGAGAACTTCGCGGAAGCTGCGCAGCGTGGCGGCGCGGAACGCAGAACCGGCGACCGCCGGCGTGCGCTTGAGCGTGTCGTTGAGTGCCGGCGAGAATTGCGGGTCGATCGCGAGCCATGCACCCGAGACCAGCGCGTCTTCGCGCATCAGCCGGTGCAGCGCGCCGATGTCCATATAGGCGGAGATGCCGACCAGGTCGTCGGCCAGCGCGGCGATGGGGACGGTGCGGACCGGGCGTGTACCTTCCAGCACTTCGACCCGAACGGATTCGCCGACGCCGATGCCGAGCACTTCGGCGAGCTTGCGCGACAACACCAGGCCGTCCGGCGGCAATTCGATCGGGCGCAACTGCCGGTCAACAAGGCGGTGCAGGTCCGCGGCCTCGCTCAGGCCGATTATGTCGGTGCGCCGCGAACGATGCTCGAAGGCGAGCCGTGCCGGCACCACGCGGAACGGTTCCGCGTGCAGCACCCCGGGCAGGTGCGCAACATCGTGGCGCACGCCGGCAGAGAGCGCTTGATTGAAAAACACGGTGACGTCGTCGCGCTGGATTTCGTGGAACTGCACCCGCATCAGGTAGTCGATAGAGTCGAAGAAGAATCCGCCGAGCACGAGCATGCCGGCGGCGCAGGCGATGCCGAGGATGGAGAGGGCCGATTTCCAGCCGTGGCGCACGATGCTGCGCGTGATCATGCGGCCGGTGGGCGGCAGCCACCGCTGCAGGCGCAGATGCTCGAAAGCCCCCGCGTGGTAACTCGCGGGCGGCTCGGGCCGCATGGCTTCGGCGGGCGGCAGGCGGACCGCGCGCCTGACCGCCGACAGGGCACCGAACGCGGCTGCGGCCAGGCTGATCGCCACGCTCATGCCCACCACCTGCGGGCTGACCCGGAACGCCAGGTGCGGAAACCGGTAGAAATCCCGGTACAGCCCGGTGAGCAGTTCGCCCCAATAGAGGCCGGCGCCGATGCCGAGCGCGAGGCCGGCGAGGACGGTGGCCAGTGCGAGTTTCAGGTAATGCGCGCCGACCGCCGCATTGCCATAACCGAAGGCCTTGAGCAAGCCGACCTCGGTGCGCTGCAGCGCGATCAGGCGCGAGAGCACCAGGTGCAGCAGGAAGGTGGCTACGCCGAGGAATATGGCCGGCACCCAGGTCGACGCAACCCGGTTCTGCGCAATCTCGTCGGAAATGAAACGGTGCGAGACCTGGTCGCTGCGCCCGTAGGCGGCGAGCCCGCCGTAGCGCTCGAGCAGCAGGTCCAGGCGCGCGATCACGTCCGCTTCCATCGCTCCCGGCGACAGCGTCAGTGCGACATCGTTGAACGCGCCGTCCATGTCGTAAGCGGACGAGAGCGCCTCATGCCCCATCCACAGCACGCCGAAGCGCTTGTTGTCGGGGAACATAGAACCCGCACCGACTTCGTAGATGTATTCCGGCGACAGCGCGATGCCGACGATGCGCAGGCGCTTCCAGCGGCCGTTGATGACCGCACCTACCTCGTCGCCCACTTCCAGCCGGTTGGCGGCGGCGAACGCTTCGCTGGCGATCACCTCTCCGGGATGGCCGCGTTCGATGTAGCGGCCGCGGCGCAGGAACAGATCATTGATCATCGGCTCCCGGCCATCCGGCACGGAAACCAGCCGCCCGGTCGCCGGCTCCGCAAGGCCGGGAACGTCGAGCGTCACGCCCATCACGACGCGCGTGCGCACCGCGGCCACGCCGGGAATTTCCGCGATGCGCGCCTTCAGGCTGTCGGGGGCGCGTTTCAGTTGCACGAATACGTCGGCGAAACGCAATTCGCGATAGTAATCGTCGCGCGCGACCAGCAGGGATTCGTACATCAGTCGCATCGTCAGGAACGAGGCCACGCCACAGGCCACCACCAGCGCCGCGGCGAGCAGCTGCCCGCGCAGGTGCCAGAGGTCGCGCGCCAGCATGCGGTCGCGTGCCTTCACCAGCTCAGCTCCGCCGGAGAGATCGGCGCCGCGTTGCGCGTGATCTCCACGATGCGGCCGCTGCTCATGCGCACCACGCGATCGGCCATGCCTGCGATCGCGGCATTGTGCGTGATCACGGCGGTCGTGGTGCCGAGTTCGCGGTTCACGCGGGCGAGCACCTCGAGCACGATCTTGCCGGTTGCGTAGTCCAGTGCGCCGGTCGGCTCATCGCACAACAGCACGTCGGGCCGTTTGGCGACCGCGCGTGCGATGGCCACGCGCTGCTGTTCTCCACCGGATAGCTGCGCCGGAAAATGATTGCGCCGATCGCCCAGGCCCACCAGGTCCAGCGCCGAGGCCGGATCCATCGGCCGCGTGGCGATCTCTGTCACCAGCGCGACGTTCTCGCGCGCGGTGAGGCTGGGAATCAGGTTGTAGAACTGGAACACGAAGCCGACATGCTCACGGCGAAAGCGCGTCAGCTCCTCTTCCGTGGCGGAGGTCAGAAGGTGGTCCAGATATCGCACCTCTCCGCTGGAGGGGACGTCGAGTCCGCCGAGGATGTTGAGCAGCGTGGACTTGCCGCTTCCCGAAGCGCCCAGCAGCACCGCCAGCTCGCTTTCGTAGAGATCCAGGTCGACGCCGCGCAGCGCGTGCACTTCCACCTCGCCCATGCGGTACACCTTGCTTACACCCCGGACACGGAATACGGGTTTCGGATTGGCGCGGTCGGCCGTCGGGGTCAGGGCAGAGTCGTCTGCGTCGGAACTGGAAATCGTTTTCATGAGCCGGATGCTAACCGCGCTCCGTTCAATCCGGATTGATGCAGATCATGTCCGCCGGACAGATGGCAGCGCACTCGCGCCGGGCATGGCGTCCCGTGCAGGCGCGACGTTTGTGCATCGCGACCGGGTCGAAGCGCCGGCCCGCATCATGTGCCATCCCGGTGCGCCATGCAAGTTACCGAATTGTCGGGGGTTTTTTGGGTGCGATGGGGAAACGCGCCCCATCCCGGTGAACGGCCCGGGGCTGGTCTGGATGTTGCAACCTGCTCGTTCGCGCCCGTGATTCGGTACCCGTCCGGCGCAATCGCCGCAATATTTCCTAGGCCCGCAGTATTTTCCGAAAAAGAGGGAGTCATGTCCGAGCACCACGTCAGTTCCTGCAATCACGACCACTCCGCCCAAGAAGCATCCACGCCTGCCGTGCAGGATTCGCCCGAGGTCGACGCGAGCCGCCGCAACTTCGTCTGGGGAACGCTCGCCGCGGGTGGCGCCGCGGTTTCTGCCGCAACCATGTCGATTCCCTACGTATCGACCGCCCAGGCCCAGGGTCTCGATCCCGTCAAGTCGGGCGTGCGCAACCACTACTATGTGGCCGCGACGGACAAGACCGTCCACTGGGGTTACTTCAGCAAGAAGCTCAAGCCGGTTGTCAGCGTCGAGTCGGGCGATTTCGTCACCGTCGAAGCCATCACCCACCATGCCTACGACGACTACGAACGCCTGATCAAGGGCGATCCCGGGGTTGAAAGCATCTTTCACTGGGACAAGAAGACCAAGAACGTCAATCGCCGCGGCGCCGGGCCGATGGACGCCTCGATCAAAGGCCGCGGTGCCGGAGAAGGCTTCGGCGTGCATATCTGCACCGGGCCGGTGTTCGTCAAGGGCGCGGAGTACGGGGACGTCCTTGAAGTCCGCATCGTCGACGTCAGCCACCGGCCGTGCGCCAATCCAGAATACAAGGGCAAGAGTTTCGGCATCAACGCCGCTGCATGGTGGGGATTCCATTACAACGACCTGATCGAGGAACCGAAGAAGCGCGAAGTCATCACGGTCTACGAGGTGGACGCCACCCACGAACGCAGCTGGGCAAAGGCGGTGTACAACTACCGCTGGGTGCCGCAGACCGATCCATTCGGCGTCGTCCACAGCATCATCGACTACCCGGCGTGCCGGTGGACCACAGCCTGGTCAAGGAGAACCACGGCATCCTCAAGGACGTGCGCATTCCGGTGCGGCCGCACTTCGGCGTCATCGGGCTGGCGCCGAAGGAAGCCGACCTCGTCGATTCGATTCCACCGGGACCGTTCGGCGGCAACATCGACAACTGGCGCATCGGCAAGGGTGCGACCATGTACTACCCGGTGCAGGTCAGCGGCGCGCTGTTCTCCGTTGGCGATCCGCATGCCTCGCAAGGCGATTCCGAGTTGTGCGGCACGGCCATCGAATCGTCCCTGACCGGAACCTTCCAGCTGATCCTGCACAAGAAGGCAAGCCTGACCGGCACGACGCTCGAGGATCTCAAGTACCCGTTGCTGGAGACCCAGGACGAATGGGTGTTGCACGGCTTCAGTTTCGCCAACTATCTCGAGGAGCTCGGGCCGGAAGCGCAGTCGCAGATCTACGCCAAATCGTCCGTCGACCTGGCCATGCGCGACGCGTTCCGCAAGGTGCGCCATTTCCTGATGACCACGCAGGGACTGAGCGAGGACGAAGCCATTTCGCTGATGACGGTCGGCGTGGATTTCGGCATCACGCAGGTGGTCGATGGCAACTGGGGCGTGCACGGCATCGTCAAGAAAGCCTTGTTCGCGGGACGCAGCGACTTCTGACCGGCTGCGCATATGGAAGAAAAGAGGGCGCCCGCGGGCGCCCTTTCCGTTGGCGCATGTAAACTTCGTTTTGCGGGAGGGCGCCGCGGCGCGCGAGAAAAAAAGAGGAGGCGGCACAATGAGCCAGAAGCAGTCCGCAATTCAAAAGCTGACATTCGAAAGCGTGCGGGTGCGCGCGGTCCTGGTCCCGTTTCGCCGGGCGATCATCGCCAAGGTGGGCGAGTTCACGCACTGGCCCTTCATCCTGATCGATGTCAGGACGAAGGAGGGTGTCACCGGCAGCGCATACCTGGAACCTTACCTGCAGAAATCCGTGAAGCCGCTGGCCCGCATGATCGAAGACATCGGCGAGGCGCTGAAGGGCAAGGTGCTGGCGCCGCTCGATGCCTGCCGCGACGCCATGCAGACGCTGCACCTGAACGGCCGCCAGGGCATGAGCCTGATCGCGGTCTCCGGCCTGGACATGGCGATCTGGGACGCGTTGGCCAAGGCCGCTGGCATGCCGCTGGCGGCGCTGCTCGGCGGCACGCCGGGCAAGGTGCGCGCCTACAACACCAACGGACTGTGGCTGATTCCGCTCGACAAACTCGCCCGCGAAGCCAGCGAACTCGTAGCCGAGGGCGGGTTCAAGGCCATCAAGATGCGCCTGGGCCGGGCGACGCTGAAAGAAGACATCGCGGCGATCAAAGCGGTGCGCGACGCCGTCGGCGAAAGCGTGCAATTGATGTGCGACTTCAACCAGGGCCTCGCGTTCGGCGATGCGCTGTTGCGCCTGCATGGCCTGGACGACCAGGGGCTGGTCTGGTTCGAGGAGCCGGTCGCGTACGACAATTACGACGCATGTGCCCAACTTGCTCGCGAACTGAAGACGCCGCTGCAGATCGGCGAGAACATCTACGGGCCGCGCGAGTTCTACAAGGCCGTCAAGGCGGGGGCGGCGGACTTGTACATGCCGGATCTGATGCGTATCGGGGGTGTCACCGGCTGGATGCGCGCGGCGGCGATCGCCGGGGCGGCTGGCCTGCCTTTATCGAGCCACCTGTACCCGGCAGTTTCCGCGCAACTGCTGCGCGTCAGCGAATCGGCAGACTGGCTGGAATGGTCGGATTGGGCCGAGCCCATTCTTGCCGAACCGTTTCGGGCCAAAGAAGGCTTCGTGACGGTGGGTGATCAGCCCGGCAGCGGCCTGGCCTGGAATGAAGAGGCGGTGAAACGCTTCGCACTCTGACGGCTGGAAGGCCGACGTCGCTGCAAATGCGACGCCGGCTGCACGAGACTATTCCTTGCGCAGCAACCGTTTCAGGTTGTCCGGGTCTTGCCACGCTGCCTGGGCACGGCTGATATTTTCGGCCGGCGCCTGCAGGAATCTGCGCTTGGCGTCCTCGTTGTAGAAGCAGTAAATCTTGTCGTTTGGTCCGATCCAGAGCACGGAGCAGTCGGTGGCGATCTTGTTGCCCTCCGACATGCCGAGCGCGCACTGGCCGCCGAATTCGGGATCGTTCGCATGGGCCAGGGGCAGCAGCGCCATCAGCACGGCGAATATTAGACTTGAAAGTAATTTCACGTTTTGCCTTTGTTTCAGATATTAAACGCCTGCATTCTACAAGAGGACGCATTGCCGAGTCCGTGCCCGGACGTCAGCGTTTCTCCGCGGCGGCCGCGGTGCGCGCATTGACCACTGTGATGACGGTGACCACTTCGTGCGTGAACGCCTCGGAAAATGGCAGCGGATAACCGGCATCGCGCATCGCCCACTTGATGCGGTTTCCCAGGCGCGCCCGCTTGTAGACGTTGAGCTTGTTTTCCTTGGCAAAGGCTTCGATGCGCAGGAACAGCGAGCTGTGCACTTTCTGCAGCCGTTGCGCCGCCTTCTTCGAATCCGTGTCCAGGCCCTGCGGCGGGTAGCGCTCGATTATCTCGGCTGCCAGCCAGTCGGCAAATTTGTCCACTTCGCGGGAATCGAACCATTTGAACATCGTCAGCCTCCGGGATTGCTGCACCACGCCTGCCACATCTGGCGAAAGGCGTGTTCCATGTTACGGGCAAACAGCCGCTTGTCCATCAGCGGTGATTGCATCATGCGCGTACGCAGCGACTGGCGCATTTGCGTAATTCTCGCCGGGTTTCCCGCCAATTGCACGGCCCGCTGCACATAATCGTCCGCCGACTCGGCGATGCATTCGGTCAGGCCCAGCGTGGTCAGGATGCTCGCTGCGCTGCGCGACCAGGAACGGGCGCCTGGGCAGGTGATGACCGGCGCGCCCATCCACAGCGCGTCGAATGTCGTGGTTCCGCCGCTGAACGGCATGGTGTCCAGCGCGATATCGACGCGTCCGAACCACCGGTAATACTCTTCGATGGCGATGTAGGGAATCATGGTCACCCGCGCCCGATCGACACCGGCTTGCTCCAGATCCAGATAGAGATCCTCGCGGGCGCGATCGTCGACCACGCCTACCACCACCAGTTTCGCATCCGCGACCTGGGTCAGGATGCGGCCCCATAGCTTGCGCACCGCCGACGTTATTTTTACGGTCTGGTTGAAAGAGCCGAAGGTGATGTGGCCATTGCGCACAAACGGCGCTTCGTGCTGGTACTCGACCTCGACGAAAGGCCGGTAACACCACTGGCTGTTGGGCAGGCGCAGCAGTTGTTCGGTATGGAAGCGATCGGTGAGCCCGGGCGGATCGCATTGCAGGTCGGAGATGCGGTACTGGATGCGGCTCAGCCCGGTCGTATTCAGGTATCCGACCCAGGTTGCCTGCACCGGTGCCGGACGGTGCGCGAAGACGCGCAGGTTCGGCGTGCCCGAGTGGCCCGCCAGATCGACGAGGATGTCCACGCCATCGGCGTGGATCAGGTCGGCGACGTCTGCGGGGGGCATGCGGCTCGCTGCGCGCCAGACATCGGCCAGTGCGCGCAACCGCTCGGTGTAACTGTCGGCCGTGTCCCCCGTCGAATAGCAATAGACTTCGATCGCGGAGCGGTCGCGTTCTTCGAGGAAGGGCAGCAGGAACAGGGGCACCACGTGGTACTGGAAATCCGCCGACACGAATCCCACACGCAAGCGCCGCCCGGGATCGGGAATGTTGTCGAAGGCGGCGAAGCGCGCGGGATGGCTTTGCTCCAGGCGCCGGCCGAAGTCGACATGCCGCGCGAACAACTCCTCGATCGTAATATCGTCCTGGCAGTTCAGCGCGAACAGTTCCGGCGACTCCAGGTCGAAGGCGTCGGCGCTGTGCTTGCGCCCTTCGGCGAAAGTATCAAGCGCGTCCCGGATGCGGCCTTGTGAAATGAGCACGGCACCGAGCATCTGGTAGGCGCGCACATAGGTCGCGTCGATTTCAATGGCGCGGCGGAAAGCGGCCTCGGCTTCCGCTTGCCTGGCTATGCGTTTGAGGATCAGGCCGTAATCGAACAGCAGGTCCAGCCATTGCGGGCGCAGTTTCAGCGCCGCTTCCGCTTGCGTCGCGGCATCGGCCAGCGATCCGCGCGCCAGATAAAGATTCACCAGCAGGGCACGCGCATTGGCAAAGTTCGGGTTGCTGCGCACGGCCTGCTGGGCAAACCGTTCCGCTTCGTCGCCCTTGCCCGCTTCGGCAAGCAGGTAGGCCAGCTTGTAGTTGGCTTCGGCATCGGCAGGTTGCGCCGCCACGGCGCTGCGCAAGGCCGCTATCGCATCGTCCGGACGCCGCAGTTTCATCAGCAAGTCGGCGTAATTGCCCAGCGCGCCAAAGTAATCCGGACGCACGCGCAGTGCCTGTTCCAGTTCGACCGCGGCGCCGTCGAGGTCGCCGTTATTTTCGAGCAGGCGGGCGAGGACGACCCGGGCGTCGACGAAATCCGCATTGCCGGCGATGGCGCGTTGGAGCAGCGGCTGCGCTTCGGCTATGGCATTGCGGGAGAACAACTGCCTGCCGAGGTTGTAGTTGGCGAAGACGTCTGCGGGATCGATGGCGAGCGCGGCCCGGTAGGACTGGCAGGCCTCATCGAGGTTGCCGATGGCTTCGAGCCCGATGCCCAGGTTCAGATGCGCCGTGGCGTAACCGGAGGCGAGGTTCACCGCCGCGCGATAACACTCGCAGGCCTTGACCAGGTCGCCGGACTCCTCGGCGCGGTTACCGTCGGCGATGAGCAGGTCAGCGTCCTTGAACCCGGTGGCCGACGCGCTGGCGGGCGTTTGTGCTGGCGCCGGTTTGTCGTTGCCGAGTAATTTCAGGATTTTTCCGAGCATTATCGCGACACTATCGGGGAGGGCAACTGCAGAACGGGTGACTGGTGAAAGCTCCAGCGTGCCGGAGCAACGCAACGCAGTATACCGGTCATTCGCCGGCCTGATCCCTCACGCCCATGCGCCTTTCCTTTGCGCGCACCAGCGCGCCGATGACTTCGTTGTACGGCGCCGCAACGCCGGCCGCCTTTGCGGCGACCGGAATGGCGCCGTTGATGGCGTCAATTTCCGACATCCTGCCGGCCATGTGGTCGAGCAGCATGGACGGCCTTGCGTTCGGGATTTTCATGCCGAAGGCGCGGACATAGGCGACCGGATCGGTGAAGTCGAGCTTGATGCCGCGCGCACGCGCCACGTTGTACGCTTCGGTGGCGCATCCGGAAGCGACCTGCCATGCATCCCGGTCTTCGATCACCTCGATGATCGTGCGTTCGGTCACCGCGCAGGTGCCGGAAAAGCAGACGTTGCAGATCAGTTTTTCCCACACCAGCTGGTCGATGTCGTCGAAACACTTCACGCGAAAGCCGCCGGAACGCCAGACCTCCGCGACGGCTTCCAGCCGCGGCGAAATCGGTCCGCTTAATTCTCCGAGCCGGACCAGTTCCCAGCCGTTATGGTGCGCGTGCCCCGGCGCCTTCATCGAGGCGCCGAAGCCGCCGACCACGCCGACGATGACGCGCCCGCGGCCGAGGACTTTCGCGGCGGCGTCAGGCCCGCCGAGTCCGTTCTGGATCGACAGCACCACGGTGTCCTCGCGCAACAGCGGCTGCATCGACCGCGCTGCCTTCTCGACATGCATGGCTTTGGTCGCGAGGATCGCCAGGTCGCAGGGGCCGGCATCGGCGGGGTTCGTGGTCGCATTCACGCGCACGGTACGGTCGCCCGATGCACCTTCCAGGCGCAAACCGTTGGCCTTCATCGCGTCGACGTGTTCCTTCCAGCTGTCGATCGCCCAGATTTCGTGTCCTGCGTCGCCAAGCAGCGCCGCATAAACGCTGCCCATCGCACCACAACCGATCACCGCTACTTTCATGTCGCGCTTCTCCTCGTCGAACCACGGATTCTAATGAACTATTGCCCGAGCCGCGCGCTCCGTCGTCGTGCCGCCCTGCGCCTGACTTACAATGCCCCCCCCAACGCGGACCTTAAGACATGGCGGGCGATTTCGAGACTCTGGTTTTCTGCACCAGTTACATCGCCGATCAGGAGGCCTGGACGGCCCGCTACGAGCGCTGGCTGAAGCATCACGCCGGATTGCCGTTCGAGCGCGCGCTGTTGTGCATGATCGACGATGCCTCGCCCTACCGTCCCGACCCGCAGGTGCTCCAGGTCATCGATGCCGGGGCGCCTTTGCCCGCGGCGCCGGCGCGGCCATTGATGGTGAGCTTCGCGACCCGGCTGGGACGCTCCGCCGTCGATAATTATCCGGGATGGTGGCGCAGTTTCCTGTTTTCGGTCCTGGTGGCGAAACACTATGGCTGCCGCAAGATCGTGCATGTCGAATCCGACGCCTACCTGCTGTCGCATCGCATGCTGGATTTCATCAACGCCCGCGCGTCCGGATGGACGGCGTTCTGGTGCCCGCGCTGGAATTTTCCGGAGACCGGCATTCAGGTGGTGTGCGCGGACCGCTTTGACCAGATGCGCGCCATGTGGGACGCCGGCTGGGCGCGGCACGCCGGGCAATACGCGGAGCGCGTGCTGCCGTTTACCGACATCGTCAGAGATCCGCACGGCAACCGCTACGGCGAATTCAGGACGCGGATTCCGGGATTCGCCGATTTTGCGATGCAGGTATCGCCCCGGCAGAACGTCTGGTTCAAATAGGCCGGGGGCGCGGCCGCGAGCGCGCGGGACATTTCAATATATAGTTCGGGTCCCGGTTCTGCGGGACGCATGGAGAGTCGATCGATGGAATACAGGCAATTGGGCGGTTCGGGTTTCAAGGTTCCAGTGTTGAGTCTGGGCACCGGTACATTCGGCGGCGGCAACGAGTTCTTCAAATCCTGGGGCAGCAGCGACGTGGCCGAAGCTACGCGGCTGGTCGATATCTGCCTCGAGGCCGGCCTGACGATGTTCGACTCGGCGGATGTCTATTCGGGCGGCATGGCCGAAGAGATCCTGGGGCAGGCGATCAAGGGCCGGCGCAACCAGTTGCTCATTTCCACCAAGGGCACTTTCCGCACCGGGCCGGGTCCGAACGACCTGGGTTCGTCGCGCTTTCACCTGACCGAAGCCGTCGAGGCCAGTTTGCGCCGGCTCGGCACCGACCACATCGACCTGTATCAACTGCATGGCTTCGATGCCAGGACGCCGATCGAAGAGGTGCTGCTCACGCTCGACAACCTGGTGCGCGCCGGCAAAATCCGCTACATCGGCTGCTCGAACTTCTCCGGCTGGCATCTGATGAAATCGCTGGCGATCTCGGAAAAGAACGGGCTGGCACGCTACGTTGCCCATCAGGCCTATTACAGCCTGGTCGGGCGCGATTACGAATGGGAGCTCATGCCGCTCGCACTCGACCAGAGAATCGGTACGGTGATCTGGAGCCCACTCGGCTGGGGCAGGCTGACCGGCAAGCTGCGTCGCGGCCAGGCGCTGCCGGATACCACGCGGCTGCAAAGCAAGGTATCCAACGACAAGGGACCGCAGGTTGCCATCGAGCATGTACATAAAGTGGTCGATGCCATCGATGAAGTCGCCAGGGAAACCGGCAAGACCGTGCCGCAGATTGCATTGAACTGGCTGCTGCAACGCCCGTCCGTCGCGACCGTCATCGTCGGCGCGCGCAACGAAGAGCAGCTGCGCCAGAACCTCGGCGCAATCGGCTGGAACCTGACGCCGGCGCAAATCGCGAAACTCGACGCGGCGAGTGCCACGACACCGGCTTATCCGTACTGGCACCAGCGCGGCTTCCCCGAACTTAACCCGGCCCCGGTCTGAGTGAGTGAATTTTTCAGGACAGGCATAGATGCGCCCACTGGATGGAATTACCGTTGTAGCCCTCGAGCACGTGATTGCCGCGCCTTTCTGCACGCGGCAACTCGCGGACCTCGGCGCGCGCGTGATCAAGATCGAGCGACCCGGCGTGGGCGACCCGGCACGCGCCTACGACGAGCGCGTCAAGGGCATGGCGTCGCATTTCGTGTGGACCAACCGTTCCAAGGAAAGCATCACGCTCGACCTGAAGCAGGAAGACGCCAGGAAGATCGTGCGCCGACTGCTGGAAAATGCGGATGTGCTGGTGCAGAACCTGGCGCCCGGCGCGGCGGCGCGCATGGGTTTTTCCTATGAACTGCTGAAAAACGAATTTCCCCGGCTGATCGTTTGCGACATTTCCGGTTATGGTGCGGACGGGCCATATCGCGACAAGAAGGCCTATGACCTGCTGATCCAGAGCGAATCCGGATTGCTGTCGATCACCGGCACGCCGGACGCGCCGGCCAAGGCGGGTTGCTCGATCGTCGACATCGCCGCCGGCATGTACGCCTATACCAACATTCTCGCGGCGCTGATTCAGCGCGGCAAGACCGGGCAGGGTTGCCGCATCGACGTGTCGATGCTGGAGAGCATGGCCGAATGGATGAGCTTCCCGCTTTACTACGCCTACGACGGCGCCGAACCGCCGCCTCGCGCAGGGGCGGCGCACGCCACCATTTATCCCTACGGGCCGTTTCCGGCCGGCGACGGCAAGGTCGTCATGCTCGGGCTGCAGAACGAGCGTGAGTGGGCAGTGTTCTGCGACAAGGTGCTCGAGCAGCCGCAACTTAAAACCGATCCGCGTTTCTCCACCGGTCCGCGTCGCTCTTCGGCCCGGCAGGAGCTCTATGAAATCATCGTTGCGGCGTTCGCGCCCATGACCGCGGGGCAGGTCGTGCAGCGGCTCGATGAGGCGCAGATCGGCAATGCGGCGATGAACGACATGCGTCATGTCTGGGAGCATGCGCAGCTCGCGGCGCGCAAGCGCTGGGCCGAGGTCGACACGCCCAACGGCAAGATTCGCGCGATGCGTCCGCCGGGCGTCCCCGAGAGTTTCAATGCACGTATGGACCCGATTCCGGCTGTAGGCGAGCACACCACGGCGATCCTCGAAGAGATCGGGTACAGCGAATTCGAAATCGCGCGGCTGCGTGCCGCGCAAGTGGTCTGAGGCGGCAGCATGAGTTCATCCGCACAATCGGTGCATCAGGAATTCATCGCACGCTCCTACCTGTTCGTGCCCGGCGACCGACCCGACCGCTTCGACAAGGCGCTGGCCGCGGGCGCAGATGCGGTCATCATCGATCTGGAAGATGCGGTCGCCCCCGCCAAAAAGAACGAGGCCCGCGCCGCCATTGGACGATGGTTGTCGGCAGATAAGCGGGTGATCGTGCGCATCAACGCCGACACCAGCGAGTGGTTTCGCGAGGATCTGGCGCTGGCGCGCAAGGACGGCGTGGCCGGCATCGTGCTGCCCAAGGCGGAAAACCTCGACGCCGGCCTGCAGGCACTCTGCGCCGAATCCGGCCAATTCCTGCTGCCGCTGATCGAAACCGCGCAGGGATTCGAGAACGCTTATACGCTGGCCTCCACGCCCGGCGTGCAACGCCTGTTGTTCGGCACGCTGGATTTCCAGATGGATCTGGGCATCGACGGCGAAGGCGACGAGCTGGCTTACTTCCGTTCCGAGTTGGTGTTGGTGTCGCGACTGGCCGGCATCCAGGCGCCGGTCGACGGACCGAGCACTGTGCTCGACGATGCCGCACGGGTGACAGGCGATACCCAACGCGCGCGGCGCTTGGGATTTGGCGGAAAATTATGCATCCACCCGAAACAAGTCGCTGCCGTTAACACGGCCTTCGCGCCGTCCGCCGACGAACTGGTCTGGGCCAAACGCGTGCTCGCTGCGGCGGCGGCATCCGGCGGCGCGGCGGTCGCCCTCGACGGCCGCATGGTCGATCGTCCGGTGATTCTCAAGGCCGGCCAGATCGTACTCGAAGCAACGCGACGCGGACTTTAGCGCGATAGATTTTCCTGCAATTCGAAGAAGGATCCACACCATGACTCCGAAGACCATGCGCGCCCTCGAGGCGAGCGACTTTACCATCGATGCACTAAAGCTCACGCAGCGCCCGGTGCCCAAGCCGCGACGCGGCGAGATCCTGGTGCGCATCAAGGCTGCCAGCCTGAACTATCGCGACCTTGCCATCCTGGCGCAGAAATACATGGCAACCCTGCAATTGCCTTACGTGCCCGCGTCGGATGCTTGCGGGGAAGTGGCCGAGATTGGCGAAGAGGTCACGCGCTTCAAGGTCGGCGATCGCGTGACGCCGGTGTACACGCAGGGATGGCACGACGGCTATCCGACGCCGGCGCAGCGAACGACCCGCACACTCGGTGCGCCGTTGTCCGGCGTGCTTCAGGACTATGTGGTCGTGCCGGCTGAAGATGCGGTATCCGTGCCGGCGCACCTGAGCGATGGCGAAGCGGCGACGCTGCCGATCGCGGCGCTGACCGCATGGTCGACTTTGCAGGAAGGCGGCATCAAGGCCGGCGACACGGTGCTGGTGCAGGGCACCGGCGGCGTCGCCTTGTTCGCAGCGCAGTTCGCAAAAATGATGGGCGCGCGCGTCGTTGCGCTATCGTCCAGCGATGAAAAACTGGCGCGCGTGAAAAAGCTGGGCGCTGATGTTGGCATCAACTACCGTGCAACGCCCGCCTGGGGTGCGGCGGTCAAGGAAGCCACGCAGGGCAGGGGCGTCGACATCGTGGTCGAGACCGCCGGTGCGACGATGGATCAGTCGCTGGCCTCGTTGGCGTTCGGCGGATTCATCGGCATCGTCGGCTTCGTCGCGGGAATGAAAGCGGAGATTCCGTTGCGGACTATCATCGGCCCGATGATCCGTATCCAGGGCATCGCGGTGGGGTCACGCGCAAGATTCGAAGCGATGAACCGAGCGATCGGGCAGCACCAGCTTAAGCCGGTTGTCGATTCCACATTCCCATTGGAAAAAGCAGCCGACGCCTTTCGACACATGGAGCAGGGCAAGCACTTCGGCAAGATCGTCATCGGCTTATGAGCGCAACGGTCGATCTCGATCATCTGAAGACGTGGATCGGTCGTACCGAGACGCGCACGGATCTCGTGACCGCAGTACCTTGTGCCGCCATGTCCGCCACGCTGGATCGTGCGGATGCCGAACCGAAAAGCGGTATGCCGCTGCCGCCGCTGTGGCACTGGCTGTATTTCCTGCCGCTGTCCCCGCTGGGCGAGGCCGGCCCCGACGGCCATCCGCAACGTGGCGGCTTCCTGCCGCCGGTGCCGCTGCCGCGGCGCATGTTCGCGGGCGGGCGATTCGAGTACCGCCATCCACTGCGAGTCGGCGAGGCAATTTCACGCACGTCGCGCATCATCGATGTCACCGGCAAAGAGGGCCGCAGCGGCGCGCTGGTCTTTGTCACCGTGCGGCACGAGATCGCCAACGGCTCGGGCATTGCGATGACCGAGGAGCACGACATCGTCTATCGCGAGCCGCCGCTCGCCGATGGGCCGGTGCCTAAGCCGCAGCCCGCGCCCACGGGAGAGATGTTTTCGCGCGAGATCGCGCCCGACCCGGTGCTGCTGTTCCGCTACTCGGCGCTGACTTTCAACAGCCATCGCATCCACTATGACCGCTCCTACGTGACGCAGGTCGAAGGCTACCCCGGCCTCATCGTGCACGGCCCGCTGATCGCCACGTTGCTGGTCGATCTGCTGCGCCGCAGCCTGGCTGAGGCGACGGTGGCGCGTTTCTCGTTTCGCGCCGTGCGGCCGTTGTTCGACATCCACCGCTTTTTCGTCTGCGGACGTCGCGACGGCAATGCGGTCGCATTGTGGGCACGCGACCATGAGGGCTGGCTCGCCATGGAGGCAAGTGCCGAGCTGGCCTGAGTGATATCCTCACTCCAGCCTCTTCACCAGTCACCACCATGCACAATTCGACACCAGACCAGTACCAGGAAATTCGCGATGCAGTGCGTGCACTGTGTGCCGGCTTTCCCGACGAGTACCACCGCGGCATCGACGAGCAGCGTGCCTATCCGCAGGCGTTCGTCGAGGCGCTGACCAAGGCGGGCTGGCTGGCGGCTATGATCCCGCAGGAGTACGGCGGTTCCGGACTCGGCCTCGCCGAAGCCTCGGTGATCATGGAAGAAATAAATCGGGCCGGTGGCAACGCCGGCGCCTGTCACGGACAGATGTACAACATGGGCACGCTGCTGCGGCACGGCTCGGTGGAGCAGAAGCGCGCCTACCTGCCGAAAATCGCCAGCGGCGAACTGCGCCTGCAATCGATGGGCGTGACCGAACCTTCCACAGGCACCGACACCACGAAGATCAAGACCACCGCCGTCAGGAGGGGCGACCGCTATGTCGTCAACGGCCAGAAGGTGTGGATTTCGCGCGTGCAGCACTCTGACCTGATGATCCTGCTGGCACGCACGACGCCGCTTGCCGAAGTGACGAAGAAATCCGAGGGCATGTCGATATTCCTCGTCGACCTGCACGAGGCAATGAAGAAGGGCCTGACCGTGCGGCCGATCCGCAATATGGTCAACCATGAAACCAATGAACTGTTTTTCGACAACCTGGAAATTCCGGCCGCCAACCTGATCGGAGAGGAAGGCAAGGGCTTCCGGTACATCCTTGACGGACTCAACGCCGAACGCACGCTGATTGCCGCCGAATGCATCGGCGACGGCTATTGGTTCATCGACCGCGTGACGAAATACGTCAAGGAACGGGTGGTGTTCGGTCGTCCGATCGGACAGAACCAGGGCGTGCAGTTTCCGATCGCAGAGAGCTACATCGAAGTCGAAGCCGCGAATCTCATGCGCTGGAAGGCCTGCGAGCTGTTCGACGCGCACCGGCCGTGCGGCGCGGAAGCCAACATGGCCAAGTATCTTGCGGCGAAGGCTTCGTGGGAAGCGGCCAACGCCTGCCTGCAGTTCCACGGCGGGTTCGGCTTCGCCTCGGAATACGATGTGGAGCGCAAATTCCGCGAGACGCGGCTATATCAGGTGGCTCCGATTTCGACGAATCTCATTTTGTCGTATGTAGCCGAGCACATCCTCGACTTGCCGCGATCCTTCTGAAGGTGGATCAGTGAGAAAAAGATATTGCCTCATATATTGCTTCGTCTGATAATCAAATCGCTATTTGCGACTCGGTGGTGGTGGCAATACGCCACTCGTGATACCGCCCTTCGGGCGGATCGACCCCAGAAGATCGTCCACCCGGTTCCGCCAGGTATGCGATGAAAGTACAGTCTCCCGCGCTTGCTCCCCGGCCGCGCGAATGACGGCGGGCCGCCCAAGCAACTCTTTGACTTGTTCGCCAAACTCAGCGAGATTCCGCATCGAGTAAAACCGTATTCCATCGTCATCGTGGAAGGCATTACGCAGATACCCTGCGGCGTTGGTGAAGCAAACGGCGCGGCTAAGGGTATAACTGAATACTCGATCATTTGCGCCATCGAGATACGTCGAAGCATCGAGGCAGATCTTAGCCTGTCCGGCGAGGCGGAAGAATCCGTCGTAGGTTGTTTCCTCACAAAACTCGACATTACTGGGTAGTGAGACCTTATCCCAACCCTTGCCCGCTACCCGCATTCGCACACCCGAGCGGGCAAGTGCCACTACCGCATCTCGCCGAAAAACGTAGCGAAGATAAGCTTCCACTCCACGCATCTGAAGACCAAAATCAAAACCGGGAGCAGGCGCACCAAGACTATCGACTACCGTTTGAATGTTCAGGTGCAAAGAACGCTCGGGCTCTGCGAGCGCGGCATCCGCCAAGGCATCGCAAAATTCTGGGTCGAATCCCTTGTCCCAGAGCACACTGCTTGGATCATTCCAGTAACGATCGAGTGTTAGCGGTACGAGATTGCCAACGTACAGTACGTCGATGTTTCGCTCTGTCCATTCCCCAGACGAGCGGTCGTTGCTCGGCCTGATTGCGGGTGGTACAAAAATCTCTCCCGTCAACTTGAGGTCAGGAAAGGCAAGCCGTACCTGCTGCGAGTGACCAAGGTCTGGATAAGCGGCGTAGCGCCTCGACGCAACGATACCGTTGAGCGCCTGGTTGTAAGGCTGATCGCACAATAATCCGATACAAGGAATGCCGAAAGCATCAAAGATCGTTTGTGATGCTCCGTTTGTCATGCGAAGCGTTATTTGCGAAAGGCCGTAGGCCCAACAGCATACGTCGATTACTGCACTGAAATTGCCGCGACCGAGTAACTGAAAAAGCTTCTCGGCTTCATCCTGACGCGGCTCACCAAGTGTATGGAATGCGAACTGCACTGGCTCATGGCCGAAGGAACGCAACGCTTCGCTCAGCCCTTGATGAAAGTCCTGATAGAACGTGTTCTCACGCCAAGTATGTAATAAAGGAAGAAGAATGCGCATTTGCAGAATGATAGTGCGGATGCGAATACTTGGCTATACGCCTTCGTGATTCGTGACGCTCCAGTGATACGTAAATCGGACTTTTGGGATGGGATGCAGACTATAGATTTTTTGGCGGCTTGAGCTGAAAGGTTAAGATCGATTCGCCTCGGTGCAGACGGAGCCGGGAAATGCGATACCCAAAGGACGGACCATGTGGCAAAGCCAAGCCGGGACGGCAAGAGGCAAGGCCTGAACATGATCCGCTGGAAGGCCTGCGAGCTGTTCGACGCGCACCAGCCGTGCGGGGCAGAAGCCAACATGGCCAAGTATCTTGCGGCGAAGGCTTCGTGGGAAGCGGCCAACGCCTGCCTGCAGTTCCACGGCGGGTTCGGCTTCGCCTCGGAATATGACGTGGAGCGCAAATTCCGCGAGACGCGGCTATACCAAGTGGCGCCGATCTCGACGAATCTCATATTGTCGTATGTAGCCGAGCACATCCTCGACTTGCCGCGTTCGTTCTGACCGGCCCCCGTTTCGATGCTGGTCAATGGTGGCGGGACAGGCTCATACTAGTGGTCATGAAGGTCGGAATATGACATCCGGGACGGGCAGCCGCGCGCGGCGCATGACAGCCATTGCAGCCTTG
The DNA here is from genome assembly GCA_039931685.1 of Betaproteobacteria bacterium. Taxonomy (GTDB): domain Bacteria; phylum Pseudomonadota; class Gammaproteobacteria; order Burkholderiales; family JACQAP01; genus JACQAP01. The sequence continues at coordinate 2,231 of JBDTRK010000045.1, read as the reverse complement.
GCTCTGGGCGGCGTCGTTGCCGTCGCGATGATTGCCTTCGGGCTGATGTTCTGGATCGGCGGAAACAACGTCGACAACTTTTGCCAGGAGGCGAACCCCGGCTTCCCGGTCGCCAAACTGCCCGCCCTGGCCGCCAGGCATCATGTGCGGCTCAAGCCGGGACCGCGCGACCCTTCCGGGGACCGGACCGTGCTGGCGCATACGCCGCGATCTTACGGGCGGCACACCTGCCTGGTCCGGCACGACGGCAACGTGGTGATCGACCGGCGCTTCGGCTTCGTCGATTAGTCCCTGTGTGGCCATTTGCCGGAGTCGGATCCGCGCGGTTGCGCCGCGCGGTGCGTTCAGGACGGGTGGATGACACCCTTGCCTGAAGTCTGCGCATCGAACAACTTGTAGGCTTCCTCGGCCTGCTCCAGTTTCCACTTGTGGGTGAACAGCCGGTCGATGTCGATGCCGCGATCGGCGATGTAGCGTGCGCAATCGGCCTGGCCTACGGTGGAGAACGTCCACGAGCCGATCAGCGTCACCTGGCGGCGCAGCAGGTCGCTGCTGACATCGAGCGTAACGCTGTCGCCTTCGCCGACGAAGCAGGCTTTGCCCCAGGTGCGCACACAGCGCACCGCCTGTGCCCTGGCTTGCGGTGAAGAAGACGCGTCGATCGAGGCATGCGCGCCGCGTCCGTGGGTGGCGTCCTTGATGGCCTGCACGACATTCTCGGTTTTCAGCGGATTGATCAGCACGTCGGCACCGAATTCCTTCGCACGCGCGAGGCGTTCATCCCCGGTGTCGAGCGCGATCACGCGCGCGCCCATCGCCGAAGCCAGTAGTGTGGCAGACAGGCCAACCGGACCCTGGCCGAAAATGGCAATGGTCTGGTCGCCCTGCAGGTCGAGGCGGTGCAGCGCGCCCCAGGCGGTGCCGGTGCCGCAGGAAATCGCAGCGCCGGCATCGAAGGACAATTCATCGGGAAGTGGAACAAGGGTGCGCGCGGGACATTTCATGTAGCGGGCATGCGCGCCGTGTCCGGTGACGCCGTAAACTTCCTTGACGCCGTCCACGCACAACTGCATCCAGCCGGTCGAGCAATGCTCGCACACGCCACAACCGCGATAGTGATGCTGCATCGCGCGCATGCCGACCTTCGCCTGATTCTCGGCTACGCCGGGGCCCACCGCGACCACGACGCCGCAAGGTTCGTGGCCGGCAATGACCGGGCCGCTAAGCTTGCCCAGGCCCAGCGAAGACGCGCCGCCGACGGCACGGTAGAACTTGAGGTCGCTTCCGCACATGCCGGAGGCCTTGATCTCGAGCACGACCTCGCCTGGACCCGGCGTTGGATCGGGGAAATTCATGAACTCGACCTTGCTTCCACCGGGAAATACGACTGCCTTCATTGTGTTTTCCTCTTTCGGATTTTGTTGTGTGCCGGAATGCGATCCGGAGTAATCAGAGCGTACAGCCTTTTGCCGCCAGCGTTTCATCGACCCAGCGGCGGTCGGCCTTGCCCTGCGCGATGGCGTCGAGCAGGGCTTTCTCCTTTTCCAGCAGCGCATCGACCGCCTTGAGCAAGGCGTCCGCCTGAGAGGGCGGAACGAAGACCAGCCCGTCCGCGTCGCCGACCACGATGTCCCCGGGATGCACGACCGTGCCGTCGATGGAAATGGCGACGTTGATTTCTCCGGGACCCTCGCGCGTCGGACCGCGCGGAGAAATGCCGCGCGCGTACACCGGCAGATCGCGCGCCGCAAGTTCTTCCGTGTCGCGCACTGCACCGTCGATGACGAAGCCGCCGACGCCGCGCGTGACCGCGTAGCTGGTCATGATGTCGCCGATCAGTGCGGCATCGAGCGCGCCGGCGCCGTCGACGACGATGACGTCGCCCGGCTGCGCCATGTCGATGGCCTTGTGGATCAAAAGATTGTCACCTGGCGCGGTGCGCACCGTGATCGCAGGCCCGCAGAGCTTGCCGCCGCCATGCATCGGTTGCAAGGCGCCGGACGCGTTGTGCGTGCGGCCCATGCTGTCGCAAAGGTTGGAGACGGCGTGGCGGGAGAGCGCCTCGATGATGGATTTTGCAGCACGGGCTGGGCAGGGCAGTACACGGAATCCGAGGGTCATGGTGACGGTGAAATGAGATTTGTGGGTTGGTAAGTAATTGACAGACTGTATAGCGGCAAAAACTCTTTCACCGCAGAGGACGCAGATACCCTACGTGCTGCGCACGTAGG
>JBDTRK010000044.1:0-25291 GCA_039931685.1 Betaproteobacteria bacterium | reverse complement strand
GATCCTTCCTTGCCCTCCAAAGACACGATGACGCCGTTGCACCTCGCCACCGCGAAGAAATTCTTCGCCATGGTGAAAATACTCGTCGAGGGCGGAGCGAGCATCAACGCCGAGGCCGACGAAATGGGCATTCACGGTATCACCGCGACCCTGATCGCGGACGACCACGACTACACGGAGATTTCCGTATACCTCCGCTCGAAGGGAGGCCGGGTCAACCATGCATTCGTCGTAAAACGGGCGGCGCAGCGCGTGCTGCTCCGTGCCCTGACGCCTTTCCTGCACATGCATTGAAGCGTGCACCCAGAGCCTTGGCAACCCTCAGCCACTGCGCCGCTGTTCCAGGGAGAAGATGTTTTGATCTGTCCGAGGCTGGGGCAGTTCTTTGCAACTACCTACCCATTTTACGATCGGCATGAATTGCTCGCGCTCGAGGGCGCTCAGGAAAGATTCAATCTCGAAAATGCCGACCGCCGATTCCGCAGCTTTGATATAGACGTCCGAATCGGTGAGGCATGTCAACAATGGAAGGTTAAGAGTCGCGAGAAACCGCTCGAGCGGCGGATATACCTGCATCGAAGTGCGAATCCGATTCGCTACGAACGCCACGCGGATATTGCGCGCGCGGATCTTGCCCATAAGAAGCAAATCCTTGATGAAATTTGTCGTGGCATGCATGTCGATCGCCGAGGGCATCATCGGGACGATGATGCAATGAGCCATATTCAGCAGTTCCTGCAACAGAAGCCCCGAGCTGCCGGCCGGCGCATCGATGATCAACTGCTGCGTATCTCGAGGTACATGCATGTCGATGCTTCGCAGACGACCGGCTTTAGCCGGGGCTGCATTGGCGCCGTGAATGCGATTTGCATGGGGCGGGCGGCGCCGGATCCAGTTAAGACTGGAGCCTTGCGGATCGTAGTCCATGACGGCGGTGGGAATGCCGTTGCTCGCAAAGTAACTGGCCAGATTGACGGAGACGGTGGTCTTGCCCGACCCGCCCTTGGGATTGATCACCAGCGTGTTATTCATGTTCCTGACCCAAGTCGACGTTTGGTACTCGTGGCGCGCACTTTTTGTCGGCAAATCCCGACAATCGTTCCGGTGCAGTCTTCATCAAGGGTATAAGCCAAAGACATCTGCCGGCCTTCAACGGATTGGAAGCAAGTTCTTCACCCGGCAGGGTGCCCGGACGTTCTCCGTCAGGGCGATTGCGCATTGCTGCCCGAATCCAGCGCCGCGCGCCCAAAGGATCATTGCAAGGCGGAAGAACCCCTGTCTTTAATCGACACGGGTTCCGGTCGACCCTGCGCTGCGGGCCGAGTCGACCGTGCCAAACATTGTCACTTTTCGACGTTATGAAAATCCCTCTGACAGAGGCAACTTGCAGCCAGGAAAGGTCGATCGGCAAACGGCTGTCGAATTTCCCGCGCAATTGGAAAATGACGCCGAGACAGATACTATTGCTCTGCCAATAAGAATCGCAAACGGGGACGCGTATGGACGAAGCACTGGGGTTCGACCACATCCACCTGATCAGCCGCGATCCGAAAGCGGCGGCGGACTGGTACGTCGGGATGTTCGGGGGCAAGGTGACTGCCGTGCAGGAAAACCTGCGCGGTGCGCCGCAACTGGATGTCCGCGTCGGCGGCATGACCATCGTCATCCGCGGTCAGCGGCCCGGAGAGCAGCCCGCCTCGACCCGGCCCATGCATGCATTCGACGGCTATTCCAGCCACGATGAATGGGGCACCGATCACTTCGGCTTTACTTACCGCGGTGACTTGCGCGCCTTCTGCGACGAACTCAAGCGCAAAGGCGTGCGCATGGCGGTGGAGCCTTGGGAATTCAAGCCCGGCATGGTGTTGTGCTATGTCGCCGCGCCCGATGGCGTGAGCATCGAGCTCATTCAGGTGGGGAGTTAGGGAGCGTAAGTTTTGCCCGTCAACCCAAATGCGCACCACGAAGATCACGAAAAACACGAAGTTGCACGAAGAAAAACTAATGTCGGCAAGAAAGTGGGAATTCGCTCGTTTGCGGCCATGGCCAATCGTCAATGTAAGGCTATCCTGGGCGAAAACAACCAGATCAATTTCGTTTTTCTTCGTGTTCCTGAAAGGGTACTCCACGCTAACGCGAGGGTATTCGTGATCTTCGTGGTGAGCTCATGTCGGGAAGATTGTGGCTGTGGGTTTCGAGCACGAATATGTCGGGCGACAAACAAGCATCTAGCGAAGGGACGCATATGTTGATCCGTATTGCTCTGTCGTTTTGCGCTTCATTTCTGATTGCCGCAAGCGCGCATGCCGTCGATCCCGTCAAGATCGGCGTGGTCAGCACGCTGACCGGGCCTTACGCCGAATGGGGTACCTTCCAGGTCAATGGCTTGAAGCTCGCGCTGGACGACGTCAACAAGGCCGGCGGCATCCTGGGGCGGCAGGTAGAGTTGCAGGTCGAGGACAACGCCAGCACCAATCCGGGCACTGTGCTCGCCTTCACCAAGCTCTTCGCCGATCCCGCGGTCAAGGGCATCGTCGGACCGATCGCGAGCACGCAGATCCAGGCTGCTTCGCCGTCAATCGCGCGATCCGGCGTTCCCACCATGATCGGCGGTACCGACCCGAGTCTCACGCGCATTGACAACAAGTGGGTGTTCCGTGCGCGACCGAATGATTTGTACTCTTCCAGGGTCATCGCAGACTTCGGCGTCAACACGTTGAAGGTCAGGAAGTGGGCCATCATCCATGCCACGGACGCGTTCGGCAACGGCGGCGCGAAGGCGCTCACGGATGAGCTGCAAAAGCGCGGCATCACGCCGGTGCTCGACCAGGGCTACACCAGCAACTCGCAGGACTTCGCGCCGGTCGTGCTCGCCATCAAGAAATCTGGCGCCGACGTGCTGGGCACCTACATGACGGTGCCGGCCGACCAGGCGATTTTCGCCAAGCAATTGCGCCAGCTTGGCGTCAGCATCCAGTGGATCGGGTCGCCGACCACGGTGGCGGTCACGACGCGCAGCCTGGCGGGCGAAGCGCTGTACGGAAGTTACGGCGTCGCCGATTTCAATTCAGATGCGAACGACGCTGCGCGCGCATTTACCCGGCGCTATCGCGAGCGCTACGGCATTGACCCCGACAATTTCTCGAGCTGGGCATTCGACGCGTTGCACATCCTCGCCCTGGCCATGAACAACGCGAACAGCACCGAACCCGAGGCCGTGCGCAAGGCAATCCTCGCCATCAAGGGCTACAAGGGCCTGGAAGGAAACTACGCATTCGATGCCAGGGGCGACGGCGTGCACGGCTACAACGTGGTGAAGAACGAAGGCGGCAAGGTCGTGTTCATCAAGCGCGTCGATTTCCCGGTGGATTGATGAAATCAGGCTCGGCCTCTTGAATTCTCGGACCGGATTGGAACTTCATCACGAAGATACGCTTACGCGAGGGTATTCGTGTCTTCGTGATGAGATTGCGTGGTGGAGGTGCGAATTGCCTTACTTGATTGGGAGTAGTGTTTGAACCCTGAAAAGAGATTGCTGCGTCTGGCCGTGGCCGGTGTTTGCGTTCTCGCGGCGGCGTCGGTACATGCGGCGAGCGGCACGGTCGATCTGGTGCTCGATGCCAAAGCGAAGACCTACGCCGTGCAAATGGACGAATCGACCGTCACGGCCAGCGCCGGCAACGGTACGCTGGTGTTCAGCCACAGCAGCGGCCGGCCTTTCGTCGATGACGAAAGCGCAGTGGTCGAATACGTCGGATTCTCCAGGACCACGCCGTCAGGACTCGAACTCGAAGCCGACGGCGTCGCGACTTTCTCGGCCGAAGACACGCTGCTGCTGGTGTTCCGGCGCGGGTCGGACGATTCCGGTACTTCGGGCGAGGGCAACCTGCAATTCACCGGCGGCACCGGGCGCTTTGCTGGCATCGCCGCGCAGTGCCGGTACCGGACGGATCACGCCGCGGATGACCGCGAGGTCACCGTCGCACGCTGTCAGTGGGTGTACTCGTTTCCGTATCGCTGACCGCGCCGACCCGGTTCATTTTCCGTTGATGGCGTCGCCGATGATCAATTCGACCGGGTGCAGGGAAAGTTCGGTCACGGCCTCCTCGCGCGCAAACTCGATCGCCACGTCCGCGTCGGTCAATTCCCGATAGAGCCAGGCAGCGTGTGCGGCCTTCGGCAGCACGATGGGCATGCGCGGATGTACTTGCGCAGCCGGCCCGACGGCGTCGCGGGTGAGGATCGTGCAAGTGAACGCCGGCTGATCCCCTTCGACGACGCGTTGCGACATCAGCGCGGCGAACGCAAACGGTTGCCGGTCGGGCAGCCGGATAAAGTAAGGCTGCTCCGCCATGGTGATCGCGCCGGTGGTGGGATCGAAGCGCTCGACTTCCTTCCATTCGTACCAGCCGATCGCGGGCACGAGGCAGCGCCACTTGCCGGCCGGGATTTTCCAGATCGGCCTCTGCGTAGCTTCCTCTGACGGCGCGACATGTGCCTCCTCGGGCGGCTTGTCCTCTTTCCACCACATCGGAATCAACCCCCAGCGCGCTGCGGTCTGCTCGACAGCGCCATTGTCGGCCAAGCGCAGCATCGGCACCGCCACGGCGGGCGCGGCCTTTAACGGCTGGGTGAGCGGATCGCGCACCTGGCCGTTGGTCAGCTGCCAATAACTTGCGATCTCGGCCTGGCTGGGCGTGAGGTAATGCCTGGTCATGTGGGTCTGGTGCGCGGAACAGTCGGCCGATGCCGGGGCCGGAAAGTTTGTCTGTCGACGGCGCTCCTGTCCACCATCAACTGCCCGAAACCGGAAAAAGACCCGATCGAAGAACCGGCCCGGCGCCGATTTCTTGCGAGATTTCCGGGGAAACCGCTGCGAATCGCGGGCATCGGGCGACTCGCCTGCCGGGTTCGCATTCTGTCCGGTGCGCGGGGCAGTGTAGCGGCCTTGCGCAAAGAAGTTTTTTTGCAGGATTGCATGCAACCGTCGTAGCATTCCTCCCCCGATTCCGCTGCGGATTCCAGGTCGATCCCCGCGCCAAGACGAAGACAAAAGTGCAACCTGATTCCCGTTTTTTTACGCTCACCTAGGTCGCCGCGGCACCATGGATGCATTGTCCGAAGTGCTCGCTGCCGTCAGGCTCTCGGGTGCGGTTTTTCTCGACATGGAATTGCGCGCCGAGTGGTCTTATCTCACCGCGCCGGCCCGGCACATTGCCGACGTGCTGATGCCGGAAGCGGATCACGTCATGCCCTACCACCTGGTCACCGAGGGGAGGTGTTACGCGCGGCTGGTCGATGGTGATCCGGTCGAACTCAATGCCGGCGACCTGATCCTGTTTCCCGCGGGGGATCGGCACGTGCTCGCGACGGCGAGCGACGCCGCGCTGCGCCTGAAGCCGATCGACATCACCGGCGAAAGCCTGGAGCTTCGCAAGCGCGGTGACATCGCGTCATTCAGGAAAGGCGAGAGCGGAAAATCGACCCGCATCGTCTGCGGCTTTCTCGCCTGCGACCGGCGCCTGGCCGAGCCGATCATCCTGAGCCTGCCGCGCCTGCTCAAGGTGAGCATGCGCGATGGCGGCACGGCGGCCTGGGTGCAGAGCTCGATCCGCTACTCGGTCGGGGAAAGCGCGTCGGCGCGTCCCGGTTCCGCCATCGTGCTGGCGCGCCTGTCCGAAGTGCTTTTTGCCGAGGCCGTCCGCCATTACATGGACGAACTGCCGCCCGACCAGTCGGGATGGCTCGCGGCCCTGCGCGATCGCTACGTCGGCCGGACGCTGGCCTTGCTGCACGAGCAGCCGGCCTATGCGTGGACCGTGGACGCCCTCGCCGCGAAGGTCGGGTTGTCGCGATCGGCATTGGGCGAGCGTTTCAGCGCGCTGCTCGGCTCGCCGCCGATGCAGTATCTGACGCGCTGGCGGATGTCGCTCGCCGCCGCGCAATTACGGGAGAACGATGTTCCCATCGTCCAGCTTGCCGCACAGGTCGGTTACGAATCCGAATCCGCATTCAACCGGGCGTTCCGGCGGGAATTCGGGTTGCCGCCCGCCGCATGGCGCAAGCGCGCGACTAGCCGGGCTTAGGTCGCCTTGCGGGCTATCCGGGTGTCGCGGTCGCCTCTAACGTTCGTGGGGCGGCAGCGCCTTGAACGCCGCCACGAACTTCGCATGGGCGGCCAGGTCGACCGGCTGGTGCCTGACGGTGGTACTGGCCGGGTCCTTGCCCAGATAGTTGTCGCCTTTCCAGTTTCGCGACGGCCTGACCGGGCGGGGAGTGAAGCCACCACCGCAGTTCGGACAGACGTTCTCCAGCACATCGACACAGGTCGCGCAGAACGTGCATTCATAGCTGCAGATGCGCGCCTCGACAGAATCGGCCGGTAACGCCTTATTGCAGTTTTCGCAAGTGGGCCTGAGTTGCAGCATGGGACTCCTTTGCGTGACGGATGATGGGCCTTGAGGGCCGGATCATTCGGCGATGCTGACGCCGGAACCGCCCATTTCCTTTGGAACATCTCTTAGTTTGGGTGCGCCGTCCGGAATCCGCAATACGCTTTCCTGGTAATTCACATGCACGCCGGCCTGGAACGGGAAGGAGGGAATGACCGCGGCGTACACGTCGGTCAGGCCCATGCCGGGATGCTCCGTGAAAATGTGCCCGCCGCAGGACTTGCACCATTTGCGATAGCTGTTGGGGGTCTTGTTATAGGTGCCGATGTTGGCCGCGCCTTTGGTGATTCGCACCGCGTCGGGTTTCCACAGCGTGAACGCGTTCACCGGCGCCGCCGACCAGCGCCGGCAGGAATCGCAATGGCAGTAACCCATCGCCGCCGGATCACCGCTGACGGTGAACTGGACTGCTCCGCAGAAACACGATCCGTCATGGCTGTTGGTCTTTTCCATATCATTTCTCCTTGGGTGTCTGTGGCCGGCGATCAGGCCGGGTAGTGATCAACAATAAATCGGGATGAGATGCGTACCAATGCGCGGCATGACCGATGTCGTTGCCCGCGCGGCGTGCGGCGGTTCGGGCGGCCGGACACGCTGCCGGCGGCCGGCGTCGCGACCGATGCTTTCGAAAATTTCCAGCTGGACGCGGCTGCCGCCCGCTTCGACGAGCACCGGCTGCAAGCCCGCGAACAGCGCGGCGGCCTCGCCATGACGGCCTTCGGCCCAGGCCCCGAGCGCGCGCAGCCCGGGTAGCGTGATCCGTAATGCGCGCATGGCGGCGAAGTCGCTGTTCCGCGCGCGGCGCTCGACCGCCAACGTCAGGCCTAGCGCGCGTGCTGTTTGTCCGGCTGCCAGGTGCGCCAGCGCCGCATGCAGGTCGACATAAGGCCAGAAACCGGGTGTCAACGTGCGCTCGAAGGCGTCCGATACCCTGTGCCAGCGCCCGTCGTCGCCGGCCCCCTCGGCCGCGAGGCGCCAAAGCAAGGCGGTGGCGTCGCAGGCGTCGAGTTGCGATTGCGCGCTGGCGGGAAGCAACCACGCATCGAGGATGCCGAGCGCCGCATCGACATTGCCATGCGTGGCGTCGAACATGGCGAGGTGCCACGCATTGTGGGTGCGCATGCGGCTCTCTCCGGCCCAATGGGCGAACTGTTCGCGCAGCCACTGCGCGCCGTCGATCGCCCGCCCCGACTCGGCGATCGCATGTGCCACCGCGTGTACGCCCATCGGGCAGGCGGGATCGTTGGCCAGCGCCCCGCGACCGAGCACTTCGGCATACGCCGCGTCACCGCTTTCGGCATGCGCAAAGGCCGCCATCGCCAGCACGAACTCGAAGTCGGAGCGATCGCGCGCCCACGCCGGCATGACGGCTTCGATGGCCGCGAAGAATCGGTCATGCCAGCCGAGGAAGAAATAGCACGATTGCAGCAGACGCAATGCCATAAGGTCCTTTGGCCACCGGTTCAGAATGGACTCATACCGTTGCGCGGCAAGGACCGGATTCCCGGATAGCCAGGCTTCAGCCGCGGCAAAATGAGCGCGCGTTTCGGTCGGGAGCACAAGGCCGTCGGATGCGCGGATCACTTGCGCGATCGCGAGGAAGGCGTCCGGAGTCTTCGCGAGCACGCCGGCTCCGGCACGAATGGCCTGCGCCTGATGGAATTCCGGGTGCATGGGGCCTACCTCGCGCAGTTCGACGACGGGATCGCCGATGGCGCGCAGCAGGTGATCAAGGGCTAATGAGGTCGTTTGCATGATGGCGAATTCTATGAGCCATCGGAATTGCCGACTTGATGCGGACGCCGGCGTTTTTTGCCGATACGCCGCTTGTGCCGCTGAGCCAGTCAGAATTACTGCGTCACTTGCGGGCGGGTTTCGCTGCGCGGCGCGGCTTGGGCGCCGTACGCGCAGCGCTTAACTCACGCTCCAGTTCGGGGCCTTCGGCCTTCAGGTAGTCGAAAAAAGCCTGCGCGACGATGGAGAGTTGCTTGCCGGTCGGGTGCACGATATACCAGGAGCGTCGGATCGGCAGCGCTTCAACGTCGAGCAGCGCCAGGTCACCGCGCGCGAGTTCGCCGGTCAGCGCATGCAGCGACAGCAACGACAAACCGAGACCGCCGGCAACCGCTTGCTTGATCGCCTCGTTGCTGCCCAGTTCCATGCGCACATTGAGCTTGACGCCGTGTTCCTTGAGAAAGCGCTCGGTGGCCATGCGTGTGCCCGAACCTTGCTCGCGCAGCAGGAACGGTTCTTCGGCGAGTCGCGCGAGTCTGACGCGCCGCTTGCCGACCAGCGGATGGCCGCGCGGCGCGATCGCCACGATCGGATTTTCCACGAAGGGATGGCGCTGGATGCCCATGGCGGCGGGAGGCATGCCCATGATGTAGAGGTCGTCGTCGTTGCGCGCCAGGCGTGCAACGATTTCGGCGCGGTTGCCGACATCCAGCGCAATGTCGATGCCTGGGTAATGCTTCATGAAAGGGCCGAGCAGTCGCGGGATGAAGTACTTGGCGGTTGTGACCACCGAGACCTTGAGGCGCCCACGCTTGATGCCTTTCAATTCGGCGAGCTGCATTTGCAGACGGGCGAGGGCGTCGAACACTTCGCGTGCGCTGGACTGGACCAGGCCGCCGGCCTGGGTCAGGTAGGTTTTCTTGCCGATCTGCTCGAACAGCGGCATGCCGACGCTGTCGGCAAGCTGCTTGACCTGCATCGACACCGTGGGCTGTGCAAGATGCAATTCCCGGGCGGCGCGGCTGAAGCCGGACAGCCGCGACACCGCTTCGAACACCTTTAGCTGGTTCAGGGTAATGCGCATGGGCAGTTTGTCTTATCTATGAAAATCTATCGTAACTGTCAATTAATACAATTTTACTCTATCAATCTGCACCGTTAGCATCCCGCCTCGTTTGAACCAAACGTACCCACATCATGATGCTTTCCAGCCTGTTGATACCGCCACTGATGTTTTTCGCGCTCGGCGCCACGGCTCAGGCGTGCCGTTCCGACCTGAAGTTTCCGGCCGATTTGTCGCGCGCACTGTCGATTTATCTGTTGATCGGTATCGGGCTGCACGGCGGCGCGGAACTGGCGCAGGCAACATTCTCCACCGCCATCAGTTCCGTCGCGGCCGCGCTGGCCATGGGCTTCGGCCTGCCGCTGGCAGCCTTTGTCATTCTGCGCAGGCTTTGCCGGGTCGATGGGCTGAATGCCGCGGCCGTCGCCGCGCATTACGGATCGGTCAGCGCGGGTACCTTTCTGACTGCGGTGGCCTTCCTGCAATCGCGCGAGGTTGCTTACGAAAGCTATCCAGTGATCATGCTGGCGATCATGGAGGCGCCGGCGATCATCGTCGGCCTGCTGCTTGCGCAGCGCGTGCGACGCCAGGCCGGCGCGACGGCAGGTGGGCAGGGGCTGGTCAAAGCGCTCGCCAAGGCGGTCACGCATGGCAGCGTCGTATTGCTGTTCGGCACCATGCTGATCGGTGCGCTTGTTTCGGAGAAAAGCCTCGACACCATCAATCCGTTCTACCGCACCATTTTCATGGGCGCGCTGTGCCTGTTCCTGCTCGAGCTGGGCATGGATGCCGCGAAGAAGCTAGAGGATTTCTGGCGTGTGGGCTGGTCGCTGCTGGCGTTCGGCGTTGGCATGCCCCTGCTGGGCGGTGCCATTGGGCTCGCCATCGGGCATCTCTGGCTCGGTTTCGGTGTGGGGGGCATGACGCTGGTTTCCGTGTTGGGGGCCAGCGCTTCCTACATCGCCGTGCCCCCGGCGATACGCCTCGCGATACCGGAGGCCAATCCGTCGCTTTATCTCACGCTCTCGCTGGGCATCACGTTTCCGTTCAACGTAGTGGCCGGCATTCCTCTTTATTTCGGGATCGCAAAATGGCTCGTCGTTTAAAGCAAGTGCTGGCGCAGTCCGCTACCCCGGCCGTAGCCGTCGGCGTCGTCATGGGCAGTACCAGCGACTGGGAGGTGATGCGCCATGCAGCTGAAATATTGCGCGACTTCGGCGTCGCCTTCGAGGCGCGCGTGGTGTCCGCCCATCGCACGCCGGACCTGCTGGTCGAGTATGGCAAAGGCGCGGGCCCGCGCGGCCTGACCTGCATTATCGCGGGGGCGGGGGGCGCGGCCCATCTGCCCGGCATGATGGCCGCGATCGCGACCGTGCCGGTGCTCGGCGTGCCGGTACCGTCGCGTCACCTGCAGGGCCTGGATTCGCTGTTGTCAATCGTGCAGATGCCACGCGGCGTGCCGGTCGCTACATTTGCCATCGGTGCCGCGGGGGCCGCCAACGCCGGGTTGTTCGCGGCGGCGATGGTCGGTCTGCGCGATGGCACCGTTACAGAAAAATTGCGTGCGTTTCGCGCCGCCGAGGCGGAGCGTGTTGCGGCAGCGAAGTTGCCGGAGGTCGCATGATCGCGCCCGGCGCCTGGCTGGGCGTATTGGGCGGCGGTCAGCTCGCGCGCATGTTCGCCATGGCGGCTCATCGCCTGGGCTATCGGGTTGCGGCGGTGGATCCTGACCCGGAATGTCCCGCGGCCGGTGTCGTGGACCGCTACATTTGCGCGACCTTGCAAGAGCCCGAGGCCTGGCAGGAGCTCGCCACTTTGTGCGCGGCGGTCACCATCGAAACCGAGAATGTGCCCGGCGCGGCACTGCGGTTTCTGGGCGCTCGGATTCGCGTCGCCCCGGATGCCACCGCGCTCGAGATCGCGCAGGACCGCGGGCTGGAGAAGCAATTCCTCGCCGCGCATGGAGTCCCGGTGGCACCGTTTCGCGTTCTCGCCACCGCCGCGGACCTTGGAGCGCCCGATATCGATTCATTTTTTTTCCCCGGCCTGCTCAAGGCCTGCCGCTTCGGGTACGACGGCAAGTCGCAGATCGCCGTCTCGTCCGCAGCGCAGCTCGAGCGCGCCTTTGCGCAATTGGGTGGTCCATGCGTGCTGGAACAACGCGTGGCGCTCGCCGCCGAACTCTCGGTCATCGTCGCGCGCTCCGCCGATGGAAGCAGCGCGGTGCACCCGGTGCCGATGAATCACCATGCGGCCGGAATCCTTGACCTGAGCGTCGTGCCGGCGCCGCTCTCCGCGCGCCTGCAGCGTGAAGCCGTCGCCCAGGCCTTGCGCATCGCGACCGCGCTCGATTACCGCGGCGTGCTGTGCGTCGAATACTTTCTCGACACGGCCGGCCGGCTGCTGGTCAACGAGATCGCGCCGCGCCCGCACAACAGCGGGCATTTCACCATCGATGCCTGCCGCACGTCGCAGTTCGAGCAGCAGGTGCGCGTACTCGCCGGCCTGCCACTGGGCGATGCCGGCCTCGTCCACGCGCAAGGGGCGGTGGTCATGGCGAACCTGCTGGGTGAGGTCTGGACCGCGGGCGATCCCGACTGGACCAGCGTTTTGTCGCACCCGGATGCGCGACTGCATCTTTACGGCAAACGCTTGCCGCGACCGGGACGCAAGATGGGGCATATCACTTGTTTGGCCGATTCGGTTGAGGTGGCCCAGCGCGCAGCGGTGGCGATTCGTTGGCGGCTCGCGCACTCGCCGGATCCGCGTTCGCCAGCAAGCCGGCTTGCGGCGCCGGGTAACGCCGAGCCCGTTGTTTGAACGCCGTTTGCACGGTACTACAGCGTTGGCCGTGAATTTTCGAGGCCGACTTGGGCGTATGATTGGACCTTCCCTTTCATCCCAACCGAGGCGGATCACCATTGAATACCGATACCATCAAGTCGAGCCGCAAGGCGCAAATCGACGCATTACTGCTCAAATTGCCGGGGGCAAGTGCTAGGAAAATTAACGGACTGGACGCCTATTTTGTCAGCGACAAGATGTTCGCCTGCATCAGTGGCGAGGGCGTAGGCCTGCGGCTGCCGATTGCCACCGCGACCGAGTTGCAGTTTTCAAGAAGCGATGTGGTGGCCTTCCAGCCCGGCGGCGTGGCCAGCACGCGCGAATGGATCCAGATCAATTGCGCCGACGCGGCCGGCTATGAAAAACACCTGCCGCTATTCCAGGCCTCACTGGATTTCGTCAAGACCGGCCGTTCCCGCTAGGACGGCGCAAGCCACCGCATTTCCACCTTGAAGCAATCCAGAGCCTGCCAGTCGCCATTGCGAGGTCGATGCGGGCGTGCATCCAATGAGCGGCCCGGTCGCGTAAGGTTGTAACAGCCCGGACGACGAAGTAGAGTCCGCCGTCGCGCGCGTTTCGATGAACCGGTTTCGAGGAGTTGTGCATGGGGTTGTTGAAGGTTGTCGTTGCCACGCTTGCCTTGCTGCTTGCCTGCCTTCCCCTGCATGCCGATCCCGGACCCTTGCGCTTCGGCGTCGGCCTGTTCCAGCCGGACCGCGAGAAGAACGACGCGACCTACCGGCCGCTCGCTGACTATCTGGCGAAAAAGCTCGGCCGCGAGGTCAGGCTATTCACCGTGGACACATGGGAAGGGCTGGCGAAGTCGCTGGCAAGCGGCGAGACCGACATCGCGCTGATGGGGCCGTGGGGCTATGTGCTGGCGAACCACAGCGCCGGCGCCCAGGCCGTCGCGACCATCCTCTACGACGGCAGGCCGGAATATTTCGCCATCATGGTGACGCGTCCTGATTCCGCCATCGCGTCGATACAAGACCTCAAGGGCAAGACCTTCGCCTTCGGCGACAAGGGGTCTACGTCTGGCTACCTGATTCCGTTTCATCAGTTTCAGAAAATGGGCATCGATCCCGATACGTATTTCAGCAAGGTGATCTACACCAAGCATCAGGCGATCGAAACCCAGGTCACGCGCGGTGAACTCGATGCCGGTGCGGACTACAACCGCAATCGCAACGCCATGATCGAGCAGGGCCTGATCCGGGCGGCCGACAGCAAGATAATCTGGCAGTCCGATCCGCTGCCGAATGACGCAGTGGCGGTGAGCGCCGAGCTGTTCAAGGACCGCGCGTTCGTTAAGCAATTGCAGGCCGCGCTGGTCGGCGTCGGCGAGGAAGTCAGGCAGTCGCCGAATCTGCTGCCGGTCCACTATTCGGGCTTCGTTGCGACGGACAACGCCTTCTACAAGCCCATCCGCGATGCCGGCCTGGCGACCGGCAAGCTCGCACCCAAGTAGCCGGCACCAGCGAGCCGCCCCATGCACGTGACTTCGCGCTGGCGCTTCGCTGGCTATACGCTCATCTATGTCGTTTTCGCATGGGTATGCCTGTTCACGCTGGCGCGCGACGACGGGCTCGGCCTGGGGCGCAAGCCGTGGGAGAACTTCAAGCGCACCGCGGCCGAGATGGCCCGTCCAAGTTTTGTCGACGTTTGGTTCGGCGCGACGAGGCTTGAGTACAGGAATGACGAAGGCCAAGTGCTGCGAGTGGAGAACCGGCGCGAAGTGGAAGTCCGCTTCCTGCACGGGCTTGCGGCCGCGGTCTGGACCACGCTGCGCATCGCTACGCTCGGCACGCTGCTCGCCGGCTTGCTGGCGCTGCCGCTCGGACTCCTGACCGCCAGCAACCTGGCCGCCCCGAAGTGGCTGTCCATTCCCGCCAAATTCGTACTGGACGCCTGTCGCTCGATTCACACGCTGGTGTTCGGCTTGCTGCTGGTGGGCATCGTCGGTCTCGGCCCGACCGCCGGCATCCTCGCCATCGCGGCGCATTCGATGGGCAGCTTCGGCAAGCTCTACGCCGAGGCCATCGAATCCCTGGACATGGCCGCCGTCGACTGCGTGCGCGCGGCGGGTGCGCGGCCGCTGCAGGTATTCTTCCTCGGCGTGTGGCCGGCCGTGCTGCCACAGTTCATCTCCACCCATTTCTACATATGGGAATACAACATCCGCGATTCGACTGTGCTCGGTCTGGTCGGCGCCGGCGGCCTTGGCCTGCTCGTCTCCGAAGCGATTTCGCTGTTCCAGTGGAGTCGGCTGGCGACCATCCTGCTGGTCATCGTGGCGATGGTCATGGCCTTCGACCACATCAGCCGCGCGGTACGCAGCCGACTGCTATGAGCGCCGAGCCAAACGTCATCCGCCTGCAGGGTATGGGCGTGCGCGTGCACGGCGCCGATCTGCTCGCGGACATCGACCTGGTCGTGAAACCGCAGGAACGCATTGCCATCATCGGCGCGAACGGCGCCGGCAAGACCACGCTGGTAAAGACGCTGACGGCGATGATGCGTCCGACATCCGGCGCCTTGCAAGTCCTCGGCGAGGACCTGGCGCGGGAGAACCGCCCCGACAGGCTGCGTGCCTTGCGCAGCCGCATCGGCCAGGTGTTCCAGGGATTGCATCTGGTGGGCCGCCTGAGCGTGCATGAGAACGTGCTCATCGGCGCGCTCGGGCGCTGTGAGTCTTTGCTGACCCTCGGCCGCTATTTTCCGGCCGAGGAACGCGACCGCGCCCAGGCTGCACTCGAGGCCGTAGGAATGGGACACGCGGCGAAGCTGCGGGTAGACCGCCTGTCCGGCGGTGAACGGCAGAAGGTGGCGGTGGCGCGGGCGCTGAACCAGGACCCGCAGCTCATTCTGGCCGATGAGCCGACCGCGAATCTCGATCCGGTCGCGGCGGAGGAGGTGGCCGACCTGCTGGCGCGGATCGCGACGGAGAAACAGGTGACGCTGATCACCGTTGCGCACACGCTGAAGCTGCTGCCCAACCTGGCAAAGCGCGTGATCGGCATGCGTGCCGGACGCATCGTGTTCGATGCGCCAATCGGTGACATCGATGACAATCAATTGCAGCAGCTCTACCGGGGTGCCCCCGCATGACCGCCCCGTATCTGTTGAGGAAGCCATGAACAATCCGGAGGAAGACCAGCGCCCAGGACGCAGTTGTCCACTGCACTATCGCTATCCCGTCTCGACGTTCAGGCGCGAGCCGGACTTGCGGGCGGATACGCTCTACGTGGTGGGCGGCTTGTACGGAAACGGGCAGGCCCTAGACGCCGTACTCGACATGATGTCGCACGAGCGTGGTGTGACGGCGCTAGTCTTCAATGGCGACTTCAACTGGTTCGATGTCGATACGGATGATTTCGAGCGCATCAACACGGCAGTGCTGTCGCATCATGCGCTCAGCGGAAATGTCGAAGCCGAACTGGCCGCGGATGACGACAGCGCCGGCTGCGGTTGCGGCTATCCCGAGTCGGTGTCCGACGCGGAAGTGGAACGGTCCAACCGCATCCTCGCGCAACTGCGCACGACGGCGCTGCGCTTCCCGGCGCTGCGTGCGCGGCTTGCGCAACTGCCGATGCACGCGGTGGCGCAGGTGGGCCAGTTGCGCATCGGCATCGTTCACGGCGACGCGCAATCGCTGGCGGGCTGGCAGTTCGACGTCGGTGCGCTGGACGATATCGGTCAGCTAGAAAACCTGCACGCAATGTTCGCGGCGTCAGGCGTAGATGGCTTTGCCAGCAGCCATACCTGCCTGCCGGCACTGCGGGAATTTGCGCTGGCCGGCCGCCGGCACTGGGTCATCAACAACGGCGCGGCCGGCATGCCGAACTTCGCTAACACCCAATTCGGCGTGCTGAGCCGTTTTTCGCTGCGCCCCGCACAGGCGGGCGAGTCGCTCTACGGCATTGCCGCCGGCGAAGTTTTCATCGATGCACTGCCGGTCCGCTATGACCACGCAAGCTGGCTGGAACGCTTTCGCGCGAGCTGGCCGCCCGGTACGCCGGCCGACGAGTCGTACTATCGGCGCATCGTAAATGGGCCGGACTACCACGTGGACCGGGCGAACCCGAAGCGCTGATTGCGGCCTGGCCGCACATTAATTGCCAGGCAGCATGTCGCGCAGGATGGGCGCGTGCCGTGCGTCCCGGCTACCTTTTTGGGGCCTGCCAGGTCTCGCGTGCGCCCTCTTTCAATCAGTGCAAACCATGCCGGGAAAGGGGTGAATGCTGCCGTCTTCGGCAGGCTTCCACTCGCGGGCGCGCAATAAGTTGTTGATAGTTGGTGGGTCAAGAGTCATGCGCCCCGGGGCTCAATCCTTGCTTAATACCTCCGTTACCGCTAGTCATTCCTTGAAGAAATTGCCGGGGAAGCCGCAATCAGGCCGTCCAGTGCAGCGGGGCCGGGGCAGGCTTTTTGCCCGTAGTTGCACCTTGTATATTGAAAAGGGAGGGACCTCGATGTCCCGCTTGTTCGCATCAGGGTATTCCTGCCTGGCGGCGGTAATGCTCATTACGTTCGTCTTCGTCACCGAGGCATTCGCGGAGGGTGGCGCGGCGACGGCCCAATTCGTGTTTGGATCCGCGTCGCTTGTGCGCGCGGACGGCTCCTCCGTGCCGCTAACGCGCGGCAATGAAATCGGGGTGGGCGATTCGGTGACGACCGGCGCGGACGGGCGCGTGCATCTGCGTTTTACCGATGGCGGATTCGTTGCGCTGACGCCGGGTTCGGAATTTCGAGTGAACGCCTATTCCTATTCTGGGAAATCCGATGGCACGGAGCGCGCGAGCCTCGCCCTGCTGAAGGGCGGACTGCGAACCGTCAGCGGCCTGATCGGCAAGATAAGCCAGCAAGCATACGAAATGGTCACGCGCGTCGCGACCATCGGCATTCGCGGTACGGAATATACGGTGGTCTATGCGGAAGGCATCAGCGGCAGCGTCGGCCACGGGCGCATCGAAGTCTGTAACGCCGGTGGTTGTCTGGAGGTCGCGAGCGGCGAGTCGTATTACGTCAAGGATGAGAAAACCAAGCCGGCTCGAGCGGCCAAGGCCGCTGAGCTCCGGCCACCGCAGCCGACGGCCAAGACATTGGACGTGGGCGACGTATCAGCTCCCACGAAATTGCCGGATGCGGTCCTGACGCAGGCCGGGCCGGTCTTTGCGGCGGGAACCGAAAACAGGACGGACCCGCCGGCATATACCGGCGGCGGCCAGGGTGGAGCCGGAGGCACCGTACCCGGTAGCGAACCCGGCGGAGTCGGCAGCGGTGGTAATCCAGGTGGTGGTAATACGGGTGGGGGAAGCCCGGGTGGCGGAAACGGCGGATCCTCCGGAGCCGGCTTGGGAATTGGTTTTGTGCTGATCGGCAGCACTGCGCCGAACGTGGATGGTCCCGTTAAAGGCGGCGTCAGCGACTTCGTCAACAATGCAAACAAAGGCTGGGGCGCGGGTGGCAATCCGTTGAATGGTCGTCCCCGTTGAGCGCAGCGAGAGCGGCGGGAAATTATGTCCTTTCAAATTTTTTTACCCGCCGCGTAAACCTGTAAGAATCGGACCAATGTGGCCCGGTCTCCTGCGCGGACCCACCGCGCAATCTATAGTCCGCTTCCAGTTCCTGCCCATCACAAGCATTTGTTGAAAAACTCCCCGGCGCCCGTCATCGGCTTCGCCCTCGGTGGTGGCAGCGCGCGCGGCTGGGCACACATCGGTGTGATCCAGGCGCCGCGTCAAGCGGGCATCGATCCGGCCGTCGTCGCCGGCACTTCGCTCGGTGCTCTGGTCGGCGCGGCTTGTGTCTCGGGCAGGCTCGACGACCTCAAGAACCGGGTTGAGTCGCTGACGTGGCAGAACGTGGTCGGGTTGCTCGATGTCACGGCGACGTTCATTAGCTGGCGGGCTGGTAGTTCGACGTCGGTTCGCTGGACGACGAGTGCCGGCGGCCGCAGCTGCTCGACATGTTTGCCGCGGCCGGCATGCCGAACTTCGCCGATACGCAATTCGGCGTGCTGACGCGGATCCGTCCAACCTGTGCGCCGCCGTGCCACAATTGCGCAAATCATTCAGGCGCATGAATTCCCATGGCACGCAAACATTCCAAGGGTCCCGCCGGCACGCTGGTCGTGCTGGAGCACGAATCGAAAATTCTCAAGGGCAATGCGCTGGGCGATCCGCATCTGCGCAAGGTTGCGGTGTGGCTGCCGCCGCAATACGACGAAGGCACGAGGCGGCGCTTCCCGGTGTTCTACGACCTGGTCGGTTTCACCGGCTCGGGCTTGTCGCACACTGGCTGGAAACCGTTCGGCGACAACGTGCCGGAGCGCGCGGCGCGGCTGATACGCGAGCAGAAGATGGGCCCTGCCATCATCGTATTTCCGGATTGTTTCACGGCACTTGGCGGCAACCAGTACGTGAATTCGTCCGCGATCGGCAACTACGCGGATTACCTGACGCGCGAGATCATCGGCTTCGTCGACCGTGAGTTCCGCACGCTGGCGAGCCGCGAGCATCGAGGCTGCTTCGGCAAATCATCGGGCGGCTACGGTTCGATCATCCACGGCATGAAGTACGCGAAGTACTGGGGCGCGGTCGCCGATCATTCCGGCGATGCCTGGTTCGATTTCGTTTACTGGCACGACTGGCCGAACACGCTCAACGAACTCGCTAAACACCGCCTGCCGAAACGCAAGGCCGGGGTTTACGACGCGCTCGGTGAATCCAGTCGCAAAGGCCTCGCCGACGGCCTGGACGACGGGCGCATCAGGCGCTTCCTCGCGCAGGCATGGAGAAAGGAAAAACTATCGACGGCCGAAGGGCATTGCCTGATGAACCTGTGCATGGCCGCCACCTATGACGCGGACCGCAAGGCGCCGCTCGGGTTTCGCGTGCCGTTCAACCTCGAATCCGGCGAACTCATCGAAAAGCGCTGGCACAAATGGCGCGAGAATGACCCCGTCAATCTGGTGGCTAAGTACCGGGACAACCTGAAGTCGTTGCGCGGCATTTACATCGATTGCGGCTGGCGCGACCAGTATCACATCCATTACGGCTCGCGCATCCTCTCGAAGCGGCTTGCCATGGCGGGCATTCGCCATACTTACGAGGAGTTTGACGACAACCATTCCGACGTCGACTACCGCATGGACGTGAGCCTGCCGTTTCTCTACAAGGCGCTCAGGCCCTGAAACGCATGCGCCTTTCAACCCGACCGCGACCGAGCCATGAATAGCGGCAGGAGTCCCGTCATCGGCCTCGCCCTCGGTGGTGGACGTGGTCATTAGCAGCACAAACATCATGCAGGCGCACATCACCCGCAGCCGCCTTGCGGGAGAACCGGCGGACCTCATGATCACGCCACGGCTCGTGGCCATGGAGTTGATGGAATTTCACCGCGCGACGCCGGCGATAGAGGAGGGCCGCGACGCGGCGAAGAATGCACTGCCCGAACTGAAACGCTTGCTGCAACCGTCGGCGCCTTGAATATTCGCGAAGCCGCCGCCAACTCTGAAGTAATCGATGGCGGAGTATTTTCCATGGAACCGACGCCTCACGTAGTGCCCTGCACGCATTGCGACGCGCTGAATCGCGTAGCGCATGACCGGCTCGACAAGACACCTTTATGCGGCCAGTGCAAGCAGCCTCTGTTCGATGGCCACCCCGCAGTGCTGACCGATGCGAATTTCGGCGACATCGTGCGCCGCGGCACACTGCCGGTGGTCGTGGATTTCTGGGCGCCGTGGTGCGGCCCATGCCTGTCCATGGCGCCGCATTTCGAATGCGCGGCCTCGACACTCGAACCCGCGGTGAGATTGGCGAAACTGAACACCGAGGAAAACGCGAAAACTTCGTTACGGTTGCGCATACGCAGCATTCCGACGATGGTGATGTTCCGTAACGGCGAAGAGGTCACCAGAAAAGTCGGCACGATGGATGCGCGCGCGATTTCCGAATGGGTCGATACAGCGATGAAAAACGCCGGGACGCGAACGTGACTTGCAAGCGGCGGATGCGTGCCGCTCGTGAGGCCGCTTCAGAAATTGTTGAGATGTTCCGAGACTGCCGGTTGCGGCGCGATCGCGCAGGGCCGCGGCGCAATCAATCCAAATACATCGACGCGGTCCGCGCCCGTGGCGACGTAGACGCGGCCGCTAGCCACCGACGGCGCGGCGAAGGTGGAGCCGACTTCGATGGCATCACCCTCGCAGGCGTCGCTGTTCCAGATTTGCTCCAGGCGCTCTGGTGTTGCGGCGTCCGGCACCGCGCGGAAGGCCATCAATTGGCCGGGACCGTTGCCGGTCGAACTGGTGTAGGCCCAGACGATGGCCGATTCCGGTTTTTCGCCGTCGGCTGAAATCGACAGGATGCCGCCGGGGTGATGGTCGATGCGCTCGCGGCTTGTGGCAATGCTGCGGCAGCTGTGCGTGGCGTTTGGTTGCCCGTCCTGACGCTCGCAGTCGGTGAATTGGTCGCTGAGCCGGTAACTGCGCAACGTATCGTTCATGCGCCACACGAAAAGTCGGGAGCCATCGGTATCCAGCGACCGCGGCCACAGCACCGGCCCGCCCAATATGTGCCGGTAATACTGCAGCGGCGGACTTGGCGCCGCAGCGATGGCGAAACTCTGCAGCGGCGTGGGGCGCCCATTCGAATTCTCCACATCGAACAGATATAGCACGCCGTCCTTGCCGCCGCCGACCAGCCGGGACGTACCCGGTATGAGCAGAGGGCCGGACCCACCAAAATCCAGGTCATTGAATTCCAGTCCGTGAATGCCCTTGGCGTTCCAGTTGTCAGGCCGGAACCAGCCCGAGACCGCCAGGCCGTTTGTCGGATCGAGCCGTACCAGCGCTTCGTTCAGGTCCAGTGCTCGTCGATCGCGCGAGACATTGGCGACGCAAGTGTCGGGGCCACGGCAGACTTTTTCCTGCCCGACGCCCTTGCAGGCGCAGCCGCCGGCGATCGCGCATTCGGCGCAGGCATTGCTGCCCTGGGGGATCAGGCAGCCTTGCCTGACGATATGGGCCTTGTTGCCGGTAAAGAAGTAAACCATGCCGCGCTCGTCGATTGCCGGGGCGCGGCCGGATTGCCAGATGCCGCCGCCGGGACCAAGAAAAGTGCACTCGGCCGAAAGATAATCGACGGCGGAGATCGACTGCACGCGGCTGACGCAAGTCGTGCAGAACACGGTGGGCGGGTGCTGCAAGTCCGCGCCGTCGTACGCGAACACCCAGCCTTCGAAAAAATCACCACCGAACGCGACGATGACCTTGCCCTTTGCGAGGGCGAGCGCGGCACGCTGCACCGCGATGCGCCGGTCGGTCGGCGCGAACGCGATCTGCTGGTCGTCGACCGTCACGCTGCCGGAGATTGCGACAGGACTTGCGCGCCGGTCGAGTCCATCGCGCAAGTCGAGCGCATGAAGCGCATAGCCGGCTTTGTGATCGGCGACTGTGCCGGTGACGACGAACAGCGTTTCATTGGCGCGGTCGATTACCGGCGCGCCGAAGATGCCGATGTCGTGTGCATCGCCGCTGGGGGCAGCGCCCAGATGCCGCTTCCACAGCAGATCATGGCGGTTTGCACTGACATCGAACGCGAATACCGTATTGTTGCCCGTTGCGACGTACAGCACGTCGGCGACCGCACCATTGCGCAACTTCAGTCCATTGACCACCAGTGGTTGCACGTGCACGGTGCCGTCGACAGGCAGACTGGCAATCTTGCCGAAGGTTGCCGGCACGACATTGCCGGTATTGAGGATTTTTTCTTCGCGTTGCGCGCCGCTGCGGTAGGAATCGTAGCCCTGGGTCAGCACGTCACCGGGGGCGGCGAGCGCGCTGGTCGCGATTGCAGTGGGGGTCAAGGCGATGAGGTATATCAGCAAACGGGACTTGGCATTCATTTGCGGCAATCATTCCTGTTGAGGGATATCGGCGTAGCGTGCCAGCGGGCTTGTGCAAGCCGCCGGTCACTTCGCACATGTTCCGGCTTGCGGCAGACCCAAGCGTGTGGGCCATGCACAGGCCGCGCACTTTACCCTGTATGTGCTGGTTTTGGGGAAATCGACGGACGACCTTCCCTCATGGCCGCTGGTTGAGGGGCGCGCAATGACGACGGAACAATGGGCCGCGCAGTTGTCGAGCTTGCCGCGACGAACGAAGTTACGCTTGCGGTCCGAAGCAGTTCGAGTAAAGTCGGGGCGGTGCCAAACTTTGTCATGATGACATCTGCGATGCGAATCCATGGCGACTGCGGGCTTCGAGCTTGAGTAAATATTGATAACCAGGCCTGTTTCGCGTCGCACATGACCTCAAAGAATTCAAACGCAGGATCACCTCCGCCCAGTGCGCCCGCCGCATGGCGAAATATGCCGCTCGGTATCTGGGCAATGGGGTTCGGGTCCATGTTCATGGACATGTCATCCGAACTCATCCACAGTCTGCTGCCGGTGTTCATGACGACGGTGCTTGGCGTTTCCATGCTGACCGTCGGGGTCGTCGAGGGCATGGCGGAAGCAACCGCTGCGATCACCAAGGTGTTTTCGGGGGCACTCAGCGATTACCTTGGCAAGCGCAAGTTCCTGCTCGTCCTTGGCTACGCGCTGGCGGCATTCACCAAGCCGATATTCCCACTTGCGACTTCCATCGGCTGGGTATTCGGTGCGCGTTTCGTCGATCGGATCGGCAAAGGCATCCGCGGTGCACCGCGCGATGCGTTGATCGCCGACATCACGCCGTTGCAGTTGCGCGGCTCGGCCTACGGGCTGCGCCAGGCGCTCGATTCGGTCGGTGCGTTTCTGGGCCCCGTGCTGGCCGTGGTGTTCATGATCTGGTTCGCCAATGACATCAAGGCGGTGATGTGGGTTGCCGTGGTGCCGGCCTTCTTCGCGGTGGCACTGCTGATGATCTACGTGCGTGAACCGGCGCGTGAACACGGCGATTCCAGGGCCCGCGTGCCGTTAAGCCGGGCCGATGCCAGGCTGCTGCCCTCACGCTACTGGCTGGTCGTCGTGCTGGGCGGCGTGTTCACCCTGGCGCGCTTTAGCGAAGCCTTCCTTGTTCTGCGTGCGCAGGATATCGGGATTGCGCTCGGATACGTGCCGATGGTGCTGATCGCGATGAATGTGGCTTACGCAGCGTGCGCGTATCCGGCGGGCATTGCGGCGGACCGCATCAGCGCCCGCAAGCTGCTGTTGCTTGGACTTGTGCTGCTGGTCGCGTCGGATCTGGTGCTGGCGCTTGCCGCGTCGCCGCTGATGGTGCTCGCCGGAAGCGCGCTGTGGGGCTTGCACATGGCGCTTACGCAGGGCCTGTTATCGAAGATGATCGCCGACAACGCGCCAGCGCAGTTGCGCGGCACGGCCTTCGGCATTTTCAACCTCGTCTGTGGCATCGCGATCCTGCTGGCAAGCGTAATTGCCGGCGCGCTTTGGAGCGCATTTGGAGCCTCCGCTACGTTCCTGGCGGGGGCGGCTTTCGCCGCAGTGACGACATTTGGCTTGCTCGCCTACCGCGAGCCGGCCGTCGTCGCGAAGCGTTAACGCAACGCCAGTTGCCTGCCGGGTGGTCAACGCGGCCGGGCGCCGTCAGGCACGGCGTTTTCGTCAGTCCCTTATAATGCCCCGCTTTCCTGCATTACAACCGGGTTCCGCATTCCATGGCTCAATACGTTTACACGATGAATCGGGTGGGCAAGGTCGTACCGCCCAAACGCGTCATTCTCAAGGATATCTCGCTGTCTTTTTTCCCCGGCGCCAAGATCGGCATGCTCGGGCTGAACGGATCCGGAAAATCCAGCCTGCTCAAGATCATGGCGGGCGTGGACAAGGAGATCGAAGGCGAAGCCACGCCGATGCCGAATCTGCGCATCGGCTATCTGCCGCAGGAACCGCAACTCGATCCGGAGCAGAACGTGCGTCAGTCGGTCGAAGGCGGCCTGGGCGAAGTCCTCGAGGCGAAACAGAAGCTCGAGGAAATCTATGCCGCCTATGCCGAGCCGGATGCCGACTTCGACAAGCTCGCCACCGAGCAGGCCAAGTACGAGGGGATCCTCGCCACCAGCGGCTCGGACGTCGAGCACCTGCTCGAAATCGCCGCCGATGCGCTGCGCCTGCCGCCGTGGGACGCGAAAATCGCCAACCTGTCCGGCGGCGAAAAACGCCGCGTCGCCCTGTGCCGGCTGCTGCTGTCCAAACCGGACATGTTGCTGCTGGACGAGCCCACCAACCACCTCGACGCGGAAAGCGTGGACTGGCTGGAACAGTTTCTGCAGAAATTCCCCGGCACCGTGGTCGCGGTGACCCACGATCGCTATTTCCTGGACAACGCGGCCGAATGGATTCTGGAACTCGATCGCGGTCGCGGCATTCCGTGGAAAGGCAACTACAGCTCCTGGCTCGAACAAAAGGAGCAACGCCTGGAGATCGAGGCCAAGCAGGAGTCCGCTCGCATCAAATCGATGCAGAAGGAACTCGAATGGGTGCGTTCCAACCCGAAGGCGCGCCAGGCCAAGAGCAAGGCGCGCATCGCGCGCTTCGAGGAATTGTCTTCGCACGAGCACCAGAAGCAGAACGAAACCCAGGAAATCTTCATCCCGGTGGCCGAGCGCCTGGGCGACAGCGTCATCGAATTCAAGGAAGTGTCGAAGGGTTATGGCGACCGGCTGCTGATCGACAAGCTCTCCTTCAGCGTCCCGCCAGGAGCCATTGTCGGCATCATCGGTCCGAACGGTGCCGGCAAATCGACGCTGTTTCGCATGATCACCGGCAAGGAAAAGCCCGACAGTGGCGAAGTCGCCATCGGGTCCACGGTGCAACTGGCGTTCGTCGACCAGACCCGCG
Source organism: Betaproteobacteria bacterium (assembly GCA_039931685.1). Taxonomy (GTDB): domain Bacteria; phylum Pseudomonadota; class Gammaproteobacteria; order Burkholderiales; family JACQAP01; genus JACQAP01. The sequence goes on along the minus strand of JBDTRK010000044.1, from coordinate 346 downwards.
ACGCTCTCGAAAACAAGAAGACCGTATGGGAAGCGATCTCCAACGGGCAGGACATTCTCACCGTCGGCAAGTTCGAGATGCCCTCGCGCGCCTACGCGGGCCGCTTCAACTTCAAGGGCTCCGACCAGCAGAAGGTCGTCGGCAACCTGTCCGGCGGTGAACGCGGGCGCTTGCATCTGGCGACCACGCTGATTTCCGGCGGCAACGTGCTGCTGCTCGACGAACCGTCCAACGACCTCGACGTGGAAACGCTGCGCGCGCTGGAAGACGCATTGCTGGAATTCGCCGGCAGCGTGCTGGTGATCTCGCACGACCGCTGGTTCCTCGACCGCATCGCCACCCACAT
>JBDTRK010000043.1:0-25321 GCA_039931685.1 Betaproteobacteria bacterium | reverse complement strand
CCGCGACCCCCGGCGTGACAGGCCGGTATTCTAACCAACTGAACTACCACTCCTCGTGCTGCACGTCAGGTTCCACTGGTGGGTGCTGAGGGGCTCGAACCCCCGACATTCGCCTTGTAAGGGCGACGCTCTACCAACTGAGCTAAGCACCCGTTGCCACGCCGCGAATCGGCACTGCGGCGTTGCATGGTTCCTGTCCTTGATTCAACATGAAATCAAGTCGATGCGGCCTGACGAAGCGCGCTAGTTTACTGCATCCTTGAGGGCTTTGCCAGCACGGAACTTCGGCACCTTCGCCGCCTTGATCTTGATAGCGGCGCCGGTACGCGGATTGCGGCCGCTGCGCGCCGCACGCTTGCCGATGTAGAAAGTACCGAAGCCAACCAGTGTCACCATGCCGCCTTTTTTCAGCGAACCCTGGATCGCGGCCACCGCACCGTCGAGCGCGCGTCCCGCGGCCGCCTTCGAAATATCCGCGGACTTGGCTATGGCCTCAATGAGCTCCAATTTGTTCACTAAACTTCCCCTTTCGCTTAATTGTTGATGAGAAATACAGGAACCTGCAGCCGACTGGAGCCGGAAGACAGTGTTATTTTTTTTGGCGTGACGATTCCCCGGAGATGCTTTATAACAAGTCGAAATTCCGGGTGTCAAGCGCGTGTCGGGCGCATCATGCGCCAAAGCTGCCAGTAACAGAACACAAAAAAAACGGGAATGCTCGTCGCATTCCCGTGTTTCCTTGTGCAGGTGCTCAGTGCTTGAATGCGCTCACTACGTCACCAGGTTCCGCCTTTGGAATTGCAACCGGCTCGGTTTTCTCCGGCAACGGTTCCGGCTTGCGTTCGAGCGCGAGTTCCAGCACCTGATCGATCCATTTGACCGGGTGGATGTCCAGGCGATTCTTGACGTTATCCGGTATCTCGGTGAGATCCTTCACGTTCTCTTCGGGTATCAGCACGGTCTTGATGCCACCGCGATGCGCAGCCAGCAATTTTTCCTTAAGACCGCCGATCGCCAGCACTTCGCCGCGCAGGGTGATTTCACCAGTCATTGCCACGTCCGCCCTGACCGGAATTCCGGTCAAGGCCGAGACTAGCGCGGTTGTCATCGCCGCCCCCGCGGACGGGCCATCCTTCGGCGTCGCCCCCTCCGGAACGTGGACATGGATATCGCTTTTCTCGAACGCGTCATCCCTCACGCCCAAGCGCGCGGCGCGCGAGCGAACCACCGACCTGGCCGCTTCAACGGATTCCTTCATCACATCGCCAAGCGAACCGGTGCGCTGGATGTTGCCCTTGCCGGGCATGACCACCGCTTCGATGGTCAGCAGTTCGCCGCCCACCTCGGTCCATGCCAGCCCGGTAACCTGCCCGACCTGGTTGTTTTTTTCCGCCAGTCCATAAGTAAACCGCCGTACGCCGAGGTAATGGTCAAGGTTGCGCGCCGATACCGTTACCCGCGTCTCGCGCTTCTTGGTCAACAGTGATTTGACAACCTTGCGGCAAATCTTGGAAATCTCGCGCTCAAGACTGCGCACGCCGGCTTCGCGCGTGTAATAGCGCACGATGTCGCGTATCGCACTTTCCGACACCGCTATCTCACCCTCCTTGAGGCCGTTGTTTTTGACCTGCTTCGGAAGCAGATAGCGCATTGCGATGTTGATCTTTTCATCCTCGGTGTAGCCGGACAAGCGGATCACTTCCATGCGATCCAGCAACGGCGCCGGAATATTCATGGTATTGGCCGTCGCCACGAACATGACATCTGACAAGTCGTACTCGACCTCGATGTAGTGATCGACAAACTTGTCATTCTGCTCCGGATCGAGTACTTCGAGCAGTGCCGACGACGGGTCACCGCGAAAATCCTGTCCCATCTTGTCGACTTCATCGAGCAGGAACAGCGGGTTGCGCACACCGACCTTGGTCATGTTCTGCAGCAGCTTGCCCGGCATGGAGCCAATGTAAGTACGCCGATGACCGCGGATCTCGGCTTCGTCGCGCACGCCGCCGAGCGACATGCGCGTGAACTTGCGGTTGGTCGCCCGCGCGATGGACTGCCCCAGCGAGGTTTTGCCCACACCGGGCGGACCGACCAGGCAAAGTATCGGGGCCTTGAGCTTGTCCACGCGCTGCTGCACCGCCAGGTACTCGACGATGCGTTCCTTGACCTTTTCCAGACCGTAGTGGTCGGCATCCAGCACTTCCTGGGCCTTCACCAGGTCATTGCTTATCTTGCTTTTCTTCTTCCACGGCAAGCCAACAATCGTTTCGATGTAGTTGCGCACCACGGTCGCCTCCGCAGACATGGGCGACATGAGGCGCAGCTTCTTCAATTCCGATTCGGCCTTTGTCCTGGCTTCCTTGGGCATGTGCGCCGATTTGATGCGTTTTTCCATTTCGTCCAGATCGGCACCCTCTTCCATGTCGCCGAGTTCCTTCTGGATCGCCTTGACCTGTTCGTTCAGGTAATACTCCCGCTGGCTCTTCTCCATCTGGCGCTTGACGCGCCCGCGGATGCGTCGCTCGACCTGCAGGATGTCGAGTTCAGCCTCCATCAGGGACAAGAGATGCTCAAGGCGCTTCTTGACCTCGAACATCTCCAGCACCGCCTGTTTTTGGTCGAGCTTGAGCGGCAGGTGCGCCGCTACCGTATCGGCCAGCCGACCCGGCTCGTCGATACCAGACAGAGACGTCAGGATTTCAGGCGGAATCTTCTTGTTCAGCTTCACGTACTGGTCGAATTGCGTGAGCATCGCCCGGCGCATGGCTTCCACTTCGGTAGATTCAATCGCGTCCGCCGGAATGGGGACCGCTTCGGCCGAATAATGGGTTTTCTCGTCCGTAACTGTGACCACCCTAGCGCGCTGCACGCCCTCGACCAGCACTTTTACCGTGCCGTCCGGCAGTTTGAGCATCTGCAGGATGTTGGCAATGCTGCCTATGTCGTAAAGATCTTCCGGGGAAGGTTCGTCCTTTGCCGCCGATTTCTGTGCCACCAGCAGAATGCTCTTGCCGGATTCCATGGCCGTCTCGAGTGCCTTGATCGACTTGGGGCGTCCGACGAACAGGGGAATCACCATATGGGGGAATACCACCACATCCCGCAGGGGAAGCAACGGGTAGGTCACGGCATTTTCGACAGGATCGGTTGGATTAGTCATTGGGCACCTGATAAGACGTCAATACAAACCTAGGTGGGGCACGTCATGGCCATTTCAACCATGCCGTTCAACACCCTTTGAGATACGACAACGCGTCGCCAGTGGATGCCGGCACACGAAGCGTCGCGCGGACCGCCATTTGGTCAGGCAGAGCCGGCGACCTTGGGCTGATCCGAGTACAGCAGTATCGGCTGGGCGTCGCCTTTGATCATGCTCTCATCTACGACAACTTTCTCTACGTTATTGAGCGAAGGTAGGTCGTACATGATATCGAGCAAGACATGTTCCAGGATGGAACGCAGGCCGCGCGCGCCAGTGCGCCTGGCGAGCGCCTTGAACGCCACCGCCTTCAATGCATCGGCGCGCACCTCGAGCTCCACGCCTTCCATGCTGAACATGCGCTGATACTGTTTCAGAAGGGCATTTTTCGGCTCGACCAGAATTTGGATCAACGCGGCCTCGTCAAGTTCATCGAGAGTGGCCACTACCGGCAGCCGCCCGACGAATTCAGGAATCAGTCCATACTTGATCAGGTCTTCGGGCTCGACGCCGCGCAAGACTTCGCCGATATCTTTGCGATTGTCCTTGCTTTTGACCTCCGCGCCGAAACCGATGCCACCCTTGTCGGAACGCGCACGAATAATGCGTTCGAGCCCGTCGAAGGCGCCGCCGCAAATGAACAAGATATTGGTCGTGTCGACCTGCACGAATTCCTGGTTCGGGTGCTTGCGCCCCCCCTGCGGCGGGACCGAGGCGATGGTGCCCTCGATCAGCTTGAGCAAGGCCTGCTGAACACCCTCGCCGGAGACATCCCTGGTGATCGAGGGGTTGTCGGATTTGCGCGATATTTTGTCAATCTCGTCTATATAGACAATGCCGCGCTGCGCCTTCTCGACGTCGTAATCGCACTTCTGCAGCAGCTTCTGGATGATGTTCTCGACGTCCTCGCCAACGTATCCGGCTTCGGTAAGCGTGGTTGCATCGGCCATGACGAATGGAACGTTTAGCAGGCGCGCCAGCGTCTGCGCAAGCAAGGTCTTGCCCGATCCGGTGGGTCCGATCAGCAGGATGTTGCTTTTTGCGAGCTCGACGTCGTCCTTCTTCTGCACCGTCTTGAGGCGCTTGTAGTGATTGTAGACCGCGACCGACAGGATTTTCTTGGCGATATCCTGGCCGATGACATACTGGTCCAGGCTTTCGCGGATCTCGTGCGGCACAGGAAGGTCGGACTTGACGCCCTTGCCAGTGGTCTCGGCGTGGCTTTCCTCGCGGATGATGTCATTGCAAAGTTCGATGCATTCATCGCAGATGAATACCGACGGACCGGCGATTAGCTTGCGCACCTCATGCTGGCTCTTGCCGCAGAAGGAACAGTACAGAAGCTTCTCGCCACCAGGTTTCTCAGACATATTTCCCTTTCTTCAACCCATCCGCCGGCGCGATGCCGGGCTCAGGCTGGCTCTCAAGCCGAGGCAGCGGCGGTCTCGCTGCGGCTGAGCAACACCTTGTCCACAAGGCCGTACTTTACCGATTCTTCGGCGCTGAGGAAATTGTCACGATCCGTATCGCGTTCGATCTTTTCGACTTGCTGCCCCGTATGCTTGGCCATCAGCTCGTTCAGACGGCCGCGCAGGTACAGGATTTCGCGTGCATGGATCTCGATATCCGAAGCCTGGCCCTGGAAGCCACCCATGGGCTGGTGAATCATGACCCGCGAGTTCGGCAGCGCAAAACGCTTGCCTTTCGCGCCTGCCGTTAGAAGAAACGCCCCCATGCTGGCCGCCTGCCCGACGCACAGCGTGCTGACGTCGGGTTTGATGAACTGCATCGTATCGTAGACCGCCAAGCCGGCGGAAACCGAACCGCCCGGCGAATTTATATAGAAGGATATGTCCTTTTCGGGATTTTCCGACTCCAGAAACAACAACTGGGCAACGATCAGGTTTGCCGTCATTTCCGTGACCGGCCCGACCAGGAAGACAACGCGTTCCTTGAGCAGGCGCGAATAAATATCGTAGGCGCGCTCTCCCCGCCCGCTCTGCTCGATAACCATCGGCACCAGGCCCAAACCCTGCGGTTCGGGATAAAAACGGTCATGCATGGTAATCATTGTGCGTTCCCCATGAGATCATCGAATGCGGTCGGCTTGTCTTCGACCTTTGCGTTCGACAGCGCCCATTGCACTACGTTGTCTTCCAGGACGATGGATTCAACCTCGCGCAGCCGGTCGGGCTGCTGGTAATACCACCGCACGACCTCGTCAGGTTTCTCGTAACTCTGGGCGTACTCCTGAATAACCGCCTTGATCTGCTCCGGCTTCGCCCCGAGCTTGTGCAGCTTGACCATCTCGGAAAGGATCAGCCCGAGACTCACGCGCCTGACCGCCTCGGGTTCAAACGCTTCCTTGGGCATCGGAATCTGATCCGCCTTGAGCCCTCTTTGCTCCAGGTCGTGACGCATGTTCTGCATCAAGCGCTCGATTTCCATTTCCATCAGCGCCCGGGGCACTTCGACCTTGGTCGCCTCCAGCAGTGATTTCATGACCTGGTCCTTGACCCGCGTATCGGCGCGGCGCTTGACCTCACGCTCCAGATTGGCTTTCACATCGGCGCGCATTTTCTCGAGGTCGCCGTCGGCCACGCCCAGCGACCGGGCGAATTCCGCATCCGCCTTGGGCACGTGGGGTGCCTGCACCTCCTTGAGCTGGACCTCGAAGTGCGCATCCTTTCCGGCGACTTCCTTGCCGTGGTAATCGTCGGGAAAGTGCACATCGAACGCCCTGCTCTCCCCGGCCTTCATGTCGATGAGGTTTTTCTCGAAATCAGGCAGCAGCTGGCCGCTGCCGAGCAACGCATTCTGGTCGGTGCCGGCACCGCCATCGAACGGCTGGCCGGCGAGCGTGCCACGGTAATCCATTACTACGCGGTCGCCGGATTGCGCAGCACGATCCGTCGAATGGTAGTGCGTGCGCTGTTTGCGCAGAATGTCGATGGTCTTGTCCACTTCTGCAGCGCTGATATCCACCACCGGACGCTCGATCGTTACCTGGCCCAATGCACCCACTGCAACCTCGGGATAGACCTCGAACGTGGCGGTGTATTCAAACTTGTCCGCCGGCACGGCACCGGGTTTGACTTCGATGTGGGGATAGCCTGCGACGCGCAGATTCTTTTCCTTGACCGCCTCCCCAAAGCTTTCCTGCACGGCGTCGCCGAGCACTTCTTGCCGCACCTGTCCGCCGAACTGCTGCTCGACGATTTTCATCGGCACCTTGCCGGGCCGGAAGCCGTGCAGCTTCACGGTACGGGCGAGGCGTTTGAGGCGGGTTTCGACTTCGGTATTGACCTTGTCGAGCGGCAATGTCACTGACAGGCGTCGCTCGAGCGAACTCAGGGTTTCCAGATTGGCTAGCATCAAATTCCGTTTTTCCGGTTGGTGATGGGTGGCATGAATGGCGCGATTATTCGGCGGCGCTGGTGCGAAAGGAGAGACTCGAACTCTCACGCCTTTCGGCGCCAGAACCTAAATCTGGTGCGTCTACCAATTCCGCCACTCTCGCGCTGAGCGCATTCTAATATAATGCCCCCCCGCCGTCACCCGAAAAGCGCCGTGCCGCGGACCCGCATGCAGGCCTAACTCCCTGTCTCTCCTTACAAAAAAGATGGCGGTCAACCATTACGAGAACTTCCCGGTGGCCTCGGTGCTGCTGCCCGCCAGACTGAGGCGACCGGTCGAGTTGATCTACACCTTTGCCCGTCAGGCAGATGATTTCGCCGACGAAGGCGACTGGCCAGCCGAGGTACGGCTCGCCAATCTGGCGCGATTCAGCGCCCAACTCGACCTGATCGAGCGTCACGCGCCGCCGTCTGCGCCGCTGTTCGCGGATCTGGAGGGCATCATTCGGGAATTTGACCTTCCCATCGACCTGTTCCGCGATCTGCTCTCGGCCTTCTCCCAGGACGTGGTCAAGCCGCGCTATGCGGACTTCCGCGAGGTCATGGACTACTGCCGGCGTTCTGCCAATCCCGTCGGCCGTCTGTTGCTGCATCTATACCGCGCGACCGACGCCCGCAATCTGGCCTGGTCCGACGGCATCTGCTCGAGCCTGCAACTGATCAATTTCTGGCAGGACGTGGAGATCGACTATCGCAAGAACCGCATTTATCTGCCTGCCGATGAAATGGCAAAATACGGCGTGACCGAGTCCCAGATCGCAAATCGCGATGCGGACGGCCACTGGCGCGATCTGATGCTGTTCCAGATCGACCGTTCGCGGCGCATGCTTCTGGCCGGCGCCCCGCTCGGCCGGACCCTGCCCGGCCGCATCGGACTCGAGTTGCGCATGATCGTGATGGGTGGAAACCGCATCCTTGAAAAACTGCAGGCCAGCGGTGGCGATGTTTTCCGCCATCGGCCAATGCTCGGTGCGTTTGACTGGGCGCTTATGCTGTACCGATCCGTGCTCGCTTATCGATGACACCCGAACAATACTGTCAGGACAAGGCCGCGAAGAGCGGCTCGAGTTTTTATTACAGCTTCCTGTTCCTGCCGCTGGAGCGGCGTCGCGCAATTACCGCGCTCTACGCATTCTGTCGCGAGGTCGACGATGTCGTGGACGAGTGCGCTGATGCCGATGTGGCGCGCACCAAGCTTGCCTGGTGGCGCAAGGAAATCGCAGGCACCTTTGCCGGCGCAGCCCAGCACCCGGTCGCGCAAGCCCTTATCCCGGTGGTGCGAACCTTCGCCCTGCCGCAATCCCATTTCCAGGACATCATCGACGGCATGGAAATGGACTTGCGCTACAACCGCTATCCGGATTTCGCCACGCTGCAGACCTACTGCCATCGCGTTGCCGGCGTGGTCGGCCTGATGGCCGCCGAAATCTTCGGCTATCGCGATCCGGCCACCCTTGAATACGCGGAAAACCTGGGCATGGCATTTCAGCTCACCAACATCATTCGCGACGTCGGCGAAGATGCCCGTCGCGGCCGCGTTTACCTGCCGCTCGACGAACTCGCCCGTTTCGGACTTTCCGCCAGCGACATCGTCCACCTGCACGACAATGACAACTTCCAAAAGCTGATCCGCTTCCAGATCGAGCGGGCCGAGCAGTACTACCGGCAGGCCTTCGCTGCCCTGCCTGCGGGGGACCGCAAATCACAGCGCCCCGGCCTGGTGATGGCGGCAATTTACCAGACAGTGCTCAAGGAAATTCTCAACGACGATTGCAGGGTGCTCGACCGGCGCATCTCGCTGACCCCAATCCGCAAACTCTGGATCGCCTGGCGGACGTGGCTTGCTGCGTGAGCACGGCGACCGGTGGCGAGCCGCAAGTGACAACGACCATTGATCGCGACGACGGCAGTGATTCATCGCCTATAGGCCTTCATCCGTCACCGGGCAACGCTCAGCCGCACGTTGCCATTGTCGGCGGCGGCTATGCCGGTATGGCCGCCGCCACGGAACTGGCCCGCGGCGGCATGCGGGTCACGGTCTTCGAAGCCGGCCGCGTGCTTGGCGGTCGCGCGCGACGCGTCGAATTCGACGGCGTGCGTCTGGACAACGGCCTGCACATCCTGCTCGGCGCCTATCGGGAAACGCTGCGTCTCATGGCATTGGTCAAGCGCCCCGACGAGACCAACGGACTGCTGCGGCTGCCGCTGCAACTTACCATCCATCCGGATTTCCAGTTACGCTCGTCGCACCTGCCGGCGCCGCTGCATTTGCTGACCGGCCTGCTGCGCGCGCGCGGCCTGAGTATGGGGGATCGCATTGCCGCCCTGCGCTTCATGGCCTGGGCCAGACGCATCAAATTCCGGCTTCCAGCCGACCTCACTGTCGACGGCCTGCTGCGCTCGCAACGACAGCCGGACGCGGTATCGCGCTTTCTGTGGAATCCACTGTGCATCTCGGCGCTGAACACGCCGCCACCGCGCGCTTCGGCGCAGGTCTTCCTGAACGTGCTGCGCGACAGCCTGAATGGAAGCCGCACCGACAGCGACCTGCTTTTGCCAACAATCGACTTTTCCGCGCTTTTCCCCGAACGGGCGGCGCGTTACGTGCAGGCACTTGGCGGCAACGTGCGCCTGGGCGCTGCGGTGGAAACGTTGACGCGAAATGATGGCGGCTTCGCGCTGGGCACCAGCGGCGAACGCTTCAGCCACGTAATCGTCGCCGTGTCGCCGCATCATGTCGGCGCGCTGCTCTCGCCCCATGCCGAACTTGCAACGGTCGTGCGCAAAATCGACCGCTTCACCTACCAACCGATTTACTCGGTTTACCTGCAATACGCTCGCGGGACGCGCCTGCCCTTTCGCATGGGCGGGCTCGAGGCCGTTTACTCTCAATGGCTTTTCGATCGCGGCCAGCTATGCGGGCAAGACGGATTGATCGGCGTGGTGATCTCGGCCGGCGGGGCCCATCAAGAGCTTGCCCGCGACGAACTTGCGCGCGCGGTCCACGCAGAACTGCGGGAAAATTTCCCGGCACTCGGCGAGCCGCTGTGGCAACAGGTGATTGCGGAAAAGCGCGCGACCTTCTCCTGCTCGCCGGGACTGGTGCGACCGGACAATGCCACGCCTGTCACCGGCTTGTTTCTCGCCGGCGATTACACTGCGTCGGACTATCCTGCAACCATCGAATCCGCGGTGCGCAGCGGCGTGCGCGCCGCCAACCTGGTATTGCAAAATGCCTGAAGCGAAATCCTATCCGCCCCGCAGCGATCTGCTCAGGGAGCGCGTCATCCTGGTGACCGGCGCCAGCCGTGGCATCGGTCGCATTGCTGCGCTGACGTTTGCCGCACATGGCGCAACGGTGGTATTGCACGGACGCGACATCGCCGCACTGGAGGGTGCGTACGACGAAATCGAAAGCAAGGGTTTTGCGCAGCCGGCCGCCATTCCGCTCGATCTGGACATTGCCACGTCACGCGACTTCGACGCCCTTGCGCAGGCCATCGAGTCACAGCTCGGCCGGCTCGACGGCATCCTGCACAACGCGGCCCATGTCGAAAAACTCTCGCCGCTCGACCAGCAAAGCCCCGAAGAGTGGAACCGGATGCTGCGAATCAACCTGGTGGCCCCTTTTGCACTGACGCAGGCCTGCGCCCGGCTGCTGAAACCCGCACCCGACGCTTCGGTAGTCTTTACCCTGGAAAGCCACGGCCACATGCCGGCGGCGTTCTGGGGGGGCTACGCGGTATCCAAGGCGGGCCTGGAAGCATTGATGAAAATTCAGGCCGCGGAGTGGCAGGCCTATGCGAATCTGCGGGCCAACGCCCTCATCCCCGGCCCGGTGGCGTCACCTTCGCGCTCGAAGACCCATCCGGGGGAAGTCGCCGCATCGCAGCGCCGGCCCGAGGATCTGATGCATGCTTATCTCTATTTGATGGGACCGGACAGCCGCGGCGTATCGGGCACGATCATCGACTGCTAACGTCGAGTTCGCCGCGCATCCAGTCCGGCAGCGGTCGCGATTTGCCCTGGGCGATGTCGATCCACACCATCACGGCCGCCGCTTCGGCGTAAAGCATGTCCGGCTCGTCGGCACGATACATCTCATGGAACATCATGAAACTGCTGCGGCCGGGCTTGCCGACGTAAGTGGTGACCTCAATCTCGGCCGGATAGACCGCAGGCTTTATATATTTGCAACTCAAAGTACCGAGGATCGGGCCTTCCGAGCCGGGGCGATAATCGATCTTCAGAGAATCGAACCAGGAGATGCGCGCCTGCTCGAAATAGCGAAAATAGGAAACGTTGTTCATGTGGCCGAGCGCATCCATCTCGCCCCAGCGCATCGGTACGCGGTCCACGCGGACCAGCCTGCCCTCTTTTTTTTTCATCGTGGGTTCCACCGGCGCGCCGTGCTGGCGGCGCGCGAAAGCGTTTATCATTCGTAGCGGCGCGTCATTTTAACAGAGGGCATTGCGCCGCCCGACGGCGAGGAGAACGGCTTGGCAGAACGTGAATCGATGCAATACGACGTGGTCGTCGTTGGTGCTGGTCCCGCAGGGCTGGCCTGCGCGATCCGTCTCAAGCAAATCGCCGCCGAGCGCGGCGCCGAAGCATCGGTGTGCGTGCTCGAAAAAGGCTCGGAGGTCGGCGCGCACATTCTGTCGGGTGCGGTCATGGATCCGCGCGCACTGGCCGAGCTTTTCCCCGAATGGCAGGCGCTGGACGCACCGCTGAATGCGCCGGTAACGGAAGATCGTTTTCTGTTCCTGCGCGAACGCAGCGCATTCAAGGTGCCCAATTTCCTGCTGCCCGCTTGTTTCCGCAACCACGGCAACTACGTGGTGAGCCTGGGCAACGTCTGCCGCTGGCTCGCGCAGCAGGCCGAGGCACTCGGCGTGGAAATCTTTCCCGGCTTCGCCGCAAGCGAAGTTCTTTATGGCGACGGCGGCGCTGTCATCGGCGTGGCGACTGGCGACGTGGGTATCGGCAAGGACGGCGAGCCGGGCCCCAATTTCCAGCACGGCATGGAATTGCATGCGAAGTACACCTTCTTTGCCGAGGGTTGCCGCGGCCAGCTCGGCCGCCAGCTGACCGAGAAATACCATCTCAACGACGGCCGCGATCCGCAGGTCTATGGCATCGGGTTGAAGGAGCTCTGGCAGATCCAGCCTGAGCATCATCAAAGCGGGCTGGTCATTCATACTGCGGGCTGGCCGCTCGGCCGGAAAACCTACGGCGGCTCCTTCCTCTATCACATGGAAGACAACCTGGCGTGTGTCGGCTTCGTGGTCGGACTCGGCTACTCCAACCCCTATCTGAATCCCTTCGAGGAATTTCAGCGCTACAAGACGCACCCGGCCATTCGTCCCTTCCTTGATGGCGGCAAGCGTATTTCCTACGGCGCGCGCGCGATTGTCGCGGGCGGCATCCAGTCCCTGCCAAAGCTGGTTTTCCCCGGCGGCGGACTGGTTGGCGATGACGCCGGCTTCCTGAATGCATCTCGCATCAAGGGCAGCCATGCCGCAATCAAATCCGGCATGCTCGCGGCGCAAGCGGCCTTCGACGCCATCGCGGCGGGACGCAGCGGCGATGAACTGGCCGCGTATCCGCAAGCCTTCCGTTCGAGCTGGCTATTTGAGGAATTGCAGCGCGCGCGCAATTTCAAACCGTGGATGTCGAAAGGCCTGTACACCGGCACGGCCATGGTCGGCATCGACCAGATCGTGTTCGGCGGCAAGGCGCCGTGGACGCTGCATCACGACCATGCTGACCATGAAACCCTGCAGAAGAAAACTGAAGCCCAGCCCATCGCCTACCCGAAACCCGACGGCGTCATCACGTTCGACAAATTGTCCTCGGTATTCATATCGAACACCAATCACGCAGAAGACCAGCCGGCCCACCTGACGCTGAAGGATGCGCGTGTGCCGATCAGCGTGAATCTTGCGCTTTACGATGCGCCTGAACAGCGCTACTGTCCGGCGGGCGTATACGAGATCGTCGAGGAAACCGCAGGGCCGCGCCTGCAGATCAACGCGCAGAACTGCGTGCACTGCAAGACTTGCGACATCAAGGACCCGACGCAAAATATTGTCTGGGTCGCGCCGGAAGGCGGCGGCGGGCCGAACTATCCGAATATGTAACCGAGTCCCCCGCCCACCCACCTCACCCTGGCCCTCTCCCCCCACTGGGCGGAGAGGGAACTGAAAAATCATTAGGGCCTCGGCCCGCGCGGCGCACCTTCTCCGTCCCGGGGAGAAGGCGGGGGATGAGGTGGGTGGGTAGGTCACTCCTGTCGCAGCCAGGTCTGGGTCCGCCCAATCAGCGAGATGCCGATGAAGCCACGCACCTTCAGGCTCTTACCATCCTCGGAAAGCGTCATCTTGCAGCGATAGATCTTGCCGTTCTTGGGATCGAGGATTTCGCCGCCGGTCCAGGCGTCGCCGTCCTGCTTCAGCCCCCACAGGATGGTCATGCCGACGATGGGTTGGTCCTTGCGCGCGTCCTTGCATTCCTTGCACAGGTGTGCCGGGTCATCGCCGGGCTGGTCGAATATTTTTTCCACCACGCCCTTGAGTTCACCACCCTCCTCGACGACCTTGATGATCGATCGCTCCTGCTTGGTCTTGTCATCGATGCTGCGCCAGGTGCCGACCGGCGAACCCGCCGCCGCAACGAGATTCGACGCAAGCATCAGTACTGAGGCAACAAGCAAGCTTTTCATTGCGTTCATTTCGCTCTCCTCTTGGTTGCATTGGAAGCGCCGGCCTGCAACACCGACGGCGGCGCAACGCGCAATTTATCGATCGCCTTCCAGTTCCACTCGATGCCCAGCCCCGGCGTTTCGTACGGATACGCGTAACCCTTTTCGATCTTCAATTCATTCTTCATGATCACGCCCAGTTGCGGAATGTTTTCCAGCCACGGGCAATTCGGAACCGCGGCACACAGGCCGATGTGCAATTCCATCAGATAATGCGGGCAGATTGGCATGTTGAACGATTCGGCGATATGCGCGGTTTTCAGCCAGGGCGTGATGCCACCGATGCGGGCGACATCGGTCTGGATGATCGAGCAGGCGCCGCGCTGCATGTATTCGCGGAAATGGCTGATCGAATAAATCGACTCGCCCACCGCGATCGGCAGGCTGGTCGACTGGCGAAGCAGAACATGGCCGTTCAGGTCCTCGGCCGGCAGCGGCTCCTCGAACCAGGCCAGATCGAAATCCTCGTAGTGGCGCGCACGCCGGATGGCCTCGGCAACGGTGAAGCCCTGGTTGGCATCCACCATCAACTCCATCTCGTCGCCGATCGCCTTGCGTACCGCGGCAAGTCGCTTGACGTCCTCGCTGACATGCGGTTTTCCAACCTTGATCTTTACGCCGCGAAAGCCGCGCGCCTTGTTGGCCAGGGCATTGTCTACGACTTGCGCCGTCGGAAAGTGCAGCCAGCCGCCTTCGGTATCGTAGACCGGCACCCTCGCCTGCGCGCCGCCTGCCATCAAATGCAACGGTAATCCGGCCTTGCGGCAACGCATGTCCCACAGCGCGCAATCGATGGCGCACAACGCAAGACTGGTAATCGCACCCACCGCGGTCGCATGCGTATGGAAGAACAAGTCCTTCCAGATCTGCTCGACCATGGCCGGATCGCGCCCGAGCAGTTGCGGGCCGAGGTGATCGCGGATCAGCGCAACGACCGACGATCCGCCGGTGCCGATGGTATAGGTATAGCCTGTGCCTTCCGCGCCGTCGTCGGCATACAGCCGCACCATCGGCGTTTCTTGCGTATGAAAGGACTGGATAGCGTCGCCGCGCTTGACCTGCGGCTTGAGGTCGACCTGAAAGACTTCGACCCGGATGATCTTGGACATTCCGATTGACTCCCCTGTAATTGTTATTCCCGGCCGCCGGACTCCGGCGGGGCTCCCCCTTGCCTGGCCTCCTGCCGTAACTTGTATATTTCCTTGCGGGCGGCATAAATGGTCTTCTGAACCACGGCATGCACCACCCCATCCTCGTCCAGCAGCTCGATCTCGTAGTCGAGGTCGATGGAGGACTCCGCTTCGAGCGGCTTTCGGATTGAAGCCACTTGTGCGTCGCTGAGCACGCATTCGGCGTACAAGGTCGAGCGGCCCGGCCTTTTGTAGCGTATTGCTCCCGCTTTGTCCCAGATGACATGGCCCGGACCGAGAGCGGTCTTGACGAGAATCGCATAGAGCGGATCGGTCGCCGCATACATCGCCCCGCCAAACACGGTGCCATGGATATTCCGGGTGCGGAAGTTCAGCGGCAGCTTGATGCGCAACTTGCGCATGTCTTCTGAAATGTAGATGACGCGCGCGCCGGTGGCGCGGAAAGCCGGAAAAAAATTGAACCGCAAGCGGCGCAGCCAGATACGCAGCGACTCGCGCGCCTGTACCGTGCGCCACGGCCCGCGTGATCTCATGCTAGTGCTTCGAACAGCCCGGCGGCACCCATCCCGGTGCCGATGCACATCGTGACCATGCCGTACTTCTTACCGCGCCGGCGCAAGCCATGTAGCAGCGTCGCCGTGCGGATGGCGCCGGTGGCGCCCAGGGGATGACCAAGAGCGATCGCGCCGCCAAGCGGATTAACCTTGCTGCGATCGAGCCCGAGGTCGCCGATCACCGCCAGGCTCTGCGCAGCGAAAGCCTCGTTCAGCTCGATCCAGTCGATCGCGTCTTGTTTGAGGCCGACCTGTTTGAGCACCTTGGGAATGGCGAATTTTGGACCGATTCCCATGATCTCCGGCGGCACACCGGCGACGGCAAAACCGAGAAATCGTCCGAGCGGTTGCAGGTTGAACCGTTTCAATCCCGCCTCGCTCATCAGGATCACGGCGGCCGCGCCATCGGAAGTCTGGGAGCTGTTGCCCGCAGTGACCGAACCTTTCGCGTCGAATGCCGGACGCAACCTGGCAAGTACTTCCAGCGTCGTGCCTGCGCGCGGGCCTTCATCGATGGCGATCACCTTGCTGCGCGTGATGACCCGGTGTTGCCCGAAATCGGGAACGTGCTCGTTCAGCGTGTAGGGCGAGATTTCCTGTGCAAACGCGCCCGTTTCGATGGCCGCCAGCGCGCGACGGTGCGACTCGGTTGCAAATTCATCCTGCGCTTCCCGGCTGACCTTCCACTGCGCGGCGACGTTTTCCGCAGTGATGCCCATGCCGTAGGCGATGCCGATGTTTTCGTCGCTCGCAAAGAGGCGCTCGTTTGCGACAATTTTGTTGCCACCCATCGGGATCATGCTCATGCTCTCGGTGCCGGCACCGATCATCACATCGGCTTCGCCCAGGCGGATGCGGTCGGCCGCGGTCGCGACCGCCTGCAGCCCGGATGAGCAGAAACGGTTCAACGTAACGCCCGAAACAGTGTTGGGGAAACCGGCGAGCAACAACGCGATGCGGGCCACGTTCATGCCCTGCTCCGCTTCCGGCATCGCGCAGCCAACCACCACGTCGTCAATTGCGGACGCATCGAGTCCCGGAGCCTGCGCCAGCGCATTCTTCAATACATGCGCCAGCATGTCGTCCGGACGGGCATGCTTCAATATGCCGCGCGGCGCCTTGCCCACCGGCGTGCGCGTCGCCGCCACGATGTATGCATCCTGCACTTGCTTGCTCATCTTTCAATCTCCTTCAATCTCGAACCACCGAGACACAGAGGACACAGAGGAAAAATACGTGAGAGTCAAAAGCAGACCCGGCGCTGAAGTGACGACCATTGGCAGGCATATCTCTCAATAACTTCTCTACTCTTGCCTTTTCTCTGTGTCCTTTGTGTCTCTGTCGTTCAAATTCAGTTTCTGAGTGGTTTGCCGGTCTTGAGCATCTGATCGATGCGCGCCTGCGTCTTCTCTGTCGCGATGAGTTCCATGAAGGCTTGACGCTCAAGGTCGAGATACCAGTCTTCGGTGAGCAGCGTACCGGGTTCGACGTCGCCGCCGCACATCACGAAAGCCACCTTGCTGCCGATCAGGAAGTCGTGATCCGATATGTAGTGGCCAGCCAGCATGTTGGCCATCGCCATCTTGAAGGTCGCAATTGCGCTGCGCCCGGCTGCCGGAATATCGCGCGCCTTCAACGGCGGTCGATAGCCGGCCTCGGCCATCGCATTCAATTCCGCCTTGGCCGCATGCAGCAGTTCGAACCGGTTCATCACGATGCGGTCGCTTGTGCGCAGAAACCCGAGTTCGCGCGCGTGCTGCGCGCTCTTGCCCACCTGCGCAGTCGCCACGTTCTGGAAATAGTTCTTCAGAAACGGAAAGGCATCGCCGCCTTTGGCCTCGGCCGCCGCGCGCATGGCAAATTCCTTGCAGCCGCCCCCCGCAGGCAACAGGCCGACACCGGCTTCCACCAGGCCGATGTAGCTTTCCAGCGAAGCCACGGCACGATCGCAATGCATGGTGAATTCGCAGCCGCCGCCCAGCGCCATGCCGTCGACCGCCGCCACGGTCGGAATCATCGAATAGCGCAGGGCCTGCGAGGTCGCCTGAAACTGTTCGACCACTTGCTCGACTTTTTCCAGGCGTCCGGCCATCAGTGAATCAGCCACGTTGAGCTTGAATGCCGCCTTGAGGATGGCGGACTCGGCCTCGCGCTTGAACTTCTTCATCATCGAGGCAAAGGCAGTCGGCTTCTGTTCACTCTTGCGCGCCCCGCCGCCAGACAGGTTGGCGCCAACCGAAAACGGTGGCTCGGTCTGCCAGATGATCAACCCCTTCAAATTTCGCTCGGATGTATCGATGGCCTGCATGACCCCGTCGAGCACGTCCTCGCCGATGGCGTGCATCTTGGTCTTGAAACTGACGATGCCGATATCGTCACCGGTACTCCACATGCGCACCGCGTCCGTTTCGAACACCGTGGTGCCATAGGCCGCGGTTTCGCTGATCAGGCGATCGGGAAATGGCTGGCGCCGGTAGACCGCCAGGTTGGAGCGCGGTTTGTAGATTCGCTTGGACACGCTCCATGAACCTGTGTCCCGGTGCACGCCCTCGCGCCCCGGTTCCGTGACCCAGGCCGGCAGCGGCACTGCGGCCATGGTCTTGCCGGCCGCGATATCCTCGGCAATCCATTGCGTCATCTGCTGCCATCCCGCCGCCTGCCAGATCTCGAAGGGTCCCTGGCTCCAGCCAAATCCCCAGCGGATGGCAAGATCGAGATCCCGCGCATTGTCGGCTATCGCCTCCAGGTGGACGGCGCAGTAATGCAGCATGTCGCGCGTCGCCGCCCACATGAATTGCGCCTGCGGATGCGGGCTCACGCGCAATTGCGCGAAGCGGTCGGCGACGTTTTTGTTCTTCAGGATCGCGGCGACCGCCTCGTCCGCCGTGCCGGCGGCAGGCCGGTATTCCTTGCTGGACAGGTCGAGGACCTGGATTTCCTTGCCCTGTTTGCGATAGACGCCGCGTCCTGATTTCTGTCCCAGCGCTTTTTGGTCGATGAGCTGCCCGAACCAGTCCGGCAAGTCGTAATACTTGTGCCACGGATCGTCCGGCAAAGCCTCCTTCATGGTATTAACGACGTGCGCTAGCGTATCCAGACCCACCACGTCCGCGGTACGGTAGGTCGCGCTCTTGGGCCGGCCGATCAGCGAGCCAGTCAGCGCATCGACCTCGTCAAACCCCAGGCCGCACTTCTGCGTGTGATACATGGCCGCCAGGATCGAAAATACGCCGACTCGGTTGGCAATGAAGTTGGGCGTATCCTTGGCGCGCACGACGCCCTTGCCAAGCGTAGTGACAAGAAAATCCTCGAGCTGGTCGAGGATCGCCGGCGCGGTGGTGCCGCCGGGAATCAGCTCCACCAGATGCATGTAGCGCGGCGGATTGAAAAAATGCACACCGCAGAAGCGGCTGCGCGCATGCGCCGGCATCGCCTCGGCCAACGCGTTGATCGACAATCCGGAGGTATTGCTGGCGAAAATGGTGTTGTCGCCGAGATGGGGTGCGACTTTTTCGTACAACGCCTTCTTCCAGTCCATGCGCTCGGATATCGCCTCGATGACGAGATCGCATTCCTTGAGCAGGGGCAGATCGTCGTCGTAATTCGCGGCCTGGATGTAATTCGCGCACGAGGCCGCCGCCAGCGGACTGGGCTCGAGCTTCTTCAGCCCGTCGATGGCCTTGCGCACGCTGTCGTTCGGATTACCCTCTTTCGCCGGCAACTCGAACAGGACCGCCTCCACCCCGGCATTGACCAGGTGCGCCGCAATTTGCGCCCCCATGACGCCGGCGCCAAGGACGGCGGCCTTGCGAACGATGAATCGGGAAGGGACGGCCATGTTGTATCCTTGGACTGAGCAGCGGCACGGCTACGGCCATGCCCGGGAATTTCGCCGGAGCGGCGGACGGTTACCCGCCGCCGCCCGACACATCAGAAACTCAACGAATACTGCACGCTGAAGATGTCAACCGAACCGGTATAGGATCCGGCGACCGTTGATGCCGTGCCGGGCGCCGGTGTCGGAGTCGTAAAGCCGGGGGTTTGCTGGCTTCGAGTAAAGTTTATGTCGGCATCCTTGATGAACAGGTGCGAGTAACCGAAATCCAGTTTGCTGCTCTCCCGGATTTTCATCGTGGCCCCGAGCGAAACCCATATGCGGTCGTTGTCCGGCAGGCGCACTGAACGGCTGTCCGCGCCCTTGACGGGACTTTGGTCGTAAGCCAAACCGCCCTTCAGCATCCAGCCATCGCTCAGTTTGTAGTTGGCACCGACTGAATAGCGCCAGGAATCCTTGAAATCGAGACTCAGGCTGTCGCGCAGGGTGCCGTTTGTTGAATTGACGATGTTGACGCGGTTGATTGCGCTCCATCCGGTAAATGTCACATCCGCGAGAAATTCCCATTGGTCAGTGAGTTTCTGCGCAAGACTAAGCGAATACGAATCCGGCAGGGTAATATCGGCGTTCGCGGGCCCACTAACGGGCGCGACCACCGCTCCTGCGCTATTCCTTACGGTCGTGGTTCCTTCCAGGTTGTAATCAAGCTTCGAACGGTAACTGGCCCCGATCCGGGTTGAGGGCGTCGGCTGGAACAGCACTCCGACATTCCAGCCCCAGGCGTCACCGTTTGCATCCAGTTCCGCGCGCCCCTCGGTGTTGAGTCCCAGAACAACCGCGTTGGTCAAATTCGCATCGAGATGCTGATAATTCACGCCGGCACCAATGGAAAATTGGTCGTTGACTTTGAACGAAAGCGACGGGTTGATATTGTAAGTTGTGATCTCCGATTTGATGCCCTGAAAACGTCCCGCCCAGCTATCGTCGTACTCTGTTTTCAGACCGAACGGCGCGTTCACGCCGATGCCGAAATTGAACCGGTCGCCCACAGGCATTACAAAATAGGCATTGGGAACCACTGCCAGCCCGCCCGCATCGCCCCCATTTCCACCCAGAGGATTAGCCGGGACCGTAGCCGGTTTGCTGGATCCTGAATCTGAGAACTTCGCGCTTAAATTGATGAGGTGCGCCCCGACCGTGACCTGCTTGCCCTGAATAAGGGACATTCCCGCGGGATTGAAAAATACGGTGCTGGCATCCTCTGCGGTCGCGGCGGCTCCGGCAAACGCATTGCCCATGCCGCTGGCGCTTTGCTCGATCAAGGCGAAACCCGCCGCCGAGGCCACGGTCGACACACTACCCAATGTCGAGGCCACAGCCAGTGCAATACTTGTTTTTGCGATTCTGGTTTGCATTGTCCCCTCCTGATTAATTATATGAACCAACCAACACCCGGAACTGCCGTTCATCCCTGTTGCACTGGTCGCGGCCTTCGCTCATCGTCCACCGCCACATAAGTCAATTTCGCTTCTGTCACTTTCACCACTTCACGCGAGCTACGTCGACGCGCAAAAACCTCGACGTCGACCGTGATAGAAGTTCGCCCAACGCGCACGACATCGGCGTAAAAGCTCACCACGTCGCCTATCATCACTGGTTGCTTGAACACGAAGGAATTGACGGCCACCGTCGCCACGCGCCCTTTCGCGAGTTCGATGGCGGGGATGGCTCCGGCAATATCGACCTGCGACATGATCCAGCCACCGAATATGTCGCCCGTGTAGTTGGCGTCCGATGGCATGGGCACGACGCGCAGCGTCGGATCGCGTCCCGCAGGCAGCGATCCGCCGTCTTCTGGCCGCGGTGTTCGATCAGTGTCCGACATACAATTCCTCGAATTCCCTGCGATGCGATTCCATGACCTTGGCACGCTTCAGCTTCATCGTCGGCGTCAGCAGGCCATTGTCGACCGTCCACGGCTCGTTCAACACGGCCACGCGGTGAACTTGCGCATAGCCCGGAAACGATCTTATTTGGCATTGCACGCGCTGCAGAACGAATTCACGAGCCGCATCACTTTGCATGATGCCGGTCACGGCGGGCGGCAGCCCGTTCTGTGCTGCCAGTTTCGCCCACTGATCCGGGTTGATCACGACAAATGCGCCCAGGAATGGCCTGCCTTCTCCGATAATCATGACTTGCTCGAACAGCGCGTCCTGCAGGATAGCCGCCTCCATGTCCACTGGCGGGATTTTTTCGCCATTCGACATCACGATAATTTCCTTCAGGCGGCCTGTGATGTAAAGGTGTCCCGTGGCGTCGATGCGCGCGATGTCGCCGGTATTGAGCCAGCCGTCCGCGGTAAACATGGCGCGGGTCGCTTCCGGAAGATTCCAGTAGCCAAGCATGATGTTCGGACCTTTGACCAACAGCGCATCCTTGTCGCCGAGCTTGATCTGCACGCCGGGAATCGGCTTACCGATGCTGGCCGGAATGTTGTCCTCCAACTTGTTGGTACTGACCACCGGGCTGGTTTCCGTCAGGCCGAATCCCTGCAGGATGGGCAGGCCGAGCCCAACGAAGAGCCTGGCGATTTCGGGTGACAGGGCTGCGCCTCCGCTCACCGCCGCGCGCAGCCTTCCGCCCAGGCGCGCCATCACCTTGGCGGCGACGAGGCGATTGAGGAGCGGCCACAAAAGGAAAGCCGGTTTCCACGCCCCCCGGCCCTGCTGATGCTCGAATCTTGCCCAGCCGACCTCGACCGCGAATTCGAAGAGCTTGCGGCGCAAGGCCGGGCCCTCGGCGAGCTTGGCCTTGATGCTGCCGTAGACGCGCTCATAAATGCGCGGCACCGAGATCATCAGCGTGGGCCGTATTGCGACGAGATCTTCGCCCAGTTGCGGTATCGAGCGGGCGTAGGCCACGCTCGCGCCCGCCATCATGGTCAGGTAGTACCCCGCCGTGCGCTCCAGCGTATGCGACAACGGCAGGAAGGACAGGAATAGATCTTCGGTTGTGACCGCGAAACACTGCAGTGCCCCGGCTGCGTTCTCCAGCATGTTCCGGTGCGACAGCATCACCCCCTTGGGCTTGCCGGTGGTGCCTGAGGTGTAGATGATGCTCGTCAGTTTCGCGCCGTCCTGATTCACGTGCCTGATGGCTCCGGCCGCCTTCGGCAGCCAGTCAACGACACTCTTCAGACGGGGATCCGCCGACGGCCGCGCCAGCGGACGGACGCACAGCACGCGCTTCAGCATGTCGAGCGGTGTGCGCACTTCGGCGCAGGATTCCCATTGCGCGGCATCCTCCAGAAGCAGCAACCTGGCACCGGAGTCATGCAGGATATAGGCGACATTCTCCGGGCGATCCGAGGTGTAAAGCGGTACAGTCACCAGGTCGAGCCCCATGGCGGCCTGATCGAACAAGACCCAGTCGACGCTGTTGCGCAGCATGATCGCGACGCGGTCGCCCGGTTGCAAGCCCTCAAGCTCAAATCCCGCCTGCCAGTGCGCGACCTTCTTTTCGATATCGGCCCACGTGTAATCCGTCCAGCCCGCTGGCTCGTCGAAACTGCGATACGCCACCCTGGCGGCCGAGCGCCGCACGCGCTCCTGGAACAATCCGTCCAGGGTTTTCGCTATCTCCGGTGAGATGACGTCGCTTGTGTACGCCATGTTGATTCCTCCAGTCGCTTTTGTTATTTGCCCACGGATCAGTCGAGAAAGATGTCGGTGTACAGTTTTGCGCCGGGCGTAACGGCGTATTGCTCGAAGTCCGTGACGCCTTGGACACGCAACACGTCCTCGTCGATGAAGAAATGTCCGGTTACGCTGCGGCTGTCGCGCACGACGATCGCATGGGCCGCGTCGGCCATGATCGCGGGTTTGCGGCTTCCGGCCAGCGCCTGCGGGAAAAATACCTCGACAGCGGCGGTAGCGATAGTCGTACGCGGCCACAGTGAATTGACCGCAATGCCTTGCGCGGAAAATTCGGCCGACATCCCGAGCGTGCACATGCTCATGCCGTATTTGGCAATGGAATAGGCGACATGGTCCTTGAACCATTTCGGGTTCAAGTTCAACGGCGGCGACAGAGTCAGGATGTGCGGATTGGCTGATTCGGAAA
Source organism: Betaproteobacteria bacterium (assembly GCA_039931685.1). Lineage (GTDB taxonomy): Bacteria > Pseudomonadota > Gammaproteobacteria > Burkholderiales > JACQAP01 > JACQAP01. The sequence continues at coordinate 2,275 of JBDTRK010000043.1, read as the reverse complement.
GGTAAGGAATGCAGGCCTGCGAGCAGACGAACGTACCGCGTGCATTGATCTGGTTCATCAGGTCGTAGCGCTTCGCGGGCGTGGCCATGGTCCCGGTGATGCTGAGCGCGCTGGCGTTGTTGACCAGGATGTCGATGCCGCCGAATTTCTGCGCCGCCGCCTTTACCGCGGCCGCCACCGCATTTTCATCGCGAACGTCCAGCTGCAGTGGCAGTGCCCGGCCGCCGGCCGCCTCGACTTCATGCGCGGTCGAATGAATCGTGCCCGCCGTTTTTGGATTGGGTTCTGCGGTCTTGCCGGTCACCACGATGTTCGCGCCATCGCGAGCAAAGCGCAGCGCGATCTCGCGTCCGATTCCACGCGTGGCCCCGGTGACGAAAACCGTTTTTCCTTTCAAGTTACTCAAGAGCACACCTCATTGGCGTCCTTGGCGGTTCATTCTCTTCAAGCACCCTTGAACACGGGTTTACGCTTCTCGACGAATGCGCTCACGCCTTCCTTCAGATCGACGCCGCGCGCGCAACGGGAAAACGCCTGCAGTTCCTGCTCCATCTGCGCAGCCATCGGATCGAGGGATTGGTTGACCAGCCGCTTGGCCTCCGCGTATGCGCCCGTCGGCCCGGCAGCAAGGCGTTGTGCGATGCGCGCTGTTTCCGCCTCTAACTTGTCGTTCGGCACCACCCAGTTCACCAAGCCGTGCTGCCGCGCGGTTTCCGCGTCGAAGCGATCGGGCAACATAATCAGTTCCATGGTCTTCTTGTAACCAACCAGGCGCGGCAGAAAATAAGTACTGCCGCCATCCGGGCTGGCGCCGATGCTCGCGTACGCCAGCGTGAAGCGGGTGTCGGCCGCGGCGATCGCCAGATCCGCTGCACACATCAGGCTGAACCCGGCACCGGCGACCGCGCCATGGACACTGGCCAGCACCGGTTTGCCCATGCGCCGAATCGCCAGAAAAGCCGCATGCATCTCGCGGCCCCAGGTCACGATCAGCTCGGGCAGTTCGGCCAGGTGCTGATGGAAAACGGCGACGTCGCCGCCTGCCATGAATGCCGGACCCTCGCCGCGCAACACGACCGCGCGAATGGAGGAATCCTGCTCCACCGACTGGGCGACCGGACGCAGCTGGCGCATCATTTCGTCGTCCATTGCATTCAACACATGCGGGCGGTTGAGTGAAATGGTGGCGACGCCCCCTTCCACTGCAAGCTTGACGGTTTCACTCATGCCGCTGTCTTCTGCGATATCAGGCTGCCGCGCCCCGTCAGGTTCGCCGCATCGCGTCCTGCCTGATTGCGCCCGATTTCGTGCGGGAAATCATCGACCATGATGCAGCCGCGGCGCAGCGCATTGAATTGCTGGAACTGGGCCGCTTCCGTGGTGCTGATGATGCCCTTGTCGACGGCCGCCGCAATGCGCGCCAGATCGGTCAGCCCGGCAATGACGCCGGCGCGCACCGCGCTGCGGATCTTGGCTTCGGTCGCCTCGCCGGCGGGTGCCGCCTGCAGCGCCAGTTCCAGGCGGCCGACCGCATCGTCCTCATGCCGCAGCAGGAAAACGTTCGACGTCAGCCGCTCCCGGGTTGGCGAATTCTCCAGCAGCAGCTTTGCAATCTGGCGTCCCAGTTCGTCCTTCGGTGCGGCAAATGATTTGCCCAGCGGAAATACCGTCACGCGCAGCAACCATCCAGTCACGCGGCTCGGGAAATTCTCGAACACGCCGTAAAACGCCTCCTGGCTACGGTTAAGGCAGTCTTCCAGCGCCCATTTCACAACCGGCAGGTCGGCGCGCGGGCGGGCATCGTCTTCGTAGCGTTTCAGCACCGTCGACGCGATGTAAAGCTGGCTGAGGATGTCGCCCAGGCGGGCGGACAGTTTTTCGCGGCGCTTCAGGTCCCCACCAAGGATCAACATCGCCACGTCGGCCACGAATGCGAACCCGGCGCACAAGCGAGTGAGCTGGCGCGTGTACGCGCGCAATTCGGGTGCGCCCGGCACGGCCACCAGGCGCGCACCGGTCACGCCCTGCCACGACGATCTGGCCGCATTGCACAAGACAAAACGCACGTGGTCCCAGAACGCATCGTCGAATTCATCGCCCGCCTGCACGGAATCGGGATTGCGCGTCGCCGCGATCTCCCTGAGTACGTAAGGGTGGCAGCGAATGGCGCCCTGCCCGAAGATCATCATGCTGCGGGTCAGGATGTTTGCACCCTCCACGGTAATGCCGATCGGAATCTGCTGATAGGCGCGGCCCAGATAATTGTTCGGTCCGA
>JBDTRK010000042.1:0-25788 GCA_039931685.1 Betaproteobacteria bacterium | reverse complement strand
ATCTAAAGGCACCAAACCAAAAAACAGCCCGCCTGCGCGCGGGCTGTTTTTTTGCCCGTCACCCCTGTAGCAAAAACATCTCGGCGGCAATCAGATCGTCCCCACGGCCTCGCAAGACAACCACATCCCCGTCGTTCAGCCGTGTTTCCGGTCGCGGAGCAGAATCGCGGACATTGCGCTGGCGGACAGCCGTCACCTCGACATGGAAGCGCACGAGGTCAAGCTCCTGCAACGTCCTGCCGGCGGTGCGCGATCCGGGCGGCAACACCACGGAACGCAGTCGCGGCTGAAGCCTGTCGCTTTGCTCGTCGACGTCGTCGGTAACGCCGCGGTAAAACCCCCTGAACAGGCTGTAACGCTGCTCACGGGTTTCCCGAATTCTCCTGAGCACGCGGTTCAATGGCACACCGAGCAGCATCAGTGCCTGCGTCCCAAGCATCAGGCTTCCCTCGAGAATCTCCGCGACCACCTCGGCCGCGCCGGCCTGCTTCAATTTATCGATATCGCTGTCGTCGACCGTTCGCACCACTACCGGCAGCCCTGGCCGTAATTCCCGCGCCAGTGCGAGAATTTTCAGTGCCGATACAGTGTCCGCGTAAGAAACGACCATGACCTTGGCACGCAACAGTCCGGCCGCAATCAGCACTTCGCGCCGCGCGGCATCACCGAAGACCACGCTTTCGCCGGCGACGGCTGCCTCCCTGACCCGCTGCGGGTCCAGGTCGAGCGCGATGCAGGATACATTCTCCTGTTCCAGAAAACGCGCCAGATTCTGGCCACTGCGCCCGTAGCCGCAGATGATCACATGGCCGTCGGTCGACATCGTCTGAATGGCGATGTTGTGCAACGCCATCGCGCGATTCATCCACTCGGCCCCGCCGAAGCGCCGCGCCAGTAGCTCGCTATGCTCGATTACAAAGGGCGAAATCAACATCGATAGCACCAGCACGGCCAGCGTGACCTGCAGCACCGGAACCGCCAGCAATTGCAGTTGAGCTGCCTGCGCCACCAGAACCAGCCCGAATTCACCGGCACCGGCCAGCGCAAGTCCGGTACGCAAGGCGACGGCCGGTTCGGCGCCAAACAAGCGGCCCACGCCCATGATGATCGCAAGCTTGCCGCCCATCACGGCGATGATTAGCCCGCCGATCCAGATCCAGTCGGCCGCCACCACATGCCAGTCCAGTCGCATGCCCACGGTGACGAAGAACAAACCCAGCAGGACGTCGCGAAACGGCTTGATGTCCTCCTCGACCTGATAACGATACTGCGTTTCGGAGATCAGCATGCCGGCGAGGAAGGCGCCCAGTGCCAGCGAAAGACCGGCCACGTCGGTCAGCCAGGCCAGCCCAAGTGTGATCAACAGCACATTGAGCACGAACAGCTCGGAGGACTTCTGTCGCGCGACCAGCGTAAACCAATGGCGCATCAGCGGCTGGCCGACCGTCAGCAGCAGCAGCAACACAAGGCCGGCCTTGCCCAGCGCGATCACCAGTTCGCGGGCCACGGCCTCGCCGCCCTGGCCGAGCGCCGGATACAAAATGAGCAGGGGCACAACCGCCAGATCCTGGAACAGCAGAATACCGATGATGCGGCGGCCGTGCGGCGTGTTGAGCTCCAGGCGCTCGGCAAGCATCTTCGCCAGTATCGCCGTGGATGACATTGCGAACACGCCACCCAGAACCAGTCCGCTGCGCCAATCCAGGCCCAGCAGCATGGCGACCACCAGACAGGTCAGCAAAGTGACGACGACTTGCGCGCAACCCAGGCCGAACACCATGCGTCGCATGGTCATCAGCTTGGGCAGGCTGAACTCCAGGCCGATGCTGAACATGAGGAAGACGACGCCGAATTCGGCGAGGTAGTGCGTCTCTGCGTTGTCGGGAATGAGGCCGATGGAGTGCGGTCCGATGATCACGCCCACCAGAAGGTAACCGAGCAGCGCGGGCAACTTCAGCGTCCGGAAAATCACAACGACCGCGACCGCCGCGGAAAGCAGTATTAACACCAGTTCGAGGATTCCGAGGCTCATCGGGTCGCGCAGCAGGCAGTCAGGGCGAGACAACTCTAGCACAGGGGTTTTCGCACCCCACGGTGAAGGCGGGGTACCATGGGTTATACTCGACTCCGATGACAAAACTGGGAAAGCTTGACGCCGCACAGGCGCTCGAAGCGGGTCGACGCGTACTGCAGATCGAGGCGCGCGCAGTTGTCGAACTGGCCCACCGGCTCGATGAGAAATTCGTACGCGCAGCCGAAATCGTGTTCGGCTGCAAGGGCCGGGTCGTCGTCAGCGGCATGGGCAAATCCGGTCACGTCGCACGCAAAATCGCATCGACCCTGGCCAGCACCGGCACCCCCGCGTTCTTCGTCCATCCGGCGGAAGCCAGCCATGGTGATCTGGGCATGGTAACGCGCGACGACGTCATGATCGCGTTGTCGAATTCCGGTGAAAGCGGTGAACTGCTGGTGATCGTGCCCCTCATCAAGCGCATGGGTGGCAAGCTCATCACCATAACCGGCAATCCGGACTCATCACTGGCACGCGAGGCAGACGTACACCTCGACGCTCATGTCGCTGAAGAAGCCTGCTCGCTCGGGCTTGCCCCTACCGCCAGTACCACTGCGGCGCTGGCGCTGGGCGACGCGTTAGCCGTGACACTGCTCGAGGCGCGCGGGTTCGGTAAGGACGATTTTGCGCGCTCGCATCCTGGCGGCAGCCTGGGCCGCAGGCTGCTCACCCATGTACACGACATCATGCGTACCGGCGACGCGTTGCCGTGCGTGGCGGAAACCGCTTCGTTTGCCGAGGCAATACTCGAGGTCTCGAAGAAGGGCATGGGAATGACAGCGGTGACGCGGGACGGGAGGCGCGTCGCCGGCATATTTACAGATGGTGATCTGCGACGCGCATTGGAGCGCGGTGGCGATGTCAGTACCATGAGCCTGGGCAAACTGATGTCGCCGAATCCGCGCCATGTGCGGCCGGATCAGCTCGCCGCAGAGGCGGCCAACCTGATGGAACAATTCAAGATCTCGCAATTGCTGGTGGTGGACGCCGATCAGAATCTGGTGGGCGCGCTGAACATGCACGATCTCATGCGCGCGAAAGTCATCTGAGCATGTCGCCTTTCGAATCTGCCCCGCGCTACCGGAGAGCCACGCAATGAACAAGCGCCTGATCGCGCGCGCGCATCGCATCCGCCTCGCCATTTTCGACGTCGACGGCGTCCTGACCGATGGCACCGTCTATGTCAGCGAGAGCGGCGAGGAAATCAAGGCTTTCAATATACTCGACGGACTCGGCCTGAAGATGCTCGCGGCAAGCGGAGTCGCTACGGCGCTGCTGTCCGGGCGCAAGTCTAAAATGGTGGCGCTGCGCGCGAAGGAAATCGGCATCGCGCATCTGCTGCAAGGCGTCGACGACAAGCTGGATGCCTATAATCGCCTGTTGCGCAAACTCGACCTCGCCGAAGAGGAAACTTCCTTCATGGGCGATGACCTGCCGGATCTGCCGGTGCTGCGTCGCTGTGGATTCGCCTTCAGCGTTCCCAATGCGCCGGAAATCGTGCGCAACCATGCGCACTACGTGACCCGGACGGCGGGCGGCCGCGGGGCGGCGCGGGAAGCCTGCGAATTCCTCATGCAGGCACGTGGAACACTGGAAAGCCAGATGCGGACGTATCTGTCGTGAACGACAGACTCATCGCCTGGTCCCCGCTGATCCTTCTGGCCCTGCTGGTGACCATGAGCTTCTGGCTGGATCGCAAGGTCCAGCCGCCGGCGCATCGACCCGACGGCAGTACGCGCCACGATCCGGACTTCGTCATCGAGGAATTTTCGGGGGTGAAAATGAATCCCGACGGATCCCGACGCTACGCACTGGCGGCGAAGCGCATGGTGCATTACCCGGACGACAACAGCACGCAGCTTGAATTGCCGCGCCTGGTGTATTTCGATTACGCTCGCGCCCCGGTCACCATCCACTCCCAAACAGCTGAAGCGTCACGCGGTGGCGACGACGTTTACTTTCGCGGCGACGTGCAGATCATTCGGTCGGCGTATGCCGACAATGACGAGCTTGGCCTATTCACCAGTTTCCTGCACGTCATACCCGACAAGGACGAGGCCAAGACCGACAAACCGGTGCGCATGGTGGAGGGAAATTCCACAGCCAGTTCGGTTGGCTTAGAATTCAACAGTGCCACGCGCGAAATCAAACTGATGTCCGAGGTGAAGGCCAGCTATGCGAATCCCAAGCACCCCACTGCGAAAACGCAAAATCCCGTCCGTCGGTAGGCCGCTTCGCCTGTTGGCGTTCGTGGTGCTTGCAGCCTGGCTGGGCGCCGATCCTGCCCTCGCTGAGCGAGCTGATCGCGAAAAGCCGGTCAACCTCGAGGCCGACCGCGTTGATCTGGACGATGCAAAGAAGGAGGCGGTCTTCGTCGGTTCCGTGACCCTGACACAGGGTACGCTGACCATCAAGGCCGACAAGATCATCGTCAAACAGGACGCGGAAGGGTTCCAATACGCGATCGCTTATGGCAACCCGGTGCATTTCCGCCAGAAACGCGAAGGTTCCGACGAATATATCGAAGGATTCTCCGAGCGCCTCGAATACGACGGCAAGGCCGACAAGATGCAGATGTTCGTCAACGCGCGCATCCAGCGTGGCGTAGACGAAGTGCGGGGCGATTACATCGCCTACAACGCAGTCACGGAATTTTTCCAAGTGATCGGCGGAGGCAAGGCCGCCGCCACTACGGGCAACCCACAGGGGCGGGTCCGCGCGGTCATCCAGCCCAAGTCGAAGCCCGGTGCGCCGGCCTCAGCTTCGCCGGGTGCGGTGGAATTGAAATCCTCGGAGTCCGTAAAAACCCCAAACCAATGACGGCATGGCATCCGTCCTTCCTTCTCCAGCGATGAGCCAACTGCGCGCGGAAAAACTCAAGAAGCGCTATAAGACGCGCACTGTCGTCAAGGATGTGTCGCTGGACGTTTCCAGTGGCGAAGTGGTCGGTCTGCTCGGGCCAAATGGCGCAGGCAAAACCACCTGCTTCTACATGATGGTGGGCCTGGTAGCTGTCGATGGCGGCGACCTTTTCCTGGATGAGCAGGCCCTGACCCATACGCCGATTCACCGGCGCGCCCGGCTTGGCCTGTCATACCTGCCGCAGGAAGCGTCTATTTTCCGCAAGCTGACCGTCGCGGAAAACATTCGTGCAGTACTCGAATTGCGCGAACTCGAGGACGAGGAAATCCATTCCCAACTCGACACCTTGCTGCACGACCTGCACATCGCCCATTTGCGCAATAGCCCGGCCATCAGCCTGTCCGGCGGCGAGCGGCGGCGAGTCGAAATTGCGCGGGCACTGGCAACCCAGCCGCGCTTCATCCTGCTGGACGAACCGTTCGCCGGGGTGGATCCGATTGCGGTCCTGGATATCCAGAAAATAATCCGCTTTCTGAAGGAGCGCGCCATTGGCGTCCTCATCACGGACCACAATGTCCGGGAGACATTGGGCATCTGTGATCGTGCGTATATCATCAATGACGGCTCCGTGCTGGCTGCCGGCAAGCCCGAGGAAATCGTTTATAATGAAAGCGTAAGGAAAGTGTATTTGGGCGAGCATTTCAGGCTTTAGAGGCCGCGATGCCCGTCGTCGAATTTCCAGGCCGCGCCATTCCTGCCTGATACCGATAGCCAGCCGATGAAGCATTCCCTCCAGCTCAAACTTTCTCAGCACCTGACGCTGACGCCGCAACTGCAACAGTCCATTCGGCTATTGCAGCTGTCCACGCTGGAACTCAATCAAGAAATAGAAACCTTTCTGCAGGAAAATCCGTTGCTCGAGCGTGACGACGAGGAAGAAGCTCCCGCCCCGCCTCCACCGGCCTCAACCACCAGCACGACTACGGCGGCGGATTCCGAAGCCTCGCCCGCCCCGGGCGACGGTGAGCGGGCGGAGGAACACGCTGCCAGTGAAACGGATTGGTCGCTGGACGACGGTTATGGCTCCTTTAGCGGACAAGACGGTGACGATGATTCCGAGGCGCCGCAAGCTGCCGCGGAGCCAGCCAAGCTGCGCGATCACCTGCTCGACCAGATCAACCTGATGCAGATGCCCGAACTGGACAAACGCATCGTCGCATTCCTGATCGACAATCTGGACGACGACGGCTACATGACGCAGGACCTCGCGGAGTTGGCGGCACTCCTGCCGACTGAACTCGAGATCGATGCGGAATCGTTGACCATCGGCCTGAAGTATCTGCAAAGCCTCGACCCACCTGGTATCGGGGCAAGGAATTTGGGCGAATGCCTCGCGTTGCAGCTCGACGCGCTGCCCGAAGGCACGTCGTACCGGGACGAAGCCTTGCTTGTCGTCAGACAACACCTGGACATATTCGCTGCCCGCGACTATTTCCGGCTCAAGAAGTTGCTGCATTGTGGCGACGACACGCTGCGCATCGTCCAGGCCATGATCATCGGCCTCAACCCGCGGCCGGCGGCCAATTTTTCCGGCAGCGAAACCCGCTACATCATTCCGGACGTGGTGGTTCGCAAAACCAAGGGCATGTGGGTTACGGCGCTCAACCCCGAAGCCATGCCGAAACTTCGCATCAATCGCATGTACGCCGACATCCTGCACCGCAATCGCGACGCCAGCTTTCAGCAACTGGCCGGCCAGTTGCAGGAGGCGAAGTGGCTGATCAAGAACGTGCAGCAGCGCTTCGACACCATCCTGCGGGTGTCGCAGGCAATCGTCGATCGCCAGCGCCATTTCTTCGAACACGGCGAGGTGGCGATGCGGCCGCTGGTTTTGCGCGAGATCGCGGAAACGCTCGGATTGCACGAATCGACGGTATCGCGCGTCACCACGCAAAAGTTCATGCTGACCCCGCGCGGTATATTCGAGCTCAAGTATTTCTTCGGCAGCCACGTCTCCACCGAAACCGGCGGGGCCTGCTCGGCGACCGCCATCCGGGCGCTGATCAGGCAGATGGTCGGCGAAGAGGATTCGCGCAAACCCCTGAGCGACAGCCAGATTTCCGAAGTCCTGGGCAAGCAGGGCATCATGGTTGCGCGACGCACCATCGCAAAATACCGGGAATCTCTGCAGATTTTACCGGTCAATCTCCGTAAGTCGATCTGATCAACTCCCGAATGGAGGGAATGCTTATGAATCTTCAGCTCTCTGGACATCACCTGGAAATTACTCCCGCCATCCGCTCTTACATCCTCGACAAACTCACGCGCATCTCACGACACTTCGATCACGTCATCGACGTCAACGTCATCCTGTCCGTGAACAAGCTCGACCACAAGGCCGAGGCGACCGTTCACGTACGCGGCAAGGACATCCATGTCGAATGCGTCGAACCGCATATGTACGCGGCCATCGATGGCCTGGCAGACATGCTCGACCGCCAGATCCTAAAACACAAGGAAAAGATCGTCGATCACCACCAGGCAGAATCCTTCCGCAACCTGCCATCGTCCTAACCGTCTCTTCTTCCTCCGAAGCCTGACATGAGTCTGATTTCAAGACTGCTGCCGGTCGGCAATATCGCGCTCGACCTCGATGTCGCCAGCAAGAAGCGGGTGTTCGAGCACGTCGGCCTGCTATTTGAGAACGCCCTGGGCATCGGCCGAGGTCAGGTATTCGAAGCGCTGTTCGCGCGCGAGCGCCTGGGCTCGACCGGGTTGGGACACGGCATCGCCATCCCTCACGGTCGCATCAAGGGCTTGCGCGATGCCGCCGGCGCTTTCGTACGAACAGCAGGCGCCATTGCATTTGAAGCGCCCGACGGGAATCCGGTGAACCTGATCTTCGTGCTGCTGGTGCCGGAAAAGGCCACTGATCTGCACCTGCAGATTCTTTCCGAGCTGGCACAAATGTTCAGCGACAAGGAAATGCGCGCGCAGCTCGCGCATTTGCCGGACGCTGCGGCCATACAGCAAGTCATCAGTGAATGGGAACCCCATGCCCCAGGTCAGCGTCGCGCAGCTGTTTGACGACAACGCCGATGCGCTCAAGCTCACCTGGATTTCCGGGCCGCGCGATCCTTCGCCTTTTTTGGATAGCGCCGAAATCAACCAGGCCTCCCAGGGGTTGATAGGCCACCTGAATCTGGTGCATCCCAACTGGATCCAGATTTTCAGCCGCACCGAAGCCGTCTATTTCGAATCACTTGGAGCAGGCGCACAGCGCGAGGCGCTGACGCGACTTACCGGCAGTGGCCTGATTTGCATCATACTAAGCGAGCAGGAGAAACCCCCGCGCGCGCTGGTCGAATTTGCCGCGTCGCGCAACATTCCGCTGCTGTCCTCACCGCTGCACAGCATGCAGATCATCTGGGTTGTGCGGACATATCTCGGGCGCGCGCTGGCAGAGTTCGTCACCCGTCACGGCGTGTTGCTTGACGTTCTGGGCATGGGCATGCTGATCACCGGAGAAAGTGGCGTGGGCAAGAGCGAACTGGCGCTCGAACTGATCTCGCGCGGCAGCGGCCTGGTGGCTGACGATGTCGTCGAGCTCTACCACATTGCACCCGAAACGCTGGAGGGACGCAGCCCCGAGTTGCTGAAGGACTTTCTCGAAGTGCGCGGACTGGGCATGCTCAACATCCGTACCATCTTCGGCGAAACTGCGGTGCGCACCAAGAAGAACCTCAAGCTGATCGTACAGATGGAAAAGCCGGTGGGGGGCGTCGTTCCCGGCATCGAGCGCCTGCCGCTCAATGCCAGCTCGGAGGACATCATGGGCATCAGTGTGCGCAAGGTCGTGCTGCCGGTTGCCGCCGGCCGAAACCTCGCGGTGCTCGCGGAAGCGGCGGTGCGCAACTACGTTTTGCAATTGCGCGGTATCGACAGTACCCAGGAATTCATCAGGCGTCAGGAAAAGCAGCTGAACAAGCGCGGCTGAAACCCGGGCACCGGCCACCATGCAACTTATCGTCATCAGCGGCCTGTCCGGCTCGGGAAAGAGCATCGCGCTGAATGTGCTCGAGGACAGCGCCTACTACTGCGTCGACAACCTGCCGGCAAAACTGCTCGGCAGTCTGGTGCAGTTTCTGTCTCAGGAAGGCTATGAGCGCGTCGCGGTGAGCATCGACGTGCGCAGTGGCGCCACATTGTCTGAACTGCCGGGCCATTTGTTGCAACTCAGGCAGCAAGGCATCGATGTCCACCTGATCTTCCTCGACTCCAAGACCGAAACGCTGGTCAAGCGCTTTTCCGAAACACGGCGCCGGCACCCGCTGGCGGATCGGGATCGCACCCTGCCCGAATGCATCGCACACGAACGTGAACTGCTTGGCGACATCGGCGATCTCGGCCACCGCATCGACACCAGTGATCTGCATCCGGGCGTGCTGCGTTCCTGGATAAAGGATGTCGTGCATACCAGCGCGCCCGGTCTGCGATTGCTGTTCCAGTCTTTCGGCTTCAAACACGGTATCCCGCTCGATGCCGACATGGTGTTCGACGTGCGTTGCCTGCCCAACCCGCATTACGATCCGGAGCTGCGACCGCTCACCGGCGCGGATGCGCCCGTCATCGCCTTTCTCGAGGCCAGCGCCGAGGTGCGTGCAATGCTGGCCGACATCCGCGACTACATGGAAAAGTGGCTACCCTGCTTTGTGCGCGACAATCGCGCCTACCTCACCGTGGCGATCGGCTGCACCGGCGGGCGCCATCGATCCGTCTATTTTGTCGAGGCGCTGGCGGCGCACTTCCGCGACCGGGGCAATGTACTGGTGCGCCACCGCGAATTGTCGGTATGAGCGCAAGGGTCCGTTGCACGACTTGCGACCGGAGCAGGCATGATGGATAGGCCTGCAACGATCACTCTGGCGCTGACCGGCGCATCGGGCATGCCCTACGGAATCAGGCTGCTGGAATGCCTGCTGCGGGCCGGCGCGAAGGTCTACTTGCTCTATTCTCAGGCGGCCCAGATTGTCGCGCGCCAGGAAATGGATCTGTCACTGCCAGCGCGCGCCCGTGACGCGGCGGAGTTGTTCAGCGCCAGGTTCGGCGCTGCGCCCGGTCAGTTGCAGGCGTTCGGCCGCGAGGAGTGGTTCGCGCCGGTTGCCTCGGGCTCGAATCCCGCCGACGCGATGGTGGTGTGTCCATGCACCATGGGCACGCTGGCGGCGATTGCGGCGGGCATGGCGGACAACCTGATCGAGCGCGCGGCCGACGTCACATTGAAAGAGTCACGCAAACTGATCCTCGTTGCCCGCGAAACGCCATTATCGGCGATACATCTCGAAAACATGCTGAGGCTGGCGCGCGCCGGCGCGATCATCCTGCCCGCCAACCCTGGTTTCTACCATCATCCACAAACCGCCCAAGACCTCGTTGATTTCGTGGTTGCACGCGTACTCGATAACCTTGGCCTCGAACATTCACTGATGCCGCGTTGGGGTGAATCGCAGAAGAGCGACGACTGACAATGCTTTACACCGAAGGTCAGCCGCCCGACGCCGTCCAGGCAACCGAAATGCCCATTTCCATTCCGATTTTTCCGCTGAATACCGTCCTTTATCCCGGCAGCTTGTTGCCGTTGAAGGTTTTCGAACAACGCTATCTCGACATGACCAAGGTCTGCGTGAGGGACGCAATGCCGTTCGGTGTATGCCGCATTCGCGAGGGCGCCGAAGTCGGCCTGCCGGCAGTGCCAGAGCAAGTCGGCTGCACCGCCCTGATCACGCAATGGGAGATGCCCCACCTCGGCATGTTCCATCTGCAGACGCGCGGCCAGCAGGCATTTCGCATCCTCAAGCAAGCCACACAAGCCGATGGCTTGATTCATGCCGAGATCGAGATGCTCGCGGACGCCCTCGGCAAGATTGACGCGGAACCGCTTGCACTGTGCCACCGCGTACTGGAACAGATCATCGAAAAGCTCGGCCAGGAATATTTTGTCGAGCCGCTGGCACGCGATGATCCACGCTGGATCAGCTACCGCCTGGCGGAATTGCTGCCGCTTACGGCACAGGAAAAACAGGGCTTGCTGGAATTGCGCGACGACGGCGAACGCCTGGGACGCCTGCACGCCTACCTGCAGCAGGCGATCTAGGCAGCGTCGAGTCGGCGCAATATTGCGCGCACCGGCGCCGGCACCGCAGCGTTGATTGCATCGGCCGGCGTCAGCCACACGTGCCCGGGTGAGTGTGCGCGCCGCTCCAGGCGGGTCACCCGCAGCAGCGCCGGCGAAATGGTGAGGGCGAAATGCGTAAAGCCATGGCGCACATCGGGCAGCATGCCTTCGGCCCTGACTTCAGCGCCAAAGCGCGTGCGTAGCACGCTGGCCGCCCCATCCAGATCGGCGGTCTCAGGAAAACTCCACAGCCCGCCCCAGATGCCCGGCGCCGGCCGCTTTTCCAGCAGCACTTCGCGGTTGCGTTGCAGAATCAGCATCACCGTGAATTTTTCGGGCAGGGGCTTCCTTGGTCGCGGCGCCGGCAGCGTGGCAATGCGATCCTCGCGCCGGGCAACGCAGTCCCGCTGCAGCGGGCACAGCTCGCAGCGCGGCCGGCTGCGGGTACACACGCCGGCGCCCAGATCCATCAGGCCCTGAGTGTAGGCTTCGACATCGGTTGACGGCAGCAGGGCCTGGGCCTGTGCCCACATCGCGGACTCGATTTTTCTTTCGCCGGGAAAGCCCTCGATGCCGAACGCACGCGCGAACACCCGCTTGACGTTGCCGTCGAGTATGGGTTGCCGTGCACCGAAGGCGAACACCGCAATGGCGCCCGCCGTCGAGCGGCCGATGCCCGGCAGGGCCACGATGGCCTCGATGGCCGACGGGAAAATCCCGCGGTGATTCTCGACAATGACTTTGGCAGCGCGGTGCAGATTGCGGGCACGCGCGTAATAGCCCAGTCCACTCCAAAGTGCGAGCGCGTCGTCTTCCGCTGCGGTCGCAAGACTGGCAAGGTCCGGAAAGCGGGTGAGAAAACGCGCGTAATAGGGAACGACTGCGGAGACCTGCGTCTGCTGCAGCATGATTTCCGACAACCAGATCAGGTAAGGATCGCGGGTGCGCTGCCAGGGCAGATCATGGCGGCCGTGCGTGCGCTGCCATTCGATGATGCGACCGGAAAATGATTTCATGCGTATCCGGACATCGGCTCAGAACAGCTTCTTCAGTTTTTCCTTGAGCTGGTCTTCGAGCTTTTCCTTAATCACTTCCTTCTTTTCCTCGAATTTCTGCTTCGCCGTATCCGACAGAACCGAGCCAAACTCGAGTTTGTACCTGAGCGCCGAAAAAGGACCGGACACGCGCACCGGCACGGTCAGACCCGCCAGATCGCCGACCCCCTTGCCACCCTGTCCGGCGCCCGACGAAACTACCGCCGCCTTGGCGAGATAATTGATCGTGCTGTTGGGCAGGTCGATGTCGCCCTCTCCGGTCAGGCGCAGGAAAGGCGATTTGGCCAGCAGGTCGCCGTTGTGGGCGATGCCATTCCTGATGACGAAACTGGCCGTCAGCTCGGAGAAATCCGTTTTCTCGCCCACCGCAGCACCTTGCTCCGCGTCGCGCTTGCCGCCGCTGAGCAACGTCTTGGCATTGCGCATCGACTGCGCCAGATTGATGCCCCGGATCGCCCCATCCTTGAGTTCCAGCCGCGCGGTGCCATTCAGGGCTTTCTTCATCGCCGACACGAGATTGCCCGTCGTGGCCACGTCGAGCGCCACGTTGCCGCGTCCTTCGAGCAAATCCTGGCCGAGTGCATCGTGCATCAGCGGGCCAATAGCAATGCCGTCCAGGTTCTGCTTCACTGACAGCCGGTTGCCGTTAGCGTCCACCGAAGCCTGCCCTTTCAGACTGCCCTGGTACAGGTTCGCCGACAGGGGTTCGAGGTCAAGGCGACCGTTCTTTGCCTTGATGCCGGCGCTGACATTTTGCGCCTTGATGTTCGACACAGTCAGATCCCCGATACGCAGGTTGCCGGTGAGATCGAGTTTCCTGATCGGTGAAAAGTCGATCGGCTGCTCGGGCACGGAGGCGGCCGGCGCCGTCGCTGTGTCGCTGGCCTTCTTCGGCGGCAGATACTTATCGACGTTGAGCTTGTCGATCGCAATATCGAAAGTCGCGCGCAGCGCTGCAAAATCGGCAACCGTAAATTTCGCCTTGATGTTGCTGTCGTCGAACTTGATGGCGAGGTCGGCGTTGGCCGACTGCTGCTTCAAGTCAGCGGCAACGCTCCCGGTCAGTTGGACAGCCAGGCCGCGCATACCCGCCGCGTCGCCATTCACCTTCACCGTCAAACTGTTCACCGAAAATTTCTGCACCTGCGGATCAGCCATCATCACGCCGCTGAGCTGCGCCTTGAGATCGACCTTCGGCTCATTTGCCCTGATCGTCATCCCCAGATCGAATTTCGCCGGGACACCCGGCGCCACGCGTCCGGTCTTCAGGTTGAAATCGGAGATGGCGTATTGGGCCCCTGAGCCCTCGTCTTTCCAGGTCAGTTGCGCCTTGCCGATGCGCACGCCCTCGACCTCGAGCCGGATGGGCGACTGCGCCGGCTCGGCTTCCTGTGCGGGCGTCTCCTTTTTTTGCTGTTCGCCAGCGGGTTTTTCTGCGCCGAGCAAGTCGTCGAAATTGGTCTTGCCGTCCTTGTGCTTGACCAGATTGGCATGCAGGCCATCGAGCTGGATCTGGTCCACCACCACCTGGCGCGAGAGCAGCGGAATCAGCGCGAGGGACACCCGCATGTCGTCCAGGCCGGCGAAATCCTTGTCGCTGCGGAACTCCGACAAACGGGTCTTTCCCAGTCTTACGCCAAGCTTCGGGAACAACATGAGGCGAATGTCGCCTTCGATCGTCAGCGTGCGCTGGGTCTTTTCCTTGACCAGTTCCGCAGCCTGCGATTTGTACTGGTTCGGATCGAACGTGGCCGCAATGAACGCCAGCGCGCCGGCGAACAGCAGAATGGCGCCGCCGACAATGACAAGAGTCCATTTGAGAATTTTCATTTGCAGCCGCTCACGAGTTTACCTCCGCGCATTATCTCCCGGCTCCCGCCATCACGCCATTGCTCAAGCGCCGGCAATCGCCTGGTCGCAATAGTGCTTGTCCGGAAAGCACGGTTGCTGGACGGATTCCACACTCCCCGCGCTCACGGCCAGGCCCTGGCGCTGGCCAACTGAATGACGGGACGCGTCCTGTCCAGGCCACTGCAATTGGCCCGCGCGGGCAAAGACTGTGCTTGGGACAATCGGGGAACGCGGCTTGGCGGTGGAGCGGGTGAAGGGGATCGAACCCTCGTCTAAAGCTTGGGAAGCTTTCGTTCTGCCATTGAACTACACCCGCGATGCCGGAATTCTACGCCAGCCCGGCACACGCTGCCGTGGGACCGGGCGCGAGCGGCCGTTCTACCCGTCGGGCGACCCTGCGTGCTAGCATGAATGCTATAGAATCCATTGAGCAAACCGCAGTGATCGCCCTCACCATCAATGGCCAGCCGCGTACATTTCCGGAGCCGCTGAACATCGCCAGCCTGATCCAGCAGCTCGATTTGCAGGGCAAGCGCATCGCCTTGGAACGCAACGGCGAAATCGTACCGCGCAGTGATTTCGCGGCGCAGGAACTCAACGACGGCGACGCACTCGAAATTGTGGTCGCCGTCGGCGGGGGCTAAAGAGCGCGGGGCAGCGGACGCTCTCTGGTTACGGTTCACCGTTCACAATTGACTGATCGCCCACCAATGGATCCACTCGTCATTGCAGGAAAAACCTACACCTCGCGTCTGCTGGTCGGTACCGGCAAGTACCGGGATTTCGCGCAGACGCGCGACGCCATCGAGGCGAGCGGCGCCCAGATCGTCACCGTGGCGATCCGCCGCACCAATATTGGACAGAATCCCGGCGAGCCCAATTTGCTCGACGTACTGCCGCCGCAGCGCTATACCATTTTGCCAAATACCGCAGGTTGCTATTCCGCGCAGGACGCGGTGCGCACCTTGCGCCTTGCACGCGAACTGCTCGACGGCCATGACCTGGTGAAGCTCGAAGTACTGGGCGATCCGCACACGCTCTACCCCAACATGGTGGAAACATTGGTGGCCGCCGAAACCCTGGTCAAGGACGGCTTCAAGGTCATGGTGTATTCCTCGGACGATCCGATCCTGGCCAAGCGATTGGAGCAGATCGGTTGTGTCGCGGTCATGCCGCTCGCCTCCCTGATCGGTTCGGGCATGGGCATCCTCAACCCGTGGAATCTGCAGATCATCATCGACAACGCGACCGTGCCGGTTCTGGTGGATGCCGGGGTCGGTACCGCTTCGGACGCGGCAATTGCCATGGAACTCGGCTGCGACGGCATATTGATGAACACGGCGATTGCCGCCGCGCGTGATCCGGCGCTGATGGCCTCGGCAATGAGGAAAGCCGTCGAGGCCGGGCGCGAAGCCTGGCTTGCCGGGCGCATGCCGAAAAAACTCTATTCCGCTGCGCCTTCGTCGCCCACCGCCGGCGTCATCGCGCCCGCCAGTCAAGGTAAAGCAGCCTGAATCGCATACCTGTGGCGGCAAGCGCCCCGCAACGGCCCATTCGCAGTTTCGTGCTGCGCCAGGGGCGCGTCTCCAACGCGCAACGTCGCGCGGTCGACGAACTGCTCCCGGTATTCGGCCTGGCTTATCGCCCCGCGCCTTGCGATTTCGATGATGCCTTCGCGCGCGCGGCGCCAAAATTTCTCGAAATCGGCTTTGGCATGGGGGAAAGCACCGCGCAGATTGCGGCCGGACATGCGCACAACGACTATATCGGCGTCGAAGTACACACGCCCGGCGTGGGCGGCCTGCTGCGCCTGATCGAAGCGCAACAGCTGACCAATATCCGCATCATCCAGCACGACGCAGTGGAAGTGGTCACGCACATGATCGCGCCGGCCACCCTGGCCGGCATCCATGTCTTCTTTCCCGACCCCTGGCCCAAAAATCGCCACCACAAGCGTCGCCTGCTGCAGCCAGCGTTTGTGCACCTGCTGGCAAGCCGATTGCACGCCCGCGGCTACCTGCACGTGGCGACAGACTGGGAAGAGTACGCCTCGCAAATCCTGCAAGTCCTGGCGGCGGAGCCGCTGCTGGTCAACAGCGCGACGGGCTTCGCGCCGCGCCCGGATTACCGACCGCTGACCAAGTTCGAGGCACGCGGATTGAAGCTAGGCCACGGCGTATGGGATATCGTGTTCCGCGCTCGCTGAAGCGGACGGCCCGGCCCGCGTCACGGTGTCGCGGCATCCTTCAGGAATAGCTGCAGCAGATCGTTTAGAAACCGTTGCCCCTTGAGCGTGGGGCGCAGTCGCTGGTGATCGCGTTCGATCAGCCCTCGAGTCTCGGCGGCCAGCAATTCCCCGCGCAAGGCGTGCAACGGCAGGCCGGTGCGCTCGGAGAACAGCGGCAATGCAAAGCCATCGGTGAGCCGCAAGGCATTCATCATGAACTCAAAAGGCAGGTCATCGACGCCAACGTGCTGTTCCACCTGTACCGGCGCACCGGCCTCGGCCTTTTCCATGTACTCGCGCGGCTGCTTATAGCGCATTTGCCGCAGGATGCGGTCGGCGAAGGAAAGTTTTCCATGCGCACCGGCACCGATGCCCAGATAATCGCCGAAGGACCAGTAGTTCAGGTTGTGCCGCGCCTGCCGGCCGGCTTGCGCAAACGCGGAAGTTTCGTAATGCAGGTAGCCCGCGGCCGCCAGGCGCGCCTCGATGGCCTGCTGCATGTCGGCCGAAATGTCGTCGTCGGGCAGGTTGGGCGGATGGCGGTAAAACAGCGTGTTCGGCTCGATCGTCAGATGGTAGGCGGAGACATGCGCGGGCGAAAAGCCGATCGCTGTATCGATATCGGTCAGCGCCTGCGCGAGCGTCTGCGCCGGCAGGGCATACATCAAGTCAAGGTTGAAATTGTCGAAGCTCGCCTGCGCGATTTCAATGGCTGCGCGCGCCTGCGCGGCGTCGTGGATGCGGCCAAGCGCCTTCAGGTGTCCGGCATCGAAACTCTGGATGCCGATCGACAGCCGATTGACACCCAGTGCGCGGAATTCGGCGAATTTTCGCGTCTCGAAGGTGCCGGGATTCGCCTCCAGCGTGACCTCGGCGTCGGGTGCGAGCAACAGGCGGGCGCGGATTGCCGACAGCAGGTCGTCGAGCCCGCGCGTCGACAACAGCGACGGCGTGCCGCCACCAAAAAAGACCGTGTATACCGGCCGCCCCCAAACTTGCGGCAGCGCCTTGTCCAGATCTGCGATCAGCGCCTGCACATAGCGCTTTTCCAGGGCGACATCAAGCCCCGCCGGCGCGCGGCTGCCCGCTTGGATCGATGTCGTGATTTCATGTGAATTGAAATCACAGTAAGGACACTTGCGCACGCACCACGGGATATGAACGTAGAGGGATAACGGCGGCAATGCCGACAACGCGGGTGCCGCGGCGGGAGACTGCAGAATTTGCATCGTTGCCTTGAGGAAATTGCGCTTTCTACTATAACCTGTCCGGGCGCGCGCTCCAGCGCACCGCTTTACTCACTTCACGCATCGGCGCCATGACGCAATCCGCAACTGACAATCCGATCGGGATATTCGACTCCGGCGTCGGCGGACTGACCATCCTGCGCGCGATACGGCAAGCCTTGCCCAGCGAAAATCTGGTTTATGCGGCCGATGCGGCGCACGTCCCTTACGGCCAAAAATCACCGGAGCAGATTTGCGACCGGGCCTTGTCGATCGGCAGATTCCTGCTCGGACAGGGTGCCAAAACCATCGTCGTCGCCTGCAATACCGCGACAGCTGCGGCCATCGACGTGCTGCGGGAGCGCTTGCAGATACCCTGCGTCGGCGTCGAACCGGCGGTCAAGCCCGCGGTGGCCGCCACGCGCAGCGGCGTAGTGGGTGTGCTCGCAACGCCGGCAACCCTGGCTAGCCCGCGTTATCGCAGTCTGATCGAGCGCTTCGCGGCCGATGTCCGCGTTGTCGCGCAGCCTTGCGCCGGTCTGGCCGAGCACATCGAGCGCAGCGATCTAGATGGCGAAGGCACCGAGCGACTCCTGCGCGGCTTCATTGGGCCGCTGATCGCCGCTGGCGCGGACGTGATCGTGCTGGGCTGCACGCACTATCCCCTGGTGGCGCATATCGTCCAGCGCATCGCCGGCCCCGGTGTGGCTGTCATAGAAAACGGCACCGCCGTGGCCAAGGAAGTGGTCAGGCAATTGACGCTGCGCGGATCAGCCCGATCCGGCGCGATCGGGAACGAAACCTTCTGGACCAGCGGCCCGCTTCCGCACATGGAATCGTTGTTGAGCAAGCTCTGGGCGCCGGACGCTCGCCCGCACGCGCTGCCGCCGGCGCCGGACGGCACCGGGTTTGATGTCAACGCATTGTCCTGACGACTTTGGCCAGTCGCAGCAACCCGAGTAGCAGTAACCCGGTGCGATAACCGCCGCGCAGCAGTTTGCCGGGCCCCACCGCCAGCAGCGCCGCCGCCGCGACTGCGATGACCACAGGGCTCGACCTGATTCGGCGGTAAGCGCGCAGTGCGAAATCGGCATAACTCAGGGACTGCTGCAGCGACGCCGATTGCGCCGCAAGTTGTCCACGCTGCTCGTCCGCCTGCGCCACCAGCAAGCGCCGCCGCAGCTCGACCTCGCGCAAACGGGCGCTCATCTGCCTCCCAGACGGTCGCGATCCTTGGCAAGTTCCGCCATCGTCGCCTGGAACAGGTGCGGCCTGCCGCGCGCAACCGTCCGGACACGCAGCCAGGAAATCAGGGCCAGCAGCGCGAAACCTGCAGCCAGCACCACGGCAGCCAGTACACGGTTGCTGTCCCAGAACACGATCAGGACGGCCACCGCAACCAGTACGGCCGATGTAAACGCCAGAAACAGGCAGACGATGGTCCACAACAGCATCGTACTCAGCCGCGCGACCTGCTCCTCGACCTCGGTGCCGAGCAACTCGATGCGCGTCTGCGCGATCGCGGCAAACGTGGCGAGCAGCTGCTTCAGCGAATCGAACATCCCCGGCGAATGACCGCGCGGCCTCGTGGAGTCGTCCTGGCCTTCCATGCGTCGCAGCCTATTTCCGTGCGATCAACATGCCGATGACAACCCCGACGGCCGCCGCCACGCCAACGGCGGTCCACGGATTGTCGTGCACGTAATCGTCGGTTGCCCGAACCGCTTCGCGCGTCTGCGCGGCGGCGGCATAACCGGCCTGCGCAATGCGCGCCTTGGCCGCGTCGATAGATTCCGCCGCGCGCGCGCGCGCGGCCGTGACTTTTTCGCCCGCTTGCCCGGCGGTAGCGCGCAGCAACTCTTCCGCGTCCCCCACCACCAGTCGCAAGTCCTCCATCAATTTGTCCGTCGAAATTGCCTTGCTTGCCATCATGACCTCCTGGGTAGATTCAACAGACCCTATCTCCGCATCCACGGGGTAACGCACCGGCACCCGCAGAATCCTCATTATCCATCATGGCGGCGTCCCGAAGCGTATTATCCGGACCGCGTGCAAATCAGTTGGCCTGCCGCAACGCGTCTGCCAGCAGTGCCAGCGCCCTGCCACGATGACTAATGAGATTCTTCTGCAAGGGATTTAGTTCCGCTCCGGTCTGCCCGAGCGCAGGATCAAGGAACAAAGGATCGTAGCCAAAGCCACCTCCGCCGCGCGGCGCGCGCAAAATTTCTCCCCGCCACAATCCTTGCGCGATCAGCGGCTGCGGATCGCGCGCGTGCCGCATGACCACGATGACACAGTAATAATGCGCCTTGCGGTCGGAACCTTCGCCGAGCATTTCCAACAATTTGACGTTGTTGCGCTCGTCCGATCTGGGCTCACCGGCATAGCGCGCGGAGTGTACGCCTGGCGCGCCGCCCAGCGCATCGACGCATATACCCGAATCGTCAGCCAGTGCCGGCAATCCGGTCAGGCGCGAAGCATGCCGTGCCTTGACCAGCGCATTCTCGATGAAGGTGTCATGCGGCTCGTCGGCCTCCGGAACGCCGAATGTGGACTGCGCGAGCAACTCGATGCCCAGCGGCGTGAGGATCTGTCCGATTTCGCGCAGCTTGCCCGGATTGCCCGACGCGACGACCAGTTTATTGAACACGCGCAATCTGACCCGCTTCGACGTTCAAGCCTGCCCCAGTGCGGCTTTCTGCGCCGCCACCAACCTGCCGATACCAAGCTCGGCCAGATCGAGCATGGCGTTCATCTCGCGCCGGGAAAACGCTTCACCTTCGGCCGTGCCCTGCACTTCCACCAGCGCCCCGGCGGCGGTCATGACTACGTTCATGTCGGTGTCGCTGTTGGAATCCTCGGAATAGTCGAGGTCGAGCACCGGCGTACCCTCGAACATGCCCACCGATATCGCGGCTATGAAATCGCGGATCGGCCAGGTGGGCATGGCTTGCCGGCTTTTCAGCAGGGTCACGGCATCATGCAGCGCGACGAAGGCGCCAGTGATGCTGGCCGTGCGCGTGCCGCCGTCGGCCTGGATGACATCGCAGTCGATCTGGATGGTGCGTTCGCCGAGTGCGCGCAAATCGGTCACCGCGCGCAGGCTGCGGCCGATCAGTCGCTGGATTTCCTGCGTGCGCCCGGACTGCTTGCCGCGCGCCGCTTCGCGATCGGAGCGCGTATTGGTCGACCGCGGCAGCATGCCGTATTCAGCGGTAAGCCAACCCTGGCCCTTGCCCTTCAGGAAGGGCGGAACCTTGTCCTCGATGCTGGCCGTGCAGATGACCTTGGTGTCGCCGCACTCGATCAGCACCGAGCCTTCAGCATGGCGGGTATAGGCGCGAGTGATGTTGAGTTTTCTCAATTGGTCGGGAGCGCGTCCACTGGGTCGCATGGCGGTTCTTTCGTTTCAAGATGACGTTAGGATGGGCTTAAAGTCTGGGCGCGCGTCCAAGGCTGGAGCGGTCGCGCGAATCGGATAAACGCCCTGAATTTGTGTGCTATCTTTTCGGCTCGCCAATTTTGGTGAACTCCTTCGCCCTTGTAAAGCACCCGGGCCGCCAATGATTTACAGTATGACGGGATACGCAGTCGCCGCAGCCGAACTTCCGTTCGGCGCACTCAATCTTGAACTGCGCTCGGTCAATCACCGCTATCTCGACGTCCAGTTCCGCATACCGGACGAATTGCGACCGCTCGAATCGAACCTGCGCGAGAAAACCACCGCCCGCATCGGCCGCGGCAAGGTCGAAGTGCGCATTTCCATCGCCAAGTCGGCAGCCTCGCAATCCAACCTGCAGATTGACGATGCTCTGCTCGGCCAGCTCGCGCAGCTGAACGCCCGCATAAAGGCCGCGCTGCCCGAAGGCCACTCGCTGTCGGTGGCAGACGTGCTGCGCTGGCCGGGCATGCTCGGCAATGACGCCCTGGTCCCCGACGAGCTCCAGCAGGCCTGCGGTCGTCTGCTCGAGCGCGCGCTCGATGAGCTGAACGCGACACGCGGGCGCGAAGGCGAGAAGCTCAAAATTCTGTTGCTCGAGCGCATTGCATCCATGGAAGCGCTGGTGGGCAACCTGGCGCCGCGCATGCCGCAACTGGTCACCGGTTACCGGGAAAAACTGACGGCGCGGCTCAAAGAGGCGATGGTCAGCCTGGACGACGAACGCCTGAAGCAGGAACTGGTGCTGTTCGCCTCCAAAATCGACGTTGATGAGGAATTGTCGCGGCTTACCGCCCATTTCAGTGAAATCCGCCGCATCCTCGACAAGGGCGGTGCAGCCGGCAAGCGCCTCGATTTCCTGATGCAGGAACTCAACCGCGAAGCCAATACCCTGGGCTCAAAATCGGTAGACATGGAGTTCACCCAGACCTCCATGAATCTCAAGGTATTGATCGAACAGATGCGCGAGCAGATCCAGAACATCGAGTGAACGGCACCGTCTTCATCGTCTGTGCACCGTCCGGCGCCGGCAAGACCTCTCTGGTCGCTGAACTGCTCAGGCGCGACCGCGGCGTGCGGCTGTCGGTGTCGCATACCACACGCGCGCCACGACCGGGGGAAATCGACGGGCGCGACTACCACTTCGTCTCGAGACCGGCATTCGAGGCCATGATCGGTCGCGGCGATTTCCTCGAAAGCGCAGAAGTGCACGGCAACCTCTACGGCACATCGCAGGCCTGGATCGACGAGCAGACCGCCGGCGACGTCGACATCGTGCTGGAAATCGACTGGCAGGGCGCCCAGCAGGTGCGCAGGCTCATCGCCCAGTCCATCGGCATCTTCATCTTGCCGCCTTCGCCGGACACCCTGCGCCGGCGCCTGACCGACCGCGGACAAGACAGTGCGGCCGTCATCGAACGTCGCCTTGAGGCGGCGCGGGGCGAGATCGCCCATCTGGCGGAATTCGACTATGTTATGATCAACAACAACTTCGATGAAGCCGTCGAAGATCTGGTGAGTATCGTGCGGGCGGCCCGTTTACGGACCGCTTCACAGGTTTCCCGCCACCGCGATTTGATCAACAGTCTGAAATGAGCCGCACATGGCGCGTATAACCGTAGAAGATTGCCTGAAATACATTCCGAACCGTTTCGAGCTCACGCTCGCCGCGACTTATCGTGCGCGACAGATTGCGACCGGCGCGTCGTCTTTGGTGGACACCAACAAGGACAAGCCGACAGTGATCGCACTGCGCGAAATCGCGGCCCAGAAGGTCGGAGCTGAAATCCTCAAGACCAAGGTCTGACCGTCTCGGACCGTCACGACGTCCGCAGGAGGCCCAGCCCAATCATCCCTCCCAACGGTGAACGCAGTCGGTTCACCGGCCGTGGCTGAAGCCCCCATGTCCGAAGCCGAGCTTCTGTTCAAGAACGCAACCGGCTACCTCAAGCCGGAGGACATCATTCAGCTGCAAAGCGCGTATCAGTTCAGCGAAAGCGCGCACGAAGGCCAGTTCCGCAAATCCGGCGATCCCTACATTTCCCATCCGATCGCGGTCGCCCAGATCCTCGCACAATGGCACCTCGACGCGCAGGCCCTTACTGCCGCGCTGCTGCATGATGTGATGGAAGACACGGCGGTCACCAAAGGCGAGATCAGCGAAAGGTTCGGCAAGCAAGTGGCCGATCTCGTCGACGGCGTCTCCAAACTCGACCGCATCGAGTTCCAGACACAGGAAGAAGCCCAGGCGGAAAACTTCCGCAAGATGCTGCTGGCGATGGCGCGCGACGTGCGCGTGATCCTGATCAAACTGGCCGATCGCCTGCACAATATGCGCACGCTGACGGTCATGCATCCGAAGAAGCGCGCGCGCATCGCGCGCGAGACGCTGGAAATCTATGCGCCCATCGCGCACAGGCTGGGCTTGAACGAGCTCTACCAGGAACTGCAGGAACTCGCCTTTCGCCATCTCTATCCCAATCGCTTCAACGTGTTGTCCAAAGCGTTGTTGCGCGCGCGCGGCAACCGTCGCGAGGTGGTGGACAAGATTCTCGACGCGATCAAGCAGAAACTGGCCGACAACCACCTTGAGGCCACGGTAACCGGCCGTGAGAAGAACCTCTACAGCATCTACAACAAGATGCACGAAAAAAACCTGTCGTTTGCGGAAGTGTTCGACATCTACGGTTTTCGCGTGCTCGTCAAGGACACGGCTGCCTGCTATCTGGCGCTGGGCGCCCTGCACCAGTTGTACAAACCCATCCCCGGCAAGTTCAAGGACTACATCGCCATCCCGAAGGCCAATGGCTATCAATCGCTGCACACCACCCTGTTCGGGCCATTCGGTACGCCAATCGAGGTGCAGATCCGAACGCAGGTGATGCACAAGATTGCCGAAGCCGGCGTGGCTTCGCACTGGCTGTACAAGGAGAACGACGCGCAGATCAACGAATTGCACATGAAGACGCACCAGTGGCTGCAGAGCCTGCTGGAAATGCAGTCAGAATCGGGCGATTCGATCGAGTTTCTGGAGCACCTGAAGGTCGACCTGTTCCCGGACGAAGTCTACGTATTCACGCCCAAGGGCAAGATTCTGTCATTGCCGCACGGCTCGACCTGCGTCGATTTTGCCTACGCGGTACACACCGACATCGGCAATCGCTGCGTGGCGGCGAAGATCAATCACGAACTGGTGCCGCTGCGCTCGGAGTTGAGGAATGGCGATCGCGTGGAGATCATTACGGCAGCGCATGCCAAGCCGAACCCGGCCTGGTTGAGCTACGTCGTTAGCGGCAAGGCGCGCTCGCACATCCGTCACTTCCTGAAGACCATGCAGTACGAGGAATCTTCCCAGCTCGGGGAGCGCCTGCTCAATCAGGCGCTCACTGCGCTCAGGGCCGACCCGGACAAGGTCGCGGAAGCACAATGGGACAAGCTGCTCAAGGAAAACAGCGCCAAGTCGCGCCAGGAGGTGCTTGCCGAAATAGGGCTGGGCAAGCAACTGGCGATCGTAATTGCGCGCGAATTGCTGTCGATTGCCGAACCCAAGGGCAGCAAGGGAGAGAAACTGCCCGGCAGCCTGATCATCCGCGGCTCGGAAGGCATGGCGCTGCAGTTCGCAAAATGCTGCCATCCGATCCCGGGCGATCCGATCATCGGCTTCCTGAAGAAAGGCCACGGCCTGGTGGTGCATACGCATGACTGCCCGGTGGCGCGCAAGACGCGCGGCGATCCGGAAAAGTGGCTGAACGTGGAATGGGCACCGGACACCAAGAAGCTGTTCTCCGTGAACATCAAGATGGTGGTGTCAAATCATCGCGGCGTGCTCGCCAAGGTCGCGGCGATGATCAGCGACACCGATTCCAACATCGACAACGTCAGTCTCGAACAAGGCGACTCCAGCGCCTACACCATCATTCACTTCACGTTGCAGGTACACGACCGCCAGCATCTGGCGAGCGTCATGCGCAGCCTGCGGCGCGTGCCCGAGGTCATCCGCATCTGGCGATTGAAAGGTTGACGCGCCGGCCCCGAATCCGGCAAGATGCAGGCGCGATCTAAAGGGGAGTAGCTTCACGACGGTGGCCGTCAGCACGGGCGACAAGCCCCGGCGCTGTTGGCAGCGCAAGCTGTCGCGAGACCTTTACCAGCCGGTAAAGGTTTTTTTCGCCCCCCACTTTCCCGTCTGAATTTCGAACCGTACGGGGCGATGGACGCATCAAATGGATATTTTTTCCGTGGCGTTTCTCTCCGCGCTGCTCGCCATCGTCATCATCGACCTGGTCCTGGCGGGCGACAATGCGATCGTAATTGCGCTGGCGGCGCGCGCCCTTCCGGCCGAACTGCGCATGAAGGCCATCCTCTGGGGAACCGCGGGCGCGATCGTCGTGCGCGCCGCCATGACGCTGGCCGTGGTCTGGCTGCTGATGGTGCCCGGGCTGCGCTTTCTCGGTGGTCTCGCGCTCGTCTGGATCGCCTACAAGCTGCTGGTACCCAAGGCAGGCGAGGCGGACCTACACACCCGGCCCGTTGATAGTTTCTGGAACGCGATGAAGACCATCGTGATCGCCGATGCGCTGATGGGCCTGGACAACGTGCTGGCGGTCGCCGGCGCGGCCCGCGGCAACTTCCTGCTTGTGGTCCTTGGTCTGTTGATCAGCATTCCTATCGTGGTCTGGGGCAGCACGCTGATCTTAAAATGGGTCGACCGCTTTCCCGTCATCGTCTATGTGGGTGCCGGCGTCCTTGCCTGGACCGCGGCACAGATGATGCTGCACGAGCCAATGCTCCAGCCGTACCTGCTGCAGCGTGACTTGCTCAAGGTTTGCGTCTATCTGGTCGTGATCCTGGGCGTACTGGCTGCCGGATTCCGTGCGGAACG
>JBDTRK010000041.1:0-25799 GCA_039931685.1 Betaproteobacteria bacterium | reverse complement strand
CGGCATCGAAGCCGAAGCTGGCATGCTCGGCCAGCCAGTCTATTTCCTGACACCGGACGTCGTGGGCGTCAACCTCACCGGCAAGCTGCGCGAAGGGGTCACTGCCACCGACCTGGTGCTGACCGTCACCGAAATGCTGCGCCAGCAGAAAGTGGTCGGCAAATTCGTCGAGTTCTTCGGCGAAGGCACGGCCAGCCTGGCAGTTCCCGACCGCGCCACCATCGGCAACATGGCGCCGGAGTACGGCGCAACCATGGGCTTTTTCCCTGTGGACGACGCCACCATTGAGTATTTCCGCGGCACGGGGCGCACCGACAAGGAAATCGACGCATTCGCTGCTTATTTCAAGGCACAAGGCTTGTACGGCGTACCCAAGGCAGGCGATATCGACTACAGCAAGGAACTCACACTCGACCTGTCCACCATCACGCCGAGCCTGGCGGGACCGAAGCGCCCGCAAGACCGCATCGAACTGGGCAAACTCAAGAGCGCATTCTCCAGCCTTTTCTCCCGGCCGACGTCCGACAACGGTTACAACAAATCCGCCGCAGACCTGAACAAGCGCTTCGTCACCCGCTACGGCCAGGTGCCGGCGACCGTCGGTGGCGGTGGCGAACAGGCGCAGGAATCGGCCCCGAAAGCGCGGGGCAACGAGCACGGCCTGGTCAGCAAGAAGAACACCAGCATGTCCACCGAGATCGAAATGATGGACAACCGACCGACGCCCGATCGCGTGCAAACCGGCCAGCCCGAACGCAATGGCGTCGATCTCGGGCACGGCGATGTACTCATCGCAGCGATTACCTCCTGCACGAACACTTCCAATCCCGGCGTGTTGATCGCTGCGGGCCTGCTGGCAAAAAAGGCCGTGGAAAAAGGCCTGACCGTCAAGCCACACATCAAGACCTCCCTCGCACCGGGATCGCGTGTAGTCACCGAATATCTGACCAAGGGCGGCCTGCTGCCCTATCTCGAGAAACTGGGTTTCTACCTCGCCGGCTACGGCTGTACCACCTGCATCGGCAACGCCGGCCCGCTCGATTCACAGCTCGAGGAAGTCGTCGTGCAGAACGACCTGATCGCCTGTGCCGTGCTATCCGGCAATCGCAACTTCGAGGCGCGCATCCACGCCAACATCAAGGCCAACTTCCTGGCCTCGCCGCCTCTGGTGGTGGCGTACGCCATCGCCGGCACCGTGCTGAAGGACTTGATGAGCGAACCGGTCGGCACCGGCAAGAATGGCAAGCCGGTCTATCTCGGCGATATCTGGCCGACCACGAAGGAAGTGTACGACCTGATGAAGTACGCGACGGATGCCAAGACTTTCCGCCGGCTGTACGGCGACCTGACCAAGGATCAGCCGCTGTGGAATGCCATTTCATCGGCCTCCGGTCAGGTGTACAACTGGCCGAAATCCACGTATATCGCCGAACCGCCGTTTTTCGATGGCTTCGCGATGCAGCCTGCCGCGATCGGAAAAATAGAAGAAGCCCGCGCGCTGGGTGTCTTCGGCGACTCGGTAACCACCGACCACATCAGTCCGGCCGGTTCGATCAAGGATACCTCGCCCGCGGGCAAATACCTGATTGCCAATGGCGTGGCCAAGGCCGACTTCAACAGCTATGGCGCGCGCCGCGGCAACCATGATGTGATGATGCGCGGCACGTTCGCCAACGTGCGCATCAAGAACCTCATGGTGCCGCCCAAAGCCGACGGCAGCCGCATCGAAGGCGGCGTAACCGTGTTCCAGCCTTTCGGCGAGCAGATGTCGATTTATGATGCGGCGATGAAATACATCGCGCAAGGCACGCCGACGGTTGTGTTCGGCGGCGAGGAATACGGCACCGGCTCGTCGCGCGACTGGGCGGCGAAAGGCACGCAGTTGCTCGGCGTCAAGGCCGTCATCGCCAAGAGCTTCGAGCGCATCCACCGCTCGAACCTGGTCGGCATGGGCGTTCTGCCGCTGCAGTTCAAGGGTGCCGATACCGTCGAATCGCTTGGCATCAAAGGTGACGAAACCTTCGGCATCACAGGCCTGGGCGGCGAGATCCGGCCGCAACAGGATGTCACACTGGTCATCGCGCGCGCGGACGGTACGAAGCGCGAAGTGAAAGTGCTGCTGCGCATCGACACGCCGATCGAGGTGGACTACTACCGCCACGGCGGAATCCTGCCTTACGTGTTGCGCGAACTGGTCGCCGCCGCTTGACCGGACGCGGCACGCTGCGCAAGCCGGCGGGGAAGCCCGCCGTACGATCCGAAGCGACGCGTTCCACGCGCGCCCGGCTGGCGCAGCGTGTTCGTGGACCGGCGGCAGCAAAAAGCCCCGCACCAGCATCAAAACCAAGTCCTTACGGCTCCGCCCCGCGCGCCAAGACGCAGTCGCCGGCACGGCCCTCTAGCGCAGCCGTGCCAGGGGTCTTGCCTGAGCAGGTATCATCCGCCCCGGAAGAACAGAAGGTCCGGGTCTCCAAGCTCATGTCCGAACGCGGGCTGTGCTCGAGGCGCGAAGCGGACGAATACATCGAACGCGGCTGGGTCTATGTGGATGGCGTGCGGGTCGAGGAACTCGGTACGCGCATCGATCCGTCGCAGAAGATCACGCTCGACAAAAAAGCCCGGAACATTTCCCGCGTAACCATCCTGCTTCACAAGCCGGTCGGCTATGTCTCCGGCCAGCCCGAACCAGGATACCGGCCGGCCGTCACGCTGATAGTGCCCGACAATCGCTATGCCGAAGACAATCCGTCGCTGCGCTTCGAGCGCGAACATCTCAAGGGACTCGCCCCGGCAGGCCGGCTCGACATCGACTCGACGGGATTGCTGGTATTCACCCAGGACGGCCGCATTGCCAAGCTGCTGATAGGCGAGGAATCCACGATTGAGAAGGAATACCTGGTTCGCGTCGAGGGCAAACTCGACGACTCGGGATTGGATCTGCTGCAACACGGCCTGAGCCTGGATGGCGTGGCGCTCAAGCCCGCCCGGGTCACCCAGCAAAACCGCGATCAACTGCGCTTCGTGTTGCGCGAAGGCAAGAAACGCCAGATCCGGCGCATGTGCGAACTGGTCGGCCTGCAAGTCACCGGCCTCAAGCGCGTGCGCATCGGCCGCGTGGCGCTGGGCGAACTGCCGCAGGGTCAGTGGCGCTACCTGCACGGCTACGAGAAGTTCTGAGCATCCCGATGCGGCTGGTGCTCGATACCAACGTGTGGATCGACTGGCTGGTGTTCGACGATCCCGCGGTCGCGCCGCTGAAGGCGGCGCAGCGCGGCGGCCGCACAATCATCATCGTCGACGACGACTGCCTGCGAGAACTGGGCACGGTACTGGCCTACCCGGAATTCGGACTCGATGACGCGCACAAGGCGGGTTATTTGGCGGAAGTTGCCCGTTGCACCGCCCGCCATGAACATCGCGAATCGCCCGCCGTCATCGCTCTCCCGCGCTGCAGCGACCCGGACGATCAGAAGTTCATGGCGCTGGCGCTCGATGCCGCCGCGGACTGGTTGCTGACTCGCGACAAGGCGCTTTTGCGACTGAATCGCAGGCTAGAATCTGCGGGATTCCGCGTTGGATCGGTCGCGCAGTGGCTTGCGGCGTCCGCGATCGCAGTTGAATCGGCGCCGGACTAATCGATCCAGGTCGCCGCTTGCGCCACGGTGGCGCGCGCGGTGCGATAAGCGTTGATGGCATGTGCCGGATCGGCATAGCCGAAGGAAATGCCGCAGACAAGTTTTCTGTGTGGCGGCAGAGCGAAATGGCCACGGATGAAATCCGGATAAGACGCCAGCGCGGCCTGCGCGATGGAAGCGACGCCGACATTCTGCGCAGCCAGCATGAAATTCGAGACATACAACCCGCAATCGACCGCGCCGTAGACCCCGAGCTCTTCATCGGTGGTGATCAGGGCCACATGCGGCGCGCCGAAAAACCGGAAATTCTCCAGCGACTGTCGCGCGGCCGCGGCCTTGTCCTCGCGGCCGATGCCGAGCGCCTGGTATAACTGCACGCCGCAAACTTTGCGCCGCTCGCGATACAGACCTTCATAGCGCAGCGGAAAGGGGAAGTCCGGTTTCGCCGGCGCACCTTGCGCTGCATGCGCATGCAGCGCCACGCGAAAGCGCTCGATCGCCTCACCGCTTACGACCACGACTTGCCAGGGCTGGCAATTACACCAGGAAGGCGTTTGCTGCGCGACATCGAGAATGCGGTCTATGACCTCTTTCGCGACCGGTCTGGATTGATAGCTGCGGCAGCTGTAGCGCACCCTGACAACTTGTTCGAATTCCATTGCACCGCCTCTACCGGGACCGCTTCGCCTTCGTCTTTTTCTCCGTCGCGGCGGACGTTCGTCCGACCGACCAGGCCTTGTCGACATGTTTCGGCTTGAAGCGCTCGTCCGGCTCCACCTGCAATCCCATCGTCAGGCGGTTGCCGGCATTGGCAAGCGCCACTATTTCGTTGAACTCGGCCAGCATCGCGTCGTCCAGCCCGTGCTTGCGCGCGGCAAAGGTGTGCGAGGTAATGCAGTATTCGCAGTTGTTGTTGACGCTGACCGCCAGGTAGATCAACTCCTTGGTGAGCGGGTCGAGTTTCGAAGGCTTGATCATCACCTCCTTCATTTGCGACCAGAAACGCTTCAGCAGCGGCGGATGGACAGCCAGCGCACGCCAGATGTTGTTGATGTAATCGGTCTTGCGCGTTTTCATGATGTCGTCGAACACCGCGCGGACTTCCCTGGATGCCTCGTCGTAATTCACCAACTTGACCTGCGCCATCGCGAACTCCTTCCCTGGAATGACAGTCAAAACAAGGCCGCCATATTACCTGATGCCGGTTGGACACCGACCCGCCCTTGAGGCCATAATGCGGCCGGTCAATTTGCCTTGGCGATCATGAAGTTCCTGTTCGATATCTTTCCGGTTTTGCTGTTTTTCGTGGCCTTCAAGTTCTGGGGCATTTACACGGCCACGGCCGTGGCCATCGGCGCGACCCTGTGCCAGGTGGCATGGTCCTGGCTGCGCCATCGCAAAGTCGACACCATGCTCTGGGTGAGCCTGGCGATCATCGCGGTTTTCGGCGGTGCCACGCTGTGGCTGCACGACGAGACTTTCATCAAGTGGAAGCCCACGGTCCTGTACTGGTTATTCTGTGTCATCCTGCTCGGCGCGGATCTGCTGTTCCGCCGCAACCTGATCCGCGCCATGATGGAAAAACAGCTCACCCTGCCCGATTCAGTCTGGCGTAACCTGAGCCTGAGCTGGGCCGGCTTCTTTCTGCTGATGGGCGCCGCCAATTTATACGTGGCATTTCACTTTCCGACCGAAACCTGGGTCAACTTCAAGCTGTTCGGCGGAACCGGGCTGATGCTGGCATTCATTGTCGTCCAGGGACTGCTGCTCAGCCGCCATATTGAACACGAGGAGAAGGAATAATGCTGTACGCGATCATCGGGGAAGATATCCCGAACAGCCAGGCCAAGCGCACTGCCGCGCGGCCGGCACACCTCAAGCGCGTCGATGAGCTGATCGCCGCCGGCAAGCTCATTCTCGGCGGTGCATTTCCCGCCATCGACAGCATCGATCCGGGTCCGGCCGGCATGACCGGCAGCCTGATCGTTGCCGAATTCGATTCGCTGGAACAGGCCAAGGCCTGGATCAATGCTGATCCCTACGTGACCGAGGGCGTATTCGCCAAGGTCACGGTAAAACCCTATCGCAAGGTATTTCCGAAGTAATGAGCATCGAGGACATGATCCGCGAGCGCCTGTCGTGCCTGGCTCCGGAGTCGCTGGAATTATTCGACGACAGTCACGAGCACGCCGGCCATGCCGGCGCCAGGGACGGAGGTGGCCATTTCCAGCTGGTGATCGTCGCGCGCGAGTTCGCCGGCAAATCCGCCGTCACCCGGCACCGGCTGGTCTACGACGCACTCGCCGACCTGATGCCGAAACGCATTCACGCATTGGCCATTCGGGCCTATGCACCCGATGAATTGGGACCTTCAGCCACGGGTTGAACGCTGAAGCAGACTTCAAGCACAAAATCCCATACCAGAGTTCAACTCCCGTCACCAAAGGAACTGCAAATGCAATTGGTCAAACATCCCATTCTGCTCGCGTTGCTGGCTGCATGCCTTGCCACGGCTGGCGCCGGATATGCCGCAGAAACCAAGCAAAAAGACGCTGCCGAAGCCAAACCTGCCAAGGCGGACGCCAAACAAAAGAATGTCGCCATCGTCAATGGCATCGGCATTCCACAGTCGCGCCTGGAGTTCGTCGCCAAGTCGCAGATTGCGCAGGGTCAGCAACAACAGGGTCAGCAGGGTCAGCAGCCGTTGCAGGACACGCCGGAATTCCGCGACAACCTGCGCGAAATCCTGATTACCCGCGAGATCCTGTACCAGGAGGCCGTTCGCCGCAAACTCGACAAGAACCCCGATTACCAGACCCAGGTCGATCTGGCCAAGCAGCAGATCATCCTGGCCTTGCTGATCGAGGACCTGAGCAAAAAACTCAACCCTTCGGATGCGGACGTGCACAAGGAATACGAGCGCGTAAAGGCCGAGCGCGGCGGCGAGGTTGGCAAGCAATTCAAATCGCGCCACATCCTGGTCAAGGAAGAGGCCGATGCCAAGCAGATCATCGCCGACCTCGAGGCCGGCGGCGACTTCGCGGCCATCGCCAAGGAGAAGTCACAGGACACCGGCACCAAGGATGAAGGCGGCGAGCTGGACTGGAGCGAAGCGGAATCCTATGTGCAGCCTTTTGGCGAAGCCCTCAAGGCACTAAAGAAGGGTGAGCGTACCAAGGAGCCGGTTAAGACCAACTACGGCTATCACATCATCGAACTCGAGGACGTGAAAGCCGTGCCCTTCCCCGATTACGATGCGGTGAAAGCGCAAATACAGCAGCAACTGGCGACCAAGGTACGTGACGATTACATCGCGGACCTGCGGACCAAGGCCAAGGTGCAGAAGATCGACGCCAAATAAGCTGCAGCGGGTCAAATGAGACGGGCGCCGACGGCGCCCGTTTTTATTGTTTTCGTCGTGGTGCGCCGGCCAATCAATCGACCCAGCGCCGCGCATTGCGGAACATCCTCAGCCACGCGCCGTCCTCTCCCCAGGACAACGGTCGCCATGAATTCTGGATGCTACGGAACACGCGCTCCGGATGCGGCATGACAATCGTGAAACGGCCGTCAGGCGTCGTCAGCCCGGTGATGCCCTCCGGCGAACCATTCGGGTTCAGCGGATAATTTTCGGTGGCCTGGCCACAATTGTCGACGAAGCGCAGCGCGACCAGACGGCGCGCGGCGGACAACTGAGCCGCGTTGCGGAACTCCGCGAATCCTTCGCCATGCGCGACCGCGATCGGCATGCGGCTACCGGCCATGCCCTCAAAGAATAACGACGGGCTCCTTGGAACTTCCACCATGACCACCCGTGCCTCGAACTGCTCGGAGCGATTGCGCACGAAATGCGGCCAGTGTTCCGCGCCCGGAATGAGCTCGTGCAAATTGCTCATCATCTGGCAGCCGTTGCAGACCCCGAGGGCAAAAACGTCGGCGCGCTGGAAGAACAGGCCGAATTGCTCGCGCGCGCGGGCATTGAACAGAATCGACTTCGCCCAGCCCTCCCCGGCGCCGAGCACGTCACCATAGGAAAATCCGCCACAGGCGACGACCCCCTTGAAGTGCGGCAGGGCGATGCGTCCGGCAATGATGTCCGTCATGTGCACGTCGACGGCTTCGAACCCGGCGCGATCGAAGGCCGCCGCCATTTCCATCTGGCCGTTGACGCCTTGCTCGCGCAGGATCGCGACTTTCGGGCGAATGCCCTTGGCGATGAAAGGCGCCGCGATGTCGTGTCCCGGATCGAAGGCGAGTTTTGCGTGCAGTCCAGGATCGGCAACATCGAGGATGCGGTCGAATTCCTGACGGGCGCAATCCGGATTGTCCCGCAGGCGCTGCAGGTGGTAGGTGGTTTCCGACCACGCACGCTGAAGCGTAACGCCGGATTCGCTGTAGATCTGTTTTCCCTTCGCTCGCACGATCAGCCTGCCGCTTCGATTCAGGCTGCCGAGCCGCCGACACTGCGCCGCCAGGCCGGCCGCTTCGAATGCATTCCTTACAACATCGAATTGGTCCGCCGCGACCTGGAGCACCGCTCCCAGTTCCTCGCTGAACAATGCGGCGAACGTGTCGCCTTCAATGTCGACGCTGACGCCGACATGCGAAGCAAACATCATTTCCGCGAGCGTGACCAGCAGGCCGCCGTCGGAGCGATCGTGGTAGGCGAGGATCGCGTCCTGTTCGTTGAGCCGCTGAATCGTGGTGAAGAAGGCCTTGAGCGTCGCCGCGGAATCGACATCGGGTGCTTCGCCGCCAATTTGGTTGTGCACCTGTGCCAGCACCGATCCGCCCAGCCGGTTGCGTCCCGCGCCCAGGTCAATCAGCACCAGCACGCTGTCGCGGTCCAGCGGCTGCAGTTGCGGCGTGAGCGTCTTGCGCGCGTCCATGCAGGGCGCAAAGGCGGACACGATCAGTGACAAGGGGGCGACGACTTCCTTGCTCGTCCTGCCTTCCTGCCAGGCGGTGCGCATCGACATCGAATCCTTGCCCACCGGAATGCTGATGCCCAGTTCCGGGCACAATTTCATCGCCACCGCTTCCACGGTGTCGAACAGCAGGGCATCTTCCCCCGGATATCCGGCCGCCGCCATCCAGTTGGCCGACAACTTGACGTCGCCGAGGTCTCCGATCGGCGCAGCAGCGATGTTGGTCAGCGCCTCGCCCACCGCCATGCGCCCGGAGGCCGGTCCGTCGATGATCGCGATCGGGGCGCGCTCGCCCATTGCGAATGCCTCCCCGCGACAGGTCTTAAAGCCCATCAATGTCACGGCGACATCGGCAACCGGCACCTGCCACGGGCCGACGAACGGGTCCCGCGAACACAATCCGCCGACGGTGCGGTCGCCGATAGCTATCAGGAAAGTCTTGTTTGCCACCGCCGGGAAACGCAACACGCGCAGGACTGCGTCTTCGAGATCAATTGTGGACATGTCCAGCGCCGGTGCGACACTTTGCCGTCGCGCAACGTCACGGGTCATTTTCGGCGGCTTGCCCAGTACGACTTCGAGCTGCATGTCGACCGGATGATTGCCGAATTGCGGATCATCGACCTTCAGCCAGCCGTCGTCGGTGGCTCGGCCAACCACCGCGAAGGGACAGCGCTCGCGTTCGCACAACGCCTTGAAGCCGGTGAAAGCTTCCTGTGCGATCGCCATCACGTAACGCTCCTGCGATTCGTTGCACCAGACCTGCGCGGGCGTCATGCCCGGCTCTTCCGACGGGATGTCGCGCAGGTTGATGTGGCCACCGCGGCCCGCGCCGTAGACGAGCTCCGGCAGCGCGTTCGACAGCCCGCCCGCCCCCACGTCGTGGATCGACAGGATCGGATTGGCCGTGCCCATGGCCCAGCAGCGGTCGATGACTTCCTGGGCGCGACGCTGGATCTCGGCATTGCCGCGTTGCACTGAATCGAAGTCCAGGTCGGCGATGTTCGCGCCGGTATTCATGCTTGAAGCGGCGCCGCCGCCCATGCCGATCAACATGCCGGGGCCACCGATCTGCACCAGCAGCGAGCCGGCCGGCACGGCGGCCTTGTGCGATTGAATGGCAGGTATCGAGCCCACACCGCCGGCGAGCATGATCGGTTTGTGATAGCCGCGCACTTTGCCGGCGACGGATTGTTCGAAGGTGCGAAAATAACCGCACAGGTTCGGGCGGCCGAATTCGTTGTTGAACGATGCGCCGCCGATGGGACCTTCGAGCATTATCTGCAGGGCGGACGCGATGTGTGCGGGCTTGCCGACGGCCTTCGTCTCCCACGGCTGCTCGAATCCGGGAATGCGCAAGTGCGACACGGAAAATCCGGTCAGGCCGGCTTTCGGTTTTGATCCGCGGCCGGTTGCGCCTTCATCGCGAATCTCGCCGCCCGCGCCGGTGGACGCGCCCGCGAACGGGGATATCGCAGTCGGATGGTTGTGGGTTTCCACCTTCATCAGGATGTGGGTGCGCTCGCTGGTGTAGCGATAGGTTCCGGACTGGTCCGGATAAAACCGGTCGATTTCGCTGCCTTCGATAATCGAGGCATTGTCGGCATAGGCGACCACCGTGCCTTGCGGATGCATCGCATGGGTATGACGGATCATGCCGAACAGGGAGTTGCTCTTCTTCTCGCCATCGACAATCCAGTCGGCATTGAAGATCTTGTGGCGGCAATGCTCGGAATTGGCCTGCGCAAACATCATCAACTCGACGTCGGTCGGATTGCGCGCAAGGCGCCGGAAATTCTCCAGCAGGTAATCGATCTCGTCGTCCGACAACGCCAGACCCATTTCGCGATTGGCCCGCTCCAGCGCTCGTCGTCCCTGCGCCAACAGGTCGATTTTCGCCAGCGGCTGCGCGGCAAAATGCTGGAATAATTGTGCCGCCGCATCGAAGGAATCCAGCACCGTCTCGGTCATGCGGTCGTGAATGAACGGCAACAACGTCTCGCGCTGTACTCCGGTGAATGCCGCGCCCTTGCGTGTAACGATGTAAAAGGCAACGCCGCGCTCGATGCGCGTCACCGCTTCCAGTCCGCAGGAATGGGCAATGTCGGTGGCCTTCGATGCCCAGGGCGAAATGGTGCCCAGTCGCGGCACCACCAGCAGCATCTGACCTTCCTCCGCGACATTCGCCGGCGCCGGGCCGTAAGTCAGGATGCGTTCGAGGATCTTGCGCTGCGGCGGCTGAAGTGCCGATTGCAGCGCGACGAAATGCCAGTATTCCGCAGTAATCGCGATGAGGGTGGGAAGGGTTCTCTTGAGGGCCTGGGTGAGCTTCTTGAGGCGGAATTCCGACAGGGCATTACGCCCGCGTAGCGTCAGAAAGTCTGGCATTTCGGCGTTCGGTGAGTCGTCAAAGCGGAATTATAGCCTTCCTGTGGTTTAAACTGCCGCATGCCCAAGGCACTCACCCCAGTTTTCGTCGCCAGGGAAATCCGGGAGATCGAGCGGGCGCTCGTGTCACAGCCTTCTCCTCCGCCGCTGATGGCGCGCGCGGGCCTCGCCGTGGCGGCACTCGCTCACGGCATGCTCGGCGAGCAAGGCAGGCGCGTGCTGCTGCTCGCCGGTCCGGGCAATAACGGCGGCGACGCTTTCGTCGCAGCACTTCAGCTCAAACAATTGTGGTTTGACGTTACCGTCGTGTTCGCCGGGACGGAAACGAGACTGCCGCCGGACGCCCGCGCCGCTTTTGCGAACTGGCGTGCCGCCGGTGGCGCGCTGCACGCAACCATTCCGCCCAGCGGCGACTGGCATCTGATCGTCGACGGCCTGTTCGGCATCGGACTGGAACGGCCGCTGGAAGGCCAGGCTGCGGAACTGGTCAACTGGAGCAATGGCTCCGGCATCCCGATTCTGGCGATCGACATTCCCAGCGGACTGCATGCCGACAGTGGCCGTGTGCTGAGCTGCGCGATGCGCGCCCGCCAGACGCTCACCTTCATCGGTCTCAAGGCCGGATTGCTTACGCTCGACGGACCGGACTGTGCCGGCAAGATTCATCTCGACACGCTGGGCATCGAGTTGCCCGAATCCACCGAACCGCGCGGCTGGCGCATCGAATCCGCACTGGTCGCAACGGTCCTGCCGCCGCGCCGGCGCAACAGCCACAAGGGAACGTTCGGCAATGTCGGCCTGATCGGTGGCGCGCCCGGCATGGTGGGCGCGGCGCTGCTGGCCGCCCGTGCCGCGCTCAAGCTCGGTGCCGGCCGGGTTTACGTGGGTTTGTTTGCCGATTCACCCTCGATGGATTTCAATCAGCCTGAATTGATGCTGCGTCCCGCGCAGGAGGTGCTCAAGCTGCAAGGACTAGATTGCCTCGCGGTCGGACCAGGGCTGGGCGAGTCGCAGGCAGCGCAGCACGCGCTTGCCGCCGCCCTCGGGCAGCGGACGACGCTGGTACTCGATGCCGACGCATTGAACCTGATCGCCGCCCACGCGAACCTGCAAAAGAGCCTGGCGGCACGAAGCGCTCCCTCAATTCTGACGCCGCATCCTGCGGAAGCCGGCCGCCTGCTCGGACTCGATACGGAACAAATCCAGCAGGATCGTATCGCAGCTGCGCGTGCGCTGTCGGCGCGATACAGGGCAGCCGTGGTGTTGAAAGGAAATGGCAGCATCTGCGCACTGGAAAACGGCAACTGGTATGTGAATACCAGCGGTAATCCGGGAATGGCTTCCGCCGGTATGGGGGATGTCCTGACTGGAATCGTCGCTTCTCTTGCCGCCCAGGGCGCAGATCCCGATCTGGCCTTGCTCGCCGGGGTTCACTTGCATGGCCTGGCGGCCGATCGACTGGTCGCGGCGGGCATCGGACCCGCCGGGCTCACTGCTTCCGAGGTCATCGACGCCGCGCGTGCAATCCTCAACGAAGCTCACGCCTGACCGCGGTTCAGGCAGCCAGGCCCCGCATGGTGGCGATCCCCAGGATGGTCATGACCAGAGAGCCGAGCAGGTGGCTCGCGATGAGCAGGATTGCCCAACCGAACCGACTCTGCATGAGCAAGCCGACTGCTTCGGCAGAAAAGGAGGAAAAAGTCGTCAGGCCACCGAGAAATCCCGTGATCACGAACAGGCGCATCTCGACCGGCAAGCCGCCCTGCAGGGAAAAATATTCAACGGCCACCCCGATCAGATAGCCGCCGACGAGATTGGCCGCCAGCGTGCCGAGCGGCAGATTGGGCAAGATCACATTTAGTGCGACACCCAACCCCCAGCGCATCCAGGCGCCAAGTGCCGCGCCCATCCCCACCGCCAGAAAACCGTAACCGCCCAATTTCGCCCTCATCGATGTAACGTAACATTCCACCCGCCAGGCTGGCAGTCCGGTTTGTGGGAGCGGTATTACCGATCCATGTCATCGAATTTTTTCATGACATCCCCGTCCCATTTCCATGGCTGCTCCCGATCCGTTTTCCTTGCCGCCAGCAGTTGACTTTCTTTCGCGGCAATCAATGCTTCGGCTTCTCCCATGGGAAATTGGCCAGCCTCGGCCTTGTACATCAACGTGGTGCTGAACGCAAAATGCCCGGCACTTTCCGCATCACGGCCGTATAGCTGCCAGTAACGATCGCGCAGTCTTTCCTGCTCCGCGACTGGGCTGAGCTCGCCTTTTTCGCGCTGCAGCTTCAATTCGGCGCGATATGCCTCGAATTTCTGTTCCGGGGTAAGCGACCCCGTTGTCGCACAAGCCGAAAGTAACGCCAGACTGCAAACAATAATAATGTGTTTCATTGCTAATTTCCTCCCCTTTCTGTGGCAATTACATTACGGTTCAAATCCTGCTCTCGGATCCGGAAAGTACAAGGTCTTCTGCAAAAGCCGGGCGTTGCACGCCATGGCGCCGCAAAACGCTGAACACGACCGGAACGAAAAACAGCGTGGACAGCGTGGCCAGCAACAGCCCGCCGATTACCGCACGTCCCAGTGGCGCGTTCTGTTCGCCACCCTCACCGAGTCCGCTTGCCATCGGCGCCATGCCGATGACCATCGCCGACGCCGTCATCAGCACTGGCCGCAGACGGGTGGAACCGGCTTCCAGTGCGGCTTCGATTGGCCCCATGCCGCTGCGCAGGCACTCGTTGGCGAAAGACACAATAAGGATACTGTTCGCCGTGGCGACCCCGACACTCATGATGGCGCCCATCAGCGAGGGCACGCTGAAGCTGGTTCCGGTCAGGAACAACATCCAGATGATTCCGCAAAATGCGCCCGGCAAGGCGGTAATGATGATGAAAGGGTCAGTCCACGATTGGAAATTGATGACCATGATGAAGTACACCAGCAGTACCGCCGCGATCAGGCCGATGCCCATGCGCGTAAATGCGTCGTACATGCTCTGCGCCTGGCCAGCAATTTCGATGCGGGTATTGTTCTTTTGTTCGCGCGCCTTGGGGATAAATTCGTCGACAACTTTGCGCACGTCGGCGGCGACTGCGCCAAGATCCCTGCCCTGCACGTTTGCGTAGACGTCGAACGCCAGTTCTGTATTGACGTGGTTGATGATCGCCGGCAATTCGACATGCTTGACTGTGGCGACGTTGCCCAACGTTTGCGTGGGCGACTGCCCTTTCCCCGGCAGCGGTATGTTCAGTACCGCGTCGACTGAATTCAGTGCCGTCTCGTGCGGCTGGACCACGACGACCTGATACGGGCGGCCCGTTTTCGGATCATTCCAGTAGTTCGGCGTCACCACGACGCTCGACGAAGATGCGATCAGGAAGTTTTCCGCGATTTCGCGCTGCGTAACGCCCAATTGCGCGGCACGGGTGCGGTCAACTTCAACGCGCAATCCCGGCTGGTTCATGATCTGGTGCACATGCACGTCGACGGCACCGGCGATGCGTTTCATGCGCGCTTCGATTTCCTTGGCAAGTCGGAAATTCCTGTAATCCCCGCCGATGATCTTGACGTCGATCGGCGCCGGCAGTCCGAAATTCAGGATCTGATTCATCATGTCACCCGGCTGGAAATAGAACGTGCACTCCGGAAATTTCTCGGGCAGCACCAGACGCAGACGACGCAAATATTCCCTGGTCGCCACCTTGTGCTCGGGTTTGAGCGAAACCAGGATTTCCCCGTCGCCCGAAGACAGCGTCACGTTGTCGCTGTACGCAAGATTCGTCGAAGGCGGAATGCCGATGTTGTCAATCACGACATCGATATCCTGCGCGTCGATCGTGCGCCGGATTTCCCTTTCAACGTCGGAGAAAATCAATCCGGTGTCCTCGATGCGCGTTCCTGCCGGACCGTTCACATGCAGGCGGATCTGTCCGGCGTCCACGACAGGAAAAAACTCCCAGCCGATGAACATCAGCGCGACGGCCGATCCCGCCACCAGAATCCCGAACAGTGTGAACACGGTAGCGCGGCTGACCAGAGCCCAATTCAGTGCAGCCAGATAAGTCTGGCGCAGGCGCTCGAAGGTGCTCTCAACAAAAGCGTACAGCCGGGCCATGACCCCGTGTCCGGCGTCACGCCCATGCTCCACCAGCAGATAGCGCGCCATCACCGGGACCAGGGTTCGCGACAATCCGTACGATGCCAGAATAGAAAAGACCACGGCCAATGCCATCGGGGTGAACAGGTACTTGGCCGCACCAGTCAGCAGCAGTACGGGCAAGAATACGATGCAGATACAGAGCATCGAAACCAGCGCCGGCACCACGATT
Organism: Betaproteobacteria bacterium; assembly: GCA_039931685.1. GTDB lineage: Bacteria > Pseudomonadota > Gammaproteobacteria > Burkholderiales > JACQAP01 > JACQAP01. The sequence continues at coordinate 10,514 of JBDTRK010000041.1, read as the reverse complement.
TGTTGCGAGCCGTCGAGGATGGCCTGCTTGAGTCCCTTGCCCATCGCCATGTGGCGGTGGATGTTTTCGATGGTCACCGTCGCATCATCGACCAGGATGCCGACAGCGAGCGCCAGTCCGCCCAGGGTCATCAGATTGAGCGAATATCCCAGCGCCGAAAGCATGATGATCGAGAACAGGATGGCCAGCGGAATCGAGGTAACCACCACCACCGTCGAGCGCCAGCTGCCCAAAAACAACAGGATCAGCAAGCCGGTCAACACTGCCGCCATCAGGCCTTCCACAACGACCGCGCGCATGGCATTGGCGACGAATACCGACTGGTCGAAAAGGAAAGAAAGCGACAGCCCTTCGGGCAGCACTACGTTGGCGAGTCGCTGGCGAACGTCGCGAATAATGTCCAGGGTCGATGCGCCCCCACTCTTCAGGACAGTGATCAGCGCCGACTTGCGGCCATCGTGGCGTACCAGACTGGTTTGCTCGTTGTACCCGTCGCGCACATCGGCGACATCGTTGATGTAAACCATGGCCCCGCCGACGCTCTTGATCGGCAGGGTGCCCAACTCCGAGATTTTCTCCGGACTATTGTTAATGCTCAGAATGTAATCGCGCGACCCGATCTGTGTGGAGCCCGTGGGTAGATTCACGTTCTGCTTGTTCAATGCGTCATTGATGTCCTTGACGGTGATGCCTTTCGCATGCATCCGCACCGGATCGGCATCGATCATCACCAGGCGCGGGCGTCCGCCGTACGGCAAAGGCACCGTCGCCCCCGGCACGGGAACCACTTCGTTGCGCACCAGCCACAAGCCCTGATCGTAGAGCTGTTGCTCGCTCATCGTGTCGCTGCCCAGCGCAATCTGCAGGATCGGCACGCTGGACGCGTCGTACTGGACGATTTGCGGTGGTTGTTGTCCCGGCGGCATGCGCCGGATAATGGTCTGGGAAGTCGCCGTGATCTGGCTCACCGCCTGGTCGATGCGCACGGACGGCTGGAAGTAAATGCGAATGACGTTCTTACCGTTGATGGTGTGGGATTCGATGCGCTTGATATTGCTGACCGTGGTGCTGATCTGTTGCTCGGAAAAAATAGTGACTTGCTTTTCGAAGGCATCGGCGGGAATGCCGACGTATTGCCAGATCAAGGTGACGATCGGCTCGGCGATTTCCGGAAAAATATCCTTTGGCATGCGCAGGATGGAAACAATGCCGAGCAGGACGATCAGCAGCGCCACGACAATGAATGTATAGGGCCGGCTAAGCGCCAGCCTGACGATCCACAAATTTCCCTCCTCTGTCCGCAATTGTTGCAATGATGTTTCTTTAATGTTACAAGTTTCTGCGAAATTGCCATAAGAAAACCGTTACAAATCAGTAATTTCATTCTGTAATCGCCATTGCAATCTGAAATGTTGTGCAACGCAATTCGACCTGGAAATAAACGGGGGAGAGACTGAAATGGGCGCACCCTCACGATCGCTTTATGTACGACGCAGCATTGCTCGTCAGCGCTGCGGCAACCGTGCATTCATGGGTGGCAAGGTCTCCGGACCTGCATTGGTGCTGGGGCTGACAGCAGTTCTGGTGGCTTTATTCGCAATCGGCCTCTGGCCCAAATGGAACGCGATGAAGCTGGCGCAGGCCGAAGCCGCCAAAGAGGACCTTCCAGTGGTCGTGTACGTCACCGCCAAGCGCGCCAGTTCCAAAGCCGACATCGTATTGCCGGCCAGCCTGTATGCAATGCAGGAAACCATGATCTACGCGCGCACCAATGGCTACCTCAAGCGCTGGCTGGTCGATATCGGCGACCAGGTAAAAGCCGGTCAGGTGCTGGCGGAAATTGAAGCGCCCGAAGTCGACCGCGAACTGGACCAGGCGCACGCCTCCCGAGCGCAAGTCCAGGCCAATCTGGATCTCGCGCGCGTGACCTCGGATCGCTATGCAGCGCTGCTCAAGGAAGAGGCCGTGTCTCCGCAGGAGGTCGACGAGAAGCACGGCGTGCATGAAGCGCGCAAGGCCGATTACGCGGCGGCGGAAGCCAACTTGCGTCGCCTCGCACAGATGAAATCGTTCCAGCGCGTCGTTGCGCCCTTCTCCGGGACAATCGTCGCGCGCAACGTCGACGTCGGGTCCCTGATCCAGGCCGGGAGCGCGAGCTCCTCGGGCTGGCTGTTCAAGTTGTCGCAGACGGAAACCATTCGCGTACACGCAGCTGTTCCACAAAGCAGCATGCGCATGGTCAAGCCCGGCATGACGGTGGACCTGGTGGTACCCGAACTGGGCGAAAGAATCTTCCCGGCAAAAGTCATGCGCAATGCCGGCGCCTTCGACCCGGCCACTCGCACCATGGTGGTGGAAATGCATGTACCCAACAAGGGCGGGCCGCTCCTGCCGGGCATGTATGCGCAGGCAAGGATGAGCCTGGTCAACGCCGAACCGAATCTGCAAGTACCGATCAACGCACTCATGATCGGTGGGGATGGCACGCGCGTGGCGACCGTGGACACCGCCGGTGTCATTCACATCAGGCCGGTAAAGATCGGCCGCGACATGGGCAAGGAGGTGGAGATCCTCGCCGGTCTTGCGGACAACGAACGCGTAATCAACAACCCGCGCGACGGCCTGCTCGAAGGCAGCAAGGTCCGCGCGACAGAAATGCTGGCGCATGGCGACAAGAAAGACGCGCCCAAGCCGACGGTCCCGCAGGAAAAACCCAAGACCTGAGCTGAGCCACTCGCGATGAAAACGCGCCTTGCGCCGATATTGGTGGCCGCGTTGCTCGCGGCTGGCTGCATGCACATTGGTAGCGATTACGTTCGTCCCAAGGCTACGCTGCCGGCCGCTTACGTCGAGACCGGCCCGTGGAAAGACGCCACGCCGAGCGACGAAGTCATCCGCGGCAAATGGTGGGAAATATATCGCGACCCAGTTCTCAATCGGCTCGAAGAGGAGGCCGCCTTCTCGAGCCCGCGCATTCAGGCGGCCGCTGCTCGCGTGGATCAGGCGCGCGCGATCCTCGGGTTCACCGAAGCCGGTCGCTACCCGACCCTGGATTTCTCACCTGATGCCGCGCGCTACAGAGCCTCGGGCAATCGCCCCGACCAGCCGGAGAAGCTGCCCGGCAACCACGAGTACACCACCAATCGATTCCGGTTGCCGCTCTATGCCTCCTACGAAATCGATCTGTGGGGCAAGATATCGCGGCTCGAAGAATCCGCGCGCCAGCGCATGGAAGCGAGCGTGGCGGCCTACCACACAGTGCTGCTGATTTTGCAGGGTGATCTTGCACAAACCTACTTCCAGTTGCGCGCAGCCGACGAGGAACTCCTGCTGCTGGCGCGCGGTATCGAATTGCGCGAGCGGGCGCGCGATCTGGTAGGTTCGCGCAAGCGCGGTGGCCTTGCCAGCGAACTCGACCTTGCACGTGTCGAGACCGAACTGGCCGCCACGCAGGCGGAAGCGCAGGCTGCTTTGCGCCGGCGCAACGAGTTGCAGTACGCGCTTGCCGTACTTGTCGGCGCCCGGCCCGGTCCCTTCGATCTTGCGGTCGAGCCTTTCGCGCAACAGCCGCCGGTTATTCCAGTCGGCATGCCCGCCGATTTGCTGGAGCGGCGCCCGGACGTCGCGGAAGCCGAACGCTTGCTCGCGGCTCGCAATGCGGATATCGGTGTCGCCCAAGCCGCGCTATTCCCTTCCATCAAGCTCACCGGCGCACTCGGATTCGAGAGCATTGAATTGTCCGACTTGCTGAATCGGAACAGCCAGATCTGGCTGCTCGGCGCCTCATTGACGCAACCGTTGTTCGACGGCGGGCGGCTGCGCTCGAACGTGGCTCGTGCCCGTGCAGCACATGCCGAAATCCTCGCCAACTATTGCGAGCGACTGCTGGTTGCATTCAAAGAAGTGGAAACTGCGCTGTCGGCCTTACGTATCCTCGACCTGCAACATGAAAGCCAGGTACGCGCCGTCAATGCAGCCGAGCGCGCCGAGCGGCTTGCCACGGCGCGCTACAAATCCGGACTGGTTAATGTACTGGAGCTGGTCGACGCGCAACGCACCCGGTTGCAAGTCGAACGCGGCCGGCTGCTGGTTCGGCAGCAGCAGATGCTGGCGAGCGTCACGCTGATTCGTTCACTCGGCGGCGGTTGGGCCGATCGCCGCGACGCGTCCGGTACCACATGGGTGATGCCCGCGAAACGGACACCGGATAGCTAGCGCGGGGCAAGTCTGCGCGCCAGATGGTCGGGCCATGATGCATTTTGCTTCGACCTTCTGCTGATTCTCGCGCACCGACCTGCCATCAAGGTTTGAGTGGCCGCGCTTTACCCTCGATCATGGATCCAGGAATCCATACTTTCGCAGGATTTTCCTCACTTCTGGAGAGTGTACAAAAGCCGCAAATTCCCTCGCTCCAGCCTTGTTGCCAGCAGTCTTCACAGTCGCAATGGGGTACAGGATCGGCGTCATGGTCGGGACTTCCAGGGCAATACGCACCTTGTCGCCACGTATGGCAGCATCGGTCCGGTACACGAATGCTGCGTCGACTTCGCCGCGCGCCACGTAATCGAGGCTCTGTCGCACATTCGACGTGTTGATTACCTTCGGTTCCAGGGCTTTCCAACGACCGGATGCTGTCAAAGCCGCCTTGCTGTAACGACCAACCGGCACACTTTCCGGATGGCCGATTGCGACACGACGAATTTCGTCCTTTATCAAGTCGTCTAGCGACGTCACCGATCGCTTCGCGTCGATCGGAACCACGACGACCAGCGCATTGCGCGCGAAATTGAAGCGCGAATCCGGCTCGATTACATCCCTCGCCTGCGCCTGGTCCATCGTCTCTTGATCTGCTGACGCGAACACGTCCACGGGCGCGCCGTTCGCAATCTGCTGCAGCAACTGCCCGGAGCCGCCGAAATTGAGGAGAACTTTCGCATCTGCATGCGTGCTTTCGAATTCGTGACCTATTTCGGTAAACGCATTGCTCAGACTGGCTGCCGCGGAAACCACAAGATCTGCCGCCGCGGCGCTGGCGCCGCATTGCAAGGCGAAAATCGTGATTACTAATTGAACGATTGGCCTGTACATTTTTTATGCTGCTCCTTAATTCCTGCTCGCAGTTGCGTATGCTCGACAGATTTTCGCATTGGCTAAAACTTGAACCTAAAGCCGGTCGCAGCGGTAAAGATGTCGTGCACATAAATCGTCGTGCTGTTCGACTCGAAGGCCGGCCCCCTGTAATGCGTGAAAAGTGCTCCGGTATAGAGCGTCGTGCCCTTATACAGCCGGTAAGTCACAAGGCCGCCCCAAGCATCTATCGCGCCGCCCAGATAGTGACTTGGAAACACGCCGCCCACAGGCTTTCCGAAATCGTATTTCGGAAAGCCCACGTACATATAGGCGGCACTCGCATTCAGTTTCTCGCTGAAGTCGTAGTCGAATCCAAGATGAGCCGTGTTTATTTTCTGGTCTTCGCCGGTGTAGGCAGTGGACTTTTGCACATCCTCGCCATAAATATTGCTGATGAACGGTATGTTGGGATCCGGAGTCGGCTCGGACAATCTTGCCTGCTGAATGCCAATTTGGGCATGCAGCTTGTCGGTCACTTTGACCTTGCCCACAAGCATCAGGGCTTTCTGGTCATAAGCGGTGAGGTCGATCACGTTGGACACCGTGGCATCCGTGCCCGTCTTGAGCAGATCTTTGAATTCCTCGTAGATGAGCTGAACGCCGAAGCGATCTGTTTCGTATCCGATGTTGCTCGCAAAACCCTGGGCGCCTCTCTTCAGCCCTCCCGTACCACCGAGACCGTACAGCAGTCCGAAATTCACGTTCCCGTATTTGTTTTCATACTTGATGCTGCTGTCGACCCTGCCATTCTCGGAAAGCCCCCCGCCAGCGCCATAAACACCATTTCCGTAGATTTCGAATAATCCTGCCTTCTGCATTGGCGCATAGGTACCTAGCACATCATTGATCGGATTGGTGTTGCGGCCAAACTTGATGCGGCCCCACCCGTCTCCTGAGAATCCTCCGACGGCTTCCTTCGCGAACAATTGGCCGTTCAACGAACTCGTAGCATAGGCGGTCGTTGGATATCTTGAATTGGTTGACTGATTGTGTGACTGATCCGTCAACTGGCCCGTAGCGGGATTGAATGCTGAATCGAGGATGACGAACGCTTTCAGACCATCGGCTCCAATGTCCCTGCTTGCCCTGATGCCCCATGAAGAAGTGGATAACGCACCATTGAATAGGCCAACCTGACTGGACATGTTGGAAGCTGGATACGGCACGCTCGAGCCACCGGGTCCGGTCGGCGTCGTCCTGGGATAGCGCACGCCGCCCGAGATATACGGACCGATTGAAGTCGGCATTTCTCCACTCTGCACGAGAGAATGACTGGTATAACCGACGGACAAGTCGATGGTCCCGAATAATTCAACCTTGAGCGTATCGGTCTTGATCAAGGCCACGCCCTGGCCATCAGACGAAAGTTTGCCCGTTGCGTTGTCGGCTGCGGAAGGCCGTTTCTCCGGTTCCACCTTCTTGTCCTTGTCGGTCTGGACCTGCGCAGCCTCGCCGGTGGACGCGGCCTTGCCCGTTACATTTTCCGGCGAGGTGGAATGGCTGCCGATATCAGGTCTTTCCCCCGCGCCGGGCACCGGCGGCGAATCCTTTGCAGTCTCAGCCATGAACTCGTCATACTCCTCCTGCGTGATGATGCCTTTCTTCAACTGCAAATCGAGCAATCGCTTGATTGGATCATCTGCATGGACCGTACCCGATAGCAACATCAGGCCAATCGCAAACGCCACTGCTTGTCTTTTGTAGTTATTCAATTCGCATGCCCTTTTCTTTGTTCCGACCACTCCACCACTCGTAATATATTTATATATATAACGATAGGCAACATTTTCTTACTTCACTGCGCGAATCGTCGGACGCGGCGACGCTGGTCCTTCTTCCCGACCAGTCAATAGTCCGCGTATCGCACTTTCGCTAATGGCTCCTTCTTTATCCCGGTATGGCATCACTTTCAGATCCACTGTCTTGTCGACGCGTCCATTGTTCAGCAACATCAGCGTCTGTCCCAGTACTGCCACATCCTCCGGATCATGCGTGATGACGAGCATCGGCACCTTGAACAATGCGCGCGTGCTAATCAGTTCGCGACGCATCCGGTCGCGCAGCAGTGGATCCAGGGCCGCGAAGGGCTCGTCGAGCAACAGGATATCGGGCTGCCGGATCAACGCGCGCGCCAGGGCCACGCGCTGCCGCTGCCCGCCGGACAATTGCGTGGGATAGGCATCGTTCAACCCACGCAGCTCGAACAGTGCCAGGAGTTCAGCGACCCGTCGCGTGGCAGTCGGGGGCAGTTTTCGCTGCCACCAGCGCTTCAATCCGAATCCCACGTTTTGCACGACGTTCAGGTGCGGAAACAACGCGTAATCCTGGAACAGGTAACCCACCGCCCGCTCGCTTGCCGGGACATTGATGCCAGCCATCGAGTCGAACCAAACCTTTCCACCCACTGTGATTCGCCCAAGGTCGGGTCGCTCCAATCCTGCGATGGCGCGCAAAGTGATGCTCTTGCCCGCACCGGATGCGCCGAACACCACGCCGAGGTCATCATCGCACGCGAACTTCACGTCCAGCTTGAAATCGCGGCTGTTCGAGCGCAGGGTTTTCTGGATATCGACTTCAATGCGCATGCTTTGCCGTTCAGTTCGTTGCGTAACGCGGCCTCAGCAATCGGCCGGACGCCAGCAGGATCGAGATGCACACGATGGACGTGACAATGACCAGAAAATTTGCGACATCGTCCTTGCCGGCCTGCACTGCTTCGTACACTGCAATCGACAGGGTCTGCGTTCGGCCTGGCAGACTACCCGCGACCATCAGCGTAGCCCCGAATTCGCCAATTGCGCGGGCAAAGGCCAGCATTGCCCCGGCGAGAATGCCACGCCATGCGAGCGGCAGCGTGACACGAATGAAGACTTCGATTTCGGACTGGCCAAGCACGCGCGCGGCCTGTTCGTACTGACGCTCCACACCTTCGAACGCGGCGCGCGCTGCCTTGTAGGCAAGCGGGAACGCGACCACGGCTGCTGCGATCACCGCGCCCTGCCAGGTAAACACCAGAGTTATGCCCAGCTGGTCGTGAAGCCATTCGCCGATCACGCCGCGCCGCCCCACGAGCACGAGCAAGTAATAGCCCAGTACCGTCGGGGGCATGACCATGGGGAGCGTCATTATCGCGTCGATCACCTCTCTGCCCGAAAAGCGCAGGCGCGCGATAGCAAACGCCGTCGCGACGCCAAACAGCGTTGCCGCCAGTGTCGCCCACCCCGCCACCTTCAGGGTCAGTAACAGCGGAATCAGGACTTCCTGGGATGTGAGCATGGACACGTTTCGGTCAGCGGCAAGTCGTCGTATATTAGTTTATATAACGGTTCCGGGCGAAGCGTAACGGCTCCCCCCAGCCACGTCAACAACGACCGCCTTGCCTTATTCAGGGACAAAAAAAAGCGGCAACCCGGTCGGGGTGCCGCCTCAAGCTCGAAGGAAAGCTTGCGTGCCGAATGCTCGTTCACTTCATTCGGCACCATGCGCTCTATCGCTATATTTATATAAACATAACGAAATGTCAAATCTTTTCCACATTGGCTTTTTCTCGTGCTCGGGATCCTGGCCCAAGTAGCCCCCTGCACCGACGCGGGTGATACCCGGCAACAGGGCCTTCAGTCGCCGTTCATCAAATCGGCGAAACCGCGTAACTCCCTGGCCACGCTGGCACTGGCCTTTGCTTCCATAGCGCTGTAGCGCTTCAGTACTTCCTTGCCGAACTCGGTGACGGCAGCGCCCCCGCCCGCCTTACCGCCGGTCAACGTAGCCACCACCGGCGCCTTGAAGGCCTGGTTCATCGTATCGACCAGCAGCCAGGCCCGGCGATAAGACATTTCCATCTGCCTCGCCGCGGCCGAAATCGATCCGGTGTCATCGATGGCCCGCAGCAAATCGGCCTTGCCCGGACCCATGGCGATCGCCTTGCGGAACAGGATGCGGATCTGCGGCTTGAGTTCCTGCCGCGACGCTTTTCCGGAGAGCGCGGACTTTGCCATACGTCAGGACCAACGGTCTGCCGCGGCATCATCCGCGCTGCGGGCATCGACCCAGCGTCCGCCCTTGGACGTTGCTTCCTTCTTCCAGAACGGGGCGCGTGTTTTCAGGTAGTCCATCAGGAACTCGCACGCCTGGAAAGCTTCGCCGCGATGGGCGCTGGCCACCACGACCATCACGATCTGGTCGGTTGGCTTGAGCGTACCGACGCGATGCACGACCAGCGCATCGAAAATATCCCAGCGCGCCTTTGCCTCATCGACAATTTTTTCAAGCGCCTTTTCGGTCATGCCCGGATAGTGTTCGAGCGTCATCTCCGCAACACCGGCACCTTCGTTCAGATCGCGGACCACCCCGACGAAGCTGGCGACCGCACCGATCCCGGGATTGCCGCGCCGCATCGCGGCCATCTCAGCGCCGACATCAAAATCTCCGGTCTGCACGCGCACCGCCACATCAGCCTCCGGTAACCGGCGGGAAAAATGCAACCTCGTCGCCATTGCCCAGCAGGGTCGCTGCCCCCGCCATATCCTGATTGACGGCAATGCGCACCGGCTTGCCCGGTGCCAATTCAAGGTCCCAGGGCTGCCCCCGGCTGCGCAGCCAGGCCGTAAGTCCAGCGACGTTTTCGATGTTGTCGGGCAATTTCAGTTGCTCGCGCTCGCGACCAAAGACTTCGCGCAGCCGGGCAAAATACAGCACGTCGATGGCGATAGTGCCGGAATCATTTGGTTTCATGGCTCCAATTATCGCTGGTTTGGCGCGCATTTGCAGCGGGTTGCAGCCCGCTGGAACAGCCGGGCTGGCATGCGCCGCACTTCATTTTCACCGAATGCCCTAGCATGAACCCTTCCGCCAGCCGCCGGTTACATTGCGCAAGTCGGCGCCGAAAACCCCTCCAGGCAGACGCGGGCCAACGATAACGTTATTCTGTCTCGAAACCGCATACAGATTCCTGAGGAGCCAGATCATGCGTCGAACCAACCTCTTTGCCCTGCTCGGCTTACTCGCCTCGATGGCCCTGCCTGCCACGCCCGCGCTGGCCCACCATGGCTGGAGCGGTTACGACAACAGCAAGCCGCTCACACTGACCGGCACCGTTACCGAACTCTCCTATTCTTATCCGCACGCCACGATCAAGCTGGAGGTCGCGGGTAAGAGTTGGCTGGCGGTATTGGCACCGCCCTCGCGCCTGTCCTCGCGGGGAATAGGCAGCGGTGATATCAAGGTTGGCGCGCAGGCCTCGGTCGAAGGCTACCCAAGCCGGGACGACGCGGCGGAAATGCGTGCGGAACGCATTACGCTCGGCGATAAAGTCTACGAGTTGCGTTGATGGCGCCTGGCGACGCACTGGTAGCGGCACTTGAGCAGGGCAGCATCGCTTCGGCGAT
>JBDTRK010000040.1:0-27305 GCA_039931685.1 Betaproteobacteria bacterium | reverse complement strand
GGCGAGATGGTCATGCGCGAACTCTACAAGCTCGACAAGGTGGCCTACATCCGTTTCGCGTCCGTGTACCGCGACTTCCAGGACGTCGAGGATTTTCGCGATGCGGTGAAGGAAGTGCAGAAACCGGCCACCCGCCGCAAGTCGAAGTAAGCGCATGCCCTTCGCCGCCGAAGATTTCGAATTCATGGCCCGTGCATTGCGGCTCGCGGAGCGCGGCCTTTACACGACGACACCGAATCCGCGCGTGGGCTGTGTGCTGGTCAACGATGGGCGCGTGGTGGGCGAAGGCTGGCACGAACGCACCGGTGAAGCGCACGCGGAAGTGATGGCGCTGAAAACGGCCGGCGCTGCGGCTGCCGGCGCGACTGCCTATGTGTCCCTGGAACCGTGTTCCCACCATGGCCGCACACCACCCTGCGCGGATGCGCTGATCGCGGGCAGGGTAGGGCGAGTTGTTGCCGCCATGCAGGATCCGAATCCGCAGATCGCGGGTCGCGGGCTGCAAATGCTGCGCGATGCGGGCATTCGCGCGGAGGCCGGTTTGATGGAAGAGCAGGCTCGGGAACTCAACATCGGTTTCGTCTCGCGCATGACGCGCGCCCTGCCATGGACGCGGGTGAAGATTGCGGCCAGCCTCGACGGCAGGACTGCGCTGAAGAATGGCGTCAGCCAGTGGGTTACCGGACCGGATGCGCGCCGCGACGGCCATCACTGGCGCGCGCGTTCGTGTGCGGTCATGACCGGCATCGGTACGCTCAAGGACGACGATCCGCGGCTCACGGTGCGGGACGTGCAGACCAGCCGCCAGCCGCTGCGTATCGTCGTCGACAGCCGGTTGCGCATTACGCCGCAAGCGAAGATCCTCGACGGCGGCCCGGTGCTGATTGCGACGGCCACGCATGACGCCGCCAGGGCGCGCGCGCTGCAGGACAAGGGCGCCGCGGTGGTGGTGCTGCCGAACGTAGAGGGCAAGGTGGATTTGTTGCGGCTGGCAGAGCACTTCGCGGGCCTCGGCCTCAACGAAGTGCTGGTCGAGGCCGGCATGAACCTCAATTCGGCGCTGCTGCGCGCAGGCGTGGTGGACGAACTGCTGTTGTATCTGGCGCCGCACATGCTCGGCGATGCCGGTCGCGGCATGCTCGATCTGGGAGAATTGACGCAAATGAACCAGCGCCTGGACCTCGATATCCGCGACACGCGCTCGTTCGGACCTGATTTGCGGGTACTGGCAAGGCTGGGCAAGAGCTGATGTTCACCGGGATCATTCAGGCGGTCGGCCGCGTTGCCGAAATCAATCGGGCCGGTCAGTCGTCGATGGTGACGATCGACACGGGCAGACTTGACCTGGGTGACGTTGCGATTGGCGACAGCATTGCCTGCAACGGCGTATGCCTGACGGTGACCGGTCTTTCCGCGCACGGTTTTTCGGTGGATGTTTCCCACGAGACCTTGCGGGTGACGGCCGGGCTTGCCGCCGGCTGCGCTGTCAATCTGGAAAAATCCTTGCGTCTGGCTGACCGTCTGGGTGGCCACCTGGTCAGCGGCCATGTCGACGGCGTCGGCATCGTGCGCGCGATGCAGCGGGTGGATGGCAATCGGGAGCTGACGATCGCGTTTCCGGCGCAATTGGCGCGTTACTTCGCGCGCAAAGGATCGGCGACCGTGAACGGCGTCAGTCTCACGCTCAACACGGTCGACGGCGAAAGCTTTGCGGTCAACCTGATTCCGCATACCCTGCAGGTTACGAATCTGGCCGAACTTGAGAAGGGCAGCAAAGTGAATCTGGAAGTGGATCTGGTGGCGCGGTATGTCGAGCGCATGCTTGCAACGGAAGGCCGCCGATGAGCGCGACAATCAGCAGCACCCTGGAAATCATTGCCGACATCAAGGCCGGCAAGATGGTCGTGCTGATCGACGAGGAAGATCGCGAAAACGAGGGCGACCTGCTGATGGCCGCTGAATTCGTCACGCCCGATGCAGTCAATTTCATGGCCAAGCACGGCCGTGGCCTCATCTGCCTGACCTTGACCGAGGAACGCTGCCGGCAGCTCGACTTGCCGCTGATGGTGGGCGATAACCGTTCGCGCATGGGCACCAACTTCACGCTGTCCATCGAGGCGGCGAGCGGCGTGACGACCGGCATTTCCGCGGCTGATCGCGCGCGCACCGTAAAGGCAGCAGTCAGGCAGGATGCCAAGCCGGAAGACATTGTGCAACCAGGCCACATCTTCCCGCTGATGGCGCAAAAGGGCGGCGTTCTGGTCCGCGCCGGGCACACCGAGGCCGGCTGCGATCTGGCGCAGCTGGCCGGACTGGTTCCCGCAGCAGTAATCTGCGAAATTCTGAAGGACGACGGAGAAATGGCGCGGCTTCCCGATCTGATGGAGTTTGCCGCAAAACATCAGATAAAAATCGGCGCGATCTCCGATCTGATTCACCATCGCAGCCGCACGGAATCGCTAGTCGAGCGCCTTGCGGAGCGCCCGCTTCAGACCATGTACGGCAATTTCACGCTGGTGGCGTACCGTGACAAGAGTTCGCGCGATACCCATATCGCCCTGGTAAAGGGTAAGGTATCGGCGGAAACGGAAACGCTGGTACGCGTTCACGAGCCATTGTCCGTGGTGGACCTGCTGGATTCGGGCAGTCGAACCCATTCGTGGAACCTGAACGACGCGCTGCGCGCAATTGCGCAGGCGAAAAGCGGCGTCATGGTCTTGCTGCACAGAACGGAGAACGGAGCGGACCTGCTTGAGCGCCTGGCCATGAATCAGGGCGCGCCGGCGCCGAAAATGGACTTGCGTACCTACGGCATCGGCGCCCAGATTCTGCGCGATCTGGGCGTGGCAAGGATGAAGGTGCTTGGCGCGCCGCGCAAAATGCCGAGCATGGCGGGCTTCGACCTGGAAGTAACGGGCTATCTTCAACCGGAGGAAAATCCGTGACGGCGTGACTATCGTGACTGTCGTGACCATCGTAAAAGCATCCGGCTCTTGCGGCAGTCACGACAGTCACGACGGTTACGCTAGTCACGATCACCCATGACAACTGAAAACGAACCTTTCGAATACGAACCCGACCTGATTGGCAGCGGGCTGCGCATTGCCATCGTGGTTGGCCGGTTCAACCAGGACGTCGGCGATGGGCTGTTGTCAGCCTGCACGGCGGAACTCGGTAAGCTAGGCGTGGCCGGCCGCGACATCGAGATCGTGACCGTGCCCGGCGCGCTGGAGATTCCGCTGGCATTGCAGCGGCTCGCCGCCACCGGCCGTTTCGATGCACTGGTGGCGCTGGGCGCGGTCATCCGTGGCGAAACCTACCATTTCGAAATCGTTTCGAATCAGTCCGCGGATGGCGTGATGACGGTACAACTCGACACCGGCCTGCCGATCGCGAACGGTATTCTGACCACTGACAACGATGACCAGGCCGAAGCACGCATGCACGGCAAGGGCGCGGATTGCGCGCGTGTCGCGGTCGAGATGGCGAACCTGATGCGGGCAATCGATGAGGAATAGCCGACGGCGCGCGCGTGAGTTTGCGTTGCAGGCCATCTACCAATGGCTGATCAACGCGTCCTCCGTGGAGACCCTGCTTGCCCAGTTCCGGGAGCAGAAGGATTTTCCCAAAGCGGATCAGCCGCTGGTCGAGGCGCTGTTGCGCGGCGCCACCGCGCATGCGGATGAGCTGCGCGACTTGCTCACGCCGCTTCTCGATCGCAAGGTCAAGGAGCTGGCGCCGGTCGAGCATGCGCTGCTGCTGCTGTCCGCTTTCGAGCTGCGTGATCATCCACAGACGCCCTACAAGGTAATCATCAACGAGGCGATCGAACTGGCGAAGAGTTTTGGCGGAACCGACGGCCACAAGTACGTCAACGGCGTGCTTGACAAACTCGCGGCGCACCTGCGGCCCGACGAGGTCAAGGTCAGGGTGCGCGCGACTTAGATTTTTTGCCGGTCACTGTTTACCAATCACCGGTTTTCCAGAAGGAGACAAGAAATGGCCGAAGCAGCCGCGCCGAAGAAACTGACGATATTCGATCTGCAGGCAAAGGTCGATCGCGGGGAGAAGATTTTCCAGGTGACTGCGGTGGATTATCCGACGGCGCAACTGGTTGACCGTTCCGGTGTCGATTGCATCCTGATCGGTGATTCGCTTGGTATGACGGCCCTGGGGTATTCGGGCACGGTGCCGGTGACGATGGACGAGATGATCCATCACGCCAAGGCGATTTCCCGTGCCGCCAAACGGGCCCTGCTGGTCGGCGATCTGCCCCTCGGTGCCTATCATGCGTCGACCGCCGATGCGATCAACAACGCCATGCGCATGCTCAAGGAAGGCGGCACCGACGTCGTCAAGCTCGAGGGCGGAGAAGACTTCGCGCCGATCGCCGAAGCGGTAGTCAGGTCCGGCGTGCCGGTCATGGCCCATATCGGCCTGACGCCGCAACTGGTGTCCAAGCTGGGTGGATTCAAGGTCCAGGGCAAGAGTGCAGAGACCGGCGTGCAGCTGCTCAAGGACGCGTTGGCGATGGAGAAGGCCGGCTGTTTCGCGATCGTGCTGGAGGCGATTCCGGATCGCGTCGCCCAGGTCATCACCGATAAGCTCACCATTCCGACCATCGGTATCGGCGCCGGGCCGCACTGCGATGGACAGAACCTGGTCCTACACGACATGGTCGGCCTGTTCGACCGCTTCACCCCGAAGTTCGTCAAACGTTATGCAAATTGCTGGGACGTCATCGGCAAGGCGCTGGCCGATTTCCAGGAAGAAGTGCACAAAGGGCAGTTTCCCCTGGCCGAGCACAGCTTCACCATGAAGGAAGACGAGTATCAGGCGTTCCTTCAGAAACTGGGAAAGAACTGATCGGAACCGATAGACACACGCGGTGTATGCACCGCCTGCGTGGTTCTATCGTCCGGGTTTTGGGCGCCGGAGCGTGACAATGCCTGAACCATGCTCGGTGCGGGCTTGGCTAATCGGTCTTAAACTTGGCAGATGAAAGCCCAGAACGCCTTGTCGGTCCTGTCGGAGTTCGAGCTGATCGCGAAGTTTTTCACGCGACCGGTGCGCCACACCGTGCTCGGAGTCGGTGACGACGCCGCGCTGGTTCAGGTGAGCGCGGGGTGGCAACTGGCTGCTTCCACGGACATGATGGTCGAGGGCGTGCACTTCTTTGCCGACGCCGATGCGCACGCGCTGGGCCACAAGCTGCTCGCCGTGAATCTTTCCGACCTGGCGGCGATGGGCGCCATCCCGAAATGGGCAATGCTCTCGGTAGCCCTGCCGGCGGCGGATGCGAGCTGGATAGAACGTTTTGCGAACGGATTTTTCACGCTCGCCGAGCGGCACGATGTCGACCTGATCGGCGGCGACACGACCCGCGGCCCACGCAACCTGTGCGTGCAGATCATGGGCGAGGTCGAGGCAGGCAGGGCGCTGCGCCGCGACGGCGCGAAACCGGGCGACGACATCTGGGTTTCCGGACATCTGGGTGATGCCGCCGCCGCCGTGGCGCATCGCAAGGGGGAACTCATGCTGCGCAGCGCGGCGCTGGCGCATTGCATGGAGCGGCTGGAAAAACCGCTGCCGCGGGTCGAACTCGGTCGCGCGCTGATTGGCGTGGCGCATGCGGCCATCGACGTTTCCGACGGATTGGTCGCCGACCTCGGGCACATCTGTCAGCGTTCGGGCGTTGGCGCCCAGGTCGCGTTCGACGCCATTCCCTGTTCACCGGAACTGATGCCGCTGCGCGCTTACGAGCCCGTGGCCCGCGCGCTGCTCGCCGGCGGTGATGACTACGAGTTGTGCTTTACGGCGCCACGCGAGCGCCGCGCGGATATCGATGCCGTGTCGGGCAAACTGGGTTTGCCGCTGAACCTTGTCGGGGTCATGGTGCCGGGCATGGACGTGGAAGTACGGGACGCGCAGGGCCAGCGAATGAACCTGGAGGCAAAGGGATTTGACCATTTCCGCTGATATTGCCGGCCGGCCTTCCGCGCGATTCGTCTTCTCGCACCCGGCACATCTACTCGCGTTCGGATTCGGCGTCGGCCTGAGTCCGGTTGCGCCGGGCACCTTCGGTACATTGCTGGCGTTTCCGCTCTACGCCTGGTTGCTGCCGAGGATGGGGGATCAGGCGTTCGCCATGTTGCTGCCGGTCCTGTTTCTCGTCGGCGTCTGGGCCTGCCACCTGACCGGGCGGCGGCTTGGGGTGCACGACCATGGTGGCATGGTGTGGGACGAGACCGTGGCTTTCCTGCTCGTCCTCTATTTCACGCCGGCGTCGCCGGTCTGGCAGGCCTTCGCTTTTTTGCTGTTCCGTCTGTTCGACATCGTCAAGCCCATGCCGATCCGTCACTTCGATCGCACGATCCGTAACGGGTTGGGTGTCATGTTCGACGATCTGCTGGCGGCGTTTTACACACTGTTATGCCTGGCCGGCTGGAAATTCGCGTTCGGATGAACGAGCAGCTTGCCTGAGAAATCATGGACGCAGAACTCTACGAATTGGCGGGACGGGTCGGCGATGCCCTCAAGGCGCGCAAGCTGATGCTGGCCGCTGCGGAATCCTGCACCGGCGGCTGGATCGGCCAGGCGGTCACCATGGTGCCCGGCAGTTCCAAATGGTTCGACCGCGGCTTTGTCACGTATACCAATGAAGCCAAGCGCGACATGCTCGGGGTGAAGGCCGCAACACTGGAGGAATTCGGCGCCGTATCCGAGCAGACCGTGCGGGAAATGGTTGCCGGCGCGCTGGCCGGCAGCCGCGCGCAGGTCGCCGTGGCAGTGAGCGGGATTGCCGGACCGGATGGCGGTTCGCGCCAGAAGCCGGTCGGTACGGTCGAGCTCGCCTGGGGCGCAAGGGCAGGGGACATGCGCACGCAATCAGTACGTTTTTTGGGCGACCGGGACGCCGTGCGACGGCAGACTGTCATCGCAGCGCTCGAGGGCTTGCTCGCCTTGCTCGGCCAGGCGCCCTGATCTTAGTCCCTGCTGCGCTCAGCACCCGGATTCGCCGGCAGATTCACTCCGCAACAGGCCGCAGCCGCCTGGCGCCCCAATTTTTCAGAAATAACATAAATATCATGTGCTTGCATTCAATCGGCAGGATCGGGTTGCGGTACTGTATATAACTACAGTACCATGGCCTCCATGAAGGCGGCGCAGCGGGTGCGCGGTTGTGCGGGGACTGTTTTGTGTCGTTAGTCCCGGTGCAAGCGCCGGGTTGACGCCGCCGTTGATGACAATTTTTAATGCAATAATTCAACGCTCACCCTAGAGGAATCGCGCATGGACGAAAATCGAAGCAAGGCGCTTGCCGCCGCCCTTTCCCAGATCGAAAAGCAGTTCGGCAAGGGCTCGATCATGCGCCTTGGCGAAAAAGACATCGCCAAGGATATCGAGGTGGTGTCCACCGGCTCCCTGGGCCTGGACCTCGCCCTTGGCATTGGCGGGCTGCCGCGCGGGCGCATCGTGGAAATCTATGGTCCGGAATCCTCGGGCAAGACCACGCTGACGCTGTCGGTGATTGCCCAGATGCAGAAAATCGGCGGCACCGCGGCCTTCATCGACGCCGAACACGCGCTCGATCCGCAATATGCGCAGAAACTCGGTTGCAACGTCTCGGAACTGCTGATCTCGCAGCCCGACAATGGCGAGCAGGCGCTGGAGATTGCCGACATGCTGGTGCGCTCCGGATCAGTGGACGTCGTAGTCATCGACTCGGTTGCGGCGCTGACCCCGAAAGCGGAAATAGAAGGCGAAATGGGCGAACCGCAGATGGGCCTGCAGGCGCGGCTGATGTCGCAGGCGCTGCGCAAGCTCACCGCCAACATCAAGCGTTCCAACACGCTGGTGATTTTCATCAACCAGATTCGCATGAAGATCGGCGTCATGTTCGGCAACCCCGAAACCACGACTGGTGGCAACGCGCTGAAGTTCTACGCTTCGGTGCGCATCGACATCCGCCGCATCGGCGCAATCAAGAAGGGCGAGGAAGTGGTCGGCAGCGAAACCCGCGCCAAAGTGGTCAAGAACAAGGTGGCGCCGCCGTTCCGGCAGGCGGAGTTCGACATTCTCTACGGCGCGGGCATTTCACTCGAAGGCGAAATCATCGAGCTGGGCGTGCTCTACAACATCGTCGAGAAATCCGGCGCCTGGTACAGCTACGGCAAGGAACGCATCGGCCAGGGCAAGGACAACACCCGGGAATACCTCAAGGAACACCCGGAGATGGCCAAGGAAATCGAGAACAGGATCCGCGCCCACGTGGCCGAAAAGCCGCTGGCCCAGATTCTGGAAGTGGAGTAACACCCCGAATTGCCTGCGCCACCACAGACACTGCGCGCGCGTGCGCTGAAAGCCCTGGCGCGGCGCGAACATTCCCGGCAGGAACTGCAGCAGAAGCTGCAGGCCTACGCCGAGCATGCGGACCAGATCGGGCCCTTGCTCGACGACCTGGAAAAACGCGGCTGGCTGTCCGAATCGCGCTTCGTCGAGCAGCTGACCACGGTGCGCAGGCGCCGGTTCGGGGCGGCGCGCATCGTTCACGAATTGCGTGAGAAAGGCGTATCCGCCGCCGCGCTCGCCGCCGCACAATCCCTGTTGAAGGACAGTGAAGTCGAAGCCGCGCAAGCCGTCTGGGCGAAGAAATTCGGCAGCCGGCCGACGAGTCTGGCGGAGCGCGCAAGACAGGCGCGATTCCTCGCCAGCCGTGGCTTCTCAGCTGAGGCCGTGCGCAAAGTCCTGGGTCGTGACGACCAGTAGCCCTGCCACCGCCGTAATGCAATAATTCGCAGGACATGGGCCGAACCCCGGGTTCGGCCGATTTTTTTCGAATCCTCCGGTTATGCGCGCAATGAACAGCAATGAAATCCGTACCCGTTTCCTTGATTATTTCAAGAGGCAAGGCCACACCATCGTGGCATCGAGTCCGCTGGTTCCCGGCAACGACCCGACACTCTTGTTCACCAACGCAGGCATGGTGCAGTTCAAGGACGTCTTCCTGGGCCAGGACAAGCGCCCCTACGTGCGCGCAACCACGTCGCAGCGCTGCGTGCGTGCCGGCGGCAAGCACAACGACCTGGAGAACGTGGGCTATACCGCACGCCACCATACTTTTTTCGAGATGCTGGGCAATTTCAGCTTCGGCGACTATTTCAAGCGCGACGCCATTCGCTTTGCCTGGGAACTGCTGACGAAGGAATACGGACTCGATGCGCAGAGATTGTGGATCACAGTATACGAAACCGACAACGAGGCTTTCGACATCTGGGCCAACGAGATCAAGGTGCCGAAGGATCGCATTGCGCGCATCGGCGACAAGCCGGGCGGGCAGAAATTCCAGAGCGATAACTTCTGGCAGATGGGCGATACCGGGCCATGTGGTCCTTGCACGGAAATCTTCTATGACCATGGCGAGGGCATTGCTGGCGGACCGCCGGGAACCGCGGATGCCGACGGCGACCGTTACATCGAAATCTGGAATCTGGTGTTCATGCAGTTTAACCGCGACGAATCCGGCACCATGCATCCGCTGCCGAAGCCTTCGGTGGACACGGGCATGGGCCTGGAGCGCATCGCCGCGGTGCTGCAAGGCGTACACAGTAATTACGAAATCGACTTGTTTCAGGATCTGATCAAGGCGGCCGCGAAAGCAACCGGCACAAAAGACTTGCAGTCCAGTTCATTGCGGGTCATCGCCGACCATATCCGCGCCTGTTCCTTCCTGATCGCGGACGGCGTCATTCCGGGCAACGAGGGCCGCGGCTATGTGCTGCGCCGGATCATCCGTCGCGCGATACGCCACGGTTACAAGCTGGGACAGAATCAGCCGTTCTTTCACAGACTGGTTGCGGATCTCGCGCGCGTCATGGGCGACGCCTATCCGGAATTGCGCGCCACGCAGCAACGCGTCACGGACGTGCTCAGGCAGGAGGAAGAGCGTTTCGCTGAAACACTGGAGCACGGCATGAAGGTGCTGGAAAGCGCGTTGCACCGTGAGGACAGGATGCTTGACGGGGAAACCGTGTTCCAGCTCTACGACACGTTTGGATTCCCGGTCGACCTGACTGCGGACATTGCACGCGAACGCGGCATCATGATCGATCACGCCGGCTTCGAGGCGGCAATGCAAAGGCAACGCGAGCGCGCCCGAGCAGCGTCCAAGTTCACCATGCAATCGGGTATCGAATATTCCGGCGGCGCAACCGAGTTCCACGGTTACGACACGTTGCGCCTGGAGAGTAGTGTCGTCGCACTGTACAGGGACGGCTCGCAAGTGCAGAGCGTCGACGCCGGCGACGATGCGGTGGTTGTGCTCGACCGTACGCCGTTCTATGCGGAATCCGGCGGACAAGTGGGAGACCAAGGCGAGATCACGTCTGGAAACGGCAGCTTCGCGGCGACCGATACGCAGAAAATCCAGGCCGAGGTCTTCGGGCACAAAGGCAAGGTCAGGGCAGGTCGCCTGGCGGTCGGTGATGTGGTCACGGCCCAGGTCAATGCCGTCAACCGCGCGCTGGCAGCGTACAACCACTCGGCCACGCACTTGATGCATGCCGCGCTGCGGCAGGTGCTGGGGGCGCATGTCACGCAGAAGGGATCGCTGGTCGACGCAAACCGGACCCGGTTCGATTTTTCACACAATGCGCCGATGACGGCCGAAGAGATCCGCACGGTCGAGAATCTGGTCAACCGCGAGATTCGGGAAAATCATACGGTCGAAACAAAGCGCATGAAATACGACGAAGCCATCAAGGCAGGTGCCATGGCGTTGTTCGGCGAGAAGTATGGCGACGAGGTGCGCGTGCTGAGTATGGGCGACTTCTCAACGGAACTTTGCGGTGGCACGCATGTTCGCCGCACGGGCGACATCGGTTTCTTCAAGATCGTGTCCGAATCGGGCGTGGCGTCTGGCATTCGCCGCATCGAGGCGGTCACCGCAAATGGCGCGCTCGCCTGGGTCCATGAGCAGGAGTCAAAGCTCAATCAGGCGGCGCAGGTGTTGAAAGCGCAACCGCAGGAACTAAACCAGAAGCTCGGCCAGATCCTCGACAACGTCAAATCGCTGGAGAAGGAGCTGTCGCGGCTGAAATCGAAGCTTGCCATGTCGCAGGGCGACGATCTGGCCGATCAGGCCGTGGACGTCGGTCCTGCCAAAGTGCTGGCCGCGACGCTGGACGGTGCGGACTCGAAGACCTTGCGCGAGGCGCTGGACAAGCTCAAGGACAAGCTCGGATCGGCGGCCATCGTACTGGCCGCCATCGAAGGCGACAAGGTCACGCTGATCGCCGGCGTGACTGCCGATCTCATCGCCAAGGTGAAGGCGGGTGACCTGGTGAATTTCGTGGCTCAGCAAGTGGGCGGCAAGGGCGGGGGCAGGCCGGACATGGCGCAGGCCGGTGGCACGGAACCGGGAAAATTACCGGAAGCGCTGGACAGCGTCGCTGACTGGGTAAAACAACGAATCGCTTGAGTGCCGTCCGGGCGGCCGGGAGGAAGACATGAACAGACTGGCTCATTGGCTGACGGGCATGTTGCTCGCGACCGGCGCGTTTTCCGTGTACGGTGATGCGCAAGACCTGAAAATTTTCCATTCGATCACCATCAATGCGCCGGCCGACGAAGTCTGGGCAGTGATCGGCGATTTCGGCGGCATCCAGCGCTGGGCGCCGGGCACCGAATCCAGCCGCCTGATCCTGCATGAGCGTAACGAAACCGGTGCGATCCGCCTGTTGCGGCGTCGCGGCGATGGCACCCAGGTAACCGAGAAATTGCTCGACTACGATCCCTATAACCGGCGCATGGCCTACACCTATGTCGACGGCGTGGTGAGGGCGGCCGACTATTATTCCGAAGTGGTGGTCCGGGATGCCGGCGGTGGTCGCGCGGTCGTCGAGTGGCGCGGAAGCTTCAAGCGGCTGGCCTACTGGACCGACAATCCTCCGGCCGGCCAGGACGACAAGGCGGCACTGGATTTTCTCAACGGCGCCTACAAGAGCGGTCTCGACAACCTGAAAAAAGTACTCGAGGCCGGCGACCGCTAGAACGGCAGTTTTGCGGCCGGCGCCGCCTGCTGCAGCACACCGCGGAAATCTTCCTGGATGCGCTTGAGTGCGCCGGCATTGTCCGCCTCGAAGCGAAGCACCACGACGGGCGTGGTGTTCGAGGAGCGTGCCAGGCCGAAGCCGTCGGCGTATTCGACGCGCAACCCGTCGATCTTGATGACTTCGCGCGCTGACGGGAATTTCGCGGTCTTCTGCAGTTTTTCGATCAGCGCGTAATTCTCGCCTTCGCCGAGCTTGATCTGCAATTCCGGCGTATTGATCGAATCGGGCAGGGCGTCGAACACCGCCTTGATGTCGGCAACGCCGCTCAGGATCTCCAGCAGGCGCGCGCCAGCGTAGGCGCCGTCGTCGAAGCCGTACCAGCGTTCCTTGAAGAAAACGTGGCCGCTCATTTCGCCGGCCAGCAGCGAGCCGGTTTCTTTCATCTTGGCCTTGATCAGTGAATGCCCGGTCTTCCACATCGTCGGCTTGCCGCCATGATCGCGTATCCACGGCGCCAGGCTGCGTGTGCATTTGACGTCGAACAGGATTTCCGCGCCGGGATTGCGCTCGAGCACGTCGGCTGCGAACAGCATCAGTTGCCGGTCGGGGAAAATGATCTTCCCCTGCCTGGTGACCACACCCAGGCGGTCGCCGTCGCCATCGAAGGCCAGGCCGATTTCCGCATTGCCTTTTTTCAGCGCGGCGATCAGGTCTTGCAGGTTCTCGGGCTGCGACGGATCCGGATGGTGATTCGGGAAGGTGCCGTCGACTTCGCAGAACAATTCCTCGACTTCGCAGCCCAGGCGCCGAAACAGGTCGGGCGCGAACGCGCCGGGCATGCCATTGCCGCAATCTACTGCGATGCGCATTTTCCTTTTCAGTTTGACATCGCCGACAATGCGCGCCAGATAAGCTGCGGCCACTTCGGCCTGGCTGTAACTGCCGTTGCCCGAGGCCAGCCTGCCGGACTCGATGCGCTTGCGCAGTTCCTGGATGGCTTCGCCCGACAGCGTGTCTGATGCGATCACCATCTTGAGCCCGTTGTAGTCCGGCGGATTGTGGCTTCCGGTCACCATGACGCCCGAACCGGTATCCAGGTGATGCGTGGCGAAATACAGCATCGGCGTCGTTACGCGCCCGATGTCGATGACATTCAGCCCGGCGGATTGCAATCCGCGCGCCAAGGCTTGCGCAAGGGACGGACCGGACAGTCGTCCGTCGCGGCCGATGCAAATGCTGGCCTGACCCAGTTCACGCGCCTGGGAACCGATGGCGCGGCCGATTGCTTCGGTGAACTCCGGCGTCAACGTCTTGCCGACGATGCCACGGATATCGTAGGCCTTGAAAATTTCCGATGGAATGGTGGGCATGCGTGTAAGCGGGCTTGGTCGGGGCAGGATTATTACATACGCGGGCGGTGCGACTCGTCTCGATCGCGTTAGCGGCAAGTCTAGCGGATGGGCGTGCCGATATGCCCGGAAAAATAAGCCAGCAGCCGTTCCGGCAACCAGTCGAGATTGCCCGGAAACGGCCCCGTCGCGAACCCGGTGTGCCCGCCCCCTTGCGGAAAATCCAGGCTCACGCAAGCCGAGACCTCGCTGGCGGCAGGCAGATAATCAACCGGCAGAAACGGGTCGTTGCGCGCATGCACGATCAGCGTCGGCACGTCGATCCTGAGCAGATCGGGCTTGCTGCTCGCGCGCGTCCAATAATCGTCGGTGTCACGATAGCCATGCAACGGCGCGGTAACGACGTTATCGAAATCGCGCAGCGTGCGCGCATTGGCGACGCGGGCCGGGTCGTAAAGCGCCGGAAAGCGGTTCAGCTTGGCCAGGCTTTTGCGTTTGAGGGTTTGCAGGAAATGGCGGCCGTACAGACGATTCAGGCCAGAGCCGAGACGGTCTCCAGAGGTCATCAAGTCCATCGGTGCCGAAACGGCCGCGGCTGCATCGATGACGTCACGCGCGCGCGCTTGCTCGCGTCCGAGCCATTTCAGCAAGGCGTTGCCGCCCAGCGATACGCCCGCGGCAAACAGCGGGGCCGCCGCGTTGTGCGAGTGCAGCCGCTGCAATATCCACGCTATTTCATCGGCGTCACCGGAGTGATAGGCGCGCGCCAGGCGGTTCGGTTCACCGCTGCAGCCGCGGAAATGAATCACCACGCCGCGCCAGCGGTGGCGCGCGAGCGCATGCATCAGCGCGGCCGCGTAATGACTGTCCGACGCACCCTCGAGCCCGTGGAACAACGCCACCAGCGGTGCGTCGGCATTGCCGGCGCCAGCCCAGTCGAGGTCGATGAAGTCGCCATCGGGCGTGTCCCAGCGCTCGCGCCGGTATGCCGGCGCGCGGCGTTTGAGCGCGAAATAGGGGTAGATCGTCTGCAGGTGGCCGCCGGGCAGCCACCATGGGGCACGATAGGGCTGCATCAATGCAGGATGGATGGTGGCGCTTCCCGCGGCGCCGCGTCCGGCGCAAGCGGGGAGGCGTGGTGCAGGAGCATGCGCCAGCCGCGATCGGTAAGCAGATAGGCGTTGGTCGAGATTATCGGGCTGGATGCCCGCGGATCACCGGCCACGGTCACATGCTCGTACACGCTGTGTATCGACAGCATACGACCGGGGATGACGCGATTACCCGCCAGCCGGAAGCGCAGTCGCGGGCCCTGGGAAAACAACTGTCGCCAGGATTCCCGCACTTCGACCACGCCGGCATGGCGGCCTCCGCCCGGATGGACGCAGACGATTTCTTCTTCCTCGGCCCACACTGCCATCATCTCGGCCAGGTCGGCGCGTTCGAAGGCTCGATAGAAGGCCTGCTCCGCGTCCTGGGGCTTAGCGTATGTGCTGGTGATCACGTTGCGGGATGACTGCGGATTTCAGCGAGGCTATGCATTTCGGCAAGAACGCGCTCCGGCATGAGTTTCATCATACAGTCGAAATGTCCCAGCGGGCAGACGCGCGCGAAGCACGGGCTGCAGGGCAGGTCGAGCTTGAGGATGCGGGCGCGGTCGGATAGCGGTGGCGTGAACGCTGGCGAGCTGGAACCGTACAAGGCGACCATCGGGCGATCGAGCGCCGCGGCAACGTGCATGAGTCCGGAATCGTTGCTGACAACCATGTCCGCCGCGGACAGCAGCACGACCGCTTCGTCGAGCGTCGTTTTCCCGCACAAATTCACTGCGGCATGCGCGCCGCCCTCGCGAATTGCCTCACCGATCGCGCGTTCCTTCGACGAGCCGACTATCCAAACAGCGCTGCCTTCGGCGCCAAGGGCAGCGGCGAGCCGGCCGAAGTGTTGCGGCGGCCAGCGTTTCGCCGGCCCGTATTCGGCGCCGGGACAGAAACAAACCAGGCGCTGCGGACGCACCAGTCCAAGTTGCGCCATCAGCTTGTCGCGTTGCGCGGGATCGACCCGCAAGCGCGGATTGGGCAGCGGGCCTTGCGCTGTGCCGCCGCGCGGCGCGGCAAGATGGGCAAATCTTTGCACCATCAGCGCAAGCGCGGCTGCGTCGAGCGTGCGCGCATCAGTCAGCAGCGGGTAGCGGGCTTCGCCGACGAACCCGATGCGCCGCGGAATACGCGCGAACCACGGTACCAGGGCCGATTTGAAGGAGTTTGGCAGCACGTAGGCACGATCGTATTGACGTGCGCGCAGGACGCGGCCGAGCCGCATGCGCTTGCCCAGCGCCAGCTCACCGTGCGCGAACGGGCTTTCGATGGTCTCGTCCACTTCCGGCATGCGCCGGAAGATCGGCAGCGCCCAGCCGGGGCCCAGCACGTCTATGGTCGAATCGGGGTCGTCGCGCTTGAGAAGCGTGAGCAGCGGCTGCGACAGCAGCGCGTCACCGACCCAGGACGGCGCAACAACCAGAATTCTAGCCATTTAGTATTTCGCCGCCGGAGCAAGGCAAATTCAGCCCGGCAATTTCCTCGTTGGGCAGCCTAGCGTGGCGCCGTGCCAGTGTCGTTGCACCATCAGTGGCCGGACCGTGCGCCGCCCTTGAGTACGTAGCGCGTGCCGCAGTATGGACACAAAGCCGTGCCGTCTTCGTCGATCGGCAGGAATACCCGCGGATGTGAATTCCATAACGCCTGTGACGGCAGCGGGCAGTGCAAAGGCATGTCCGCCGCCGTGACCTCGACCTGCTTTTGCCTGTTGCTGTTCCTGGCGGCCGG
Source organism: Betaproteobacteria bacterium (assembly GCA_039931685.1). Lineage (GTDB taxonomy): Bacteria > Pseudomonadota > Gammaproteobacteria > Burkholderiales > JACQAP01 > JACQAP01. Next base: position 11,078 of record JBDTRK010000040.1, on the reverse strand, counting down.
CTCCATGGCGCGCTAGACGTAATGCAGCCAGTGGCGGTACTTGTCGGAGCGGCCGTTGACGACGTCGAAAAACATTGCCTGCAGTTTTTCGGTGAGCGGTCCGCGTTTGCCGGCGCCTACGGTGCGGCCGTCCACTTCGCGGACCGGCGTAACTTCGGCGGCCGTGCCGGTGAAGAACACTTCGTCGGCGATGTACAAGTCGTCCCGGGTGATGCGCCTGGCTTCGACGGTATAACCCAGGTCGGCGGCCAGCTGGATCACCGAATCGCGGGTTATGCCGATCAGCGCGGAATTGAGTTCCGGTTCGACGATGCGGTTGTTCTTGACCATGAACAGGTTCTCGCCCGCGCCCTCGGCAACGAAGCCGTCCACGTCCAGCAACAGGCCTTCGTCATAACCGTGCTCGGTGGCCTCCATGTTGGCGAGGATGGAATTGGCGTAGGTGCCGGAGTACTTTGCCCGGCACATAGACACATTGACATGATGGCGGGCAAACGAGGATGTCTTCACGCGGATGCCTTTTTCCAGGCCCTCGGTGCCGAGGTAGGCGCCCCACGGCCATGCGGCAATGGCCACGTGCACCTTGGCGCCTTTGGGGGAAACCCCCATTTTTTCGGAACCATAGAAAGCGATCGGCCGCACGTAACAGGAGTCGAGCTTATTGGCGCGCACCACTTCCTTCTGCGCCTCCATCAGTGTCTGCCTGTCATAGGGGATTTTCATCATGTAGATGTGCGCCGAATTGAACATGCGCTCGGTATGTTCCTTCAAGCGGAAGATCGCGGTGCCGCTGGTAGTCTTGTACGCGCGCAAGCCTTCGAATACCGCGAGCCCGTAGTGCAGCGAGTGGGTGAGCACATGGGTATTGGCCTCGCGCCACGGGACTAATTTGCCGTCGTACCAGATTTCACCGTCGCGGTCGGCCATCGACATGTTGCTTTGCTCCCTGGAAAAAGTCGTAATTCTAGCGCAGGCGGGGGATTTTGATGAGCACGGTGTCACATACGGCATGCGCGCCTTGCCGGAACGCGACCGCATGCATTACTCTGGGCGCCTTGCGTGCCGAACGGTTGCGCCCAAAAAGAACAACCCTTTCAACCCGCGAAGTCCTTGACATCCAGCATTCATGGCTGATTCATCCAATCGTGCGGCGGTTCCCGGACGTGGCCTGATCGCCCGCCTCGGCGCAGCTGCAATCGACGAAACCGACAGCGAAGTAGTCAGGCTGCGCAAGACGCTGCTGATGTTCGCCAGCGGCCTGATGAACATGGCCGCCATCCTCTGGCTGCTGATCTACTGGTGGATGGGGCTGAAGCTGCCGACTTCCGTGCCGCTCGGATTCCAGGTCATCTCTGCCGCGGTCCTGGCTGTTTACCTGCGCACCCGCAATTTCGATTTTTTCCGCGTGGCGCAGCTTTCGCTGTTCCTGTTCTTCCCGTTCGTCATCCAGTGGTCGATCGGCAGCTTCGTAAGTTCCTCCGGCATTGCGCTGCTGGCGCTGCTGGCACCCGTGGGCGCCATGGTTTGCTACGGGCCGCGCGAGTCAATCCCTTGGTTCATCGCCTACGTCGTACTCACTATATTGTCCGGCGTATTCGATTTCTTTCTCGCCAAGGGCGAGGAATCCGGCATTCCGATGAAAACGGTGGCGGTATTCTTCGTGATGAATTTCACGATCATATCCACCATGGTCTATTTGCTGCTGCGGCATTTCGTGCAGGAGCGCGACCGCTTCGAGAGCAGACTCGCCGAGCAGCACGATCTGGTGCGCGTCGAGCGCGAGAAATCCGAGAAACTCCTGCTCAGTATCCTGCCGGCGCACGTCGCTGAACGCCTCAAGCACCAGCCGGGGACCATCGCCGATGGCTTCGCCGACGTTTCCGTGATGTTCGCGGACGTGGTGAACTTTACCCGGCTGGCGGAGGAACTGACGCCGAATCAGGTGGTGTCCTTCCTCGATGAGGTCTTCACGCGCTTCGACCGGCTGAGCGACCAGCACGGCCTGGACAAGATCAAGACCATCGGCGATGCCTATATGGTCGTCGGCGGCCTGGCGGACAATCGGCTCAACTATGCCGATCACGTTGCCGACATGGCGCTCGAGATGATCGAATTGACCCGCTCCGATCCGCAGATGCGCCGCCTTGGCGTCGAACTGCACATCGGCATCGCCACCGGCCCGGCGATCGCCGGCGTGATCGGCGCGACCCGCTTCATCTACGATTTGTGGGGCGATACGGTCAACCTTGCCAGCAGACTGACCTCCGAAGCCGAGCCCGGCTGCATCCTGGTGGACAAGACGACGTTCCGCCGGCTCGGCCATCGTTATTCCTGCGAGGCACCGAAGGACATTCCTATCAAGGGCAAGGGCAGCACGACCACCTACCGCCTGTCCGGCAAGCTCTACTCCGTCTGAACCGGCACCCGGCGGATGCCGCCGAATACACTTTCCCAGAGTCGCTGCACGGCGCGCACGTGTTCGGCCACCGCATCGGGCGGGCTTCGCGCGTAGCGCTCGCCCTGCAGGCGCAGCGCATGCTGCAGTTTGCGGAACTCGCGATAGGCGGCGCGGGCGCCTTCCGCGATCTCTTCGCTCAGCAATCCCAGCCGCGCGGCCAGCTTGAGCAGTGCCAGGTTGCCGATGTTGTCTGCCAATTGTGCATGTCTGGCGGCGTAGCCCAATATCAGGAACTGCACGGCGAACTCGACGTCGACGATACCGCCGCGATCATGCTTGAGGTCGAACAGGCCGCTGGAATTCGGGTGCGCGTCGCGCATCTTGTCACGCATGGACAGTATTTCGTCGCCCAGCACCGCCAGATCGCGCGGGCGGCACAGCACGGCGCGGCGGATACTTTCGAATTGCGCGCCCATGCGGACGTCGCCGGCGACGAAACGGGCGCGAGTAATGGCCTGATGCTCCCACACCCAGGCCTTTTCTGACTGGTAATCGCGGAAGGCGTCGATCTGGCTCACCAGCAGTCCTGCGGACCCGTTGGGCCTCAATCTCAGATCGGTTTCGTACAGCACGCCGGCTGACGTGGCGCTGTTCAGCGCGGTATTGATGCGTTGCGCCAGTCGCGCATAAGTTTCCGGCGCGGCCTGGTCGTCGTCATCGTAGAGAAAAATGATGTCCAGATCGGAGGCGTAACCGAGTTCCTTGCCACCGAGTTTTCCGTAACCCACGATTGCAAATTGCGGCTGTTCCCGATGTCGCGAGCGCAGCGCGTTCCAAGCAAGCCGCAGCACTTCTTCCAGCACGGTGCAGGCCAGGTCGCTCAAGTGATCGGACAGCGTCTCGAGCGACGTGTTGCCGGCGACGTCGAGTGCCAGCAGGCGCAGCGTCTGGGCTTGTTTGAAATGGCGCAGCGTGTCCATCTGCCGCTCGGTGTTGCCATCGTGCTCGTCGAGACTGACGCGCAACGCCTGGCGCAGCCGCGGCCAGTCGGGCGCGTCGCCGCTCTGGGCATTGATCAGTTCGTCGAGCAGGATCGGGTGCTGGGCCAGATAGTCGGCGGCCCACGGACTCACCGATGCCAGGCGGGAAAGGCGTGCCGTGGCATCCGGATATTCGAGCAACAGCGCGAGGTAGGCCTCGCGTCGACCGATGCTGTCGACGACATTGAAAATGCGTTCGAACGTCGCGTCCGGATTCGGCAGCAGCCGGGCGGCTTCCAGCAATTGCGGAATCAGCTTGTCCAGCAAAGCCTGGCTGGAAGCCGCCATGCGCCGGTAGCGTGCGCTGCCGCGAATGTTCTCGAGCCGGGTGTGAATGTGTTCCGCGTCGCTGAATCCCATGCCGGCAAGCCGCGCCAGCACGTCGACGCGGGACGAGGTCTGCAGCCAGAGCCCGGACTGTTCCTGGCCGGCGCCGGTTTCCCGGGTACCCGCGAATATCGCCTCGAAATGCCGCGACACGACGGCGCGATGGGCATCGAGTTGCTGGCGCAGCGCAGCGTAGTCGGCGCAATCCATCATTTGCGCCACCAGCGCGCGGTCTTCGTCTGTATTCGGCAGCATCTGCGTCTGCTGGTCGTCCATGTATTGCAGCCGGTGTTCGAGATTGCGCAGGAAAACGTAGGCGGTGCGCAGTTCGTCCACGGCCGCCGCTGGCAGGATGAGCTTTTCCCCCAGCAGCGCCAATGCCTTCAACGTGGGGCGCAGCCGGAACACCGGCTCGCGCCCGCCGCGGATGATCTGGAACACCTGCACCAGGAATTCTATTTCACGTATTCCGCCCGGACCGAGCTTGATGTTGTCGGCGATTTCGCGCTTCTGCACTTCCTGGCGGATCTGCGCATGCAGGTTACGCAGGCTGGCGATCGCGCTGTAGTCGAGATGGCGCCGGTACACGAAGGGGATAACGACGGTATCGAGTGCGGCAAGGGCATCGCCCGCGACCACCCGCGCCTTTACCCAGGCGTAGCGCTCCCATTCGCGGCCCTGAGTGGTGAAATACTCTTCCAGCATGTCGAAGCTCACCGCCAGTGGCCCGCTGTCGCCGTAGGGCCGCAGCCGGGTATCGACACGGAACACGAATCCGTCCGCCGTGACCTCGGCTATGGCACTGATCACCTTGCGCGCAAGCCGGATGAAAAATTCATGATTGGAAATGCGCCTCGCGCCGTCGGTTTCGCCGTCTTCGGGGTAAGCGAACACGATGTCGATGTCCGAAGACACGTTGAGTTCGCCGCCGCCGAGCTTGCCCATGGCGATGATCTGCAACTGTTGTCCGGTGCCGGAGACAGCGCCTACGGGGTGGCCGAACTCGCGGGCCAGCCACTGCGTGTGTTTTGCGGCGGCCGTGCCGACGGTTTCTTCGGCCAGCGCGGTGACTGTTGTGACGACCTCGGCCAGATCGGCGCTGCCGTCAAGATCGCGCGTTATGAGGGCCAGCATGGCTGCCTTGCGCAGGCGGCGCAGTGCCGTATTCAGCGCCGCGTCGTCGTCGCCTGCATCGCGGAGCTGCTCGCGCATCCAGGCGCGGGCAAGCGGGGCATCCAGGGGCACGCGAGCCACCAGCGCGGGGTCCGCTTCCAGCAGGTCGCGCACGTAGCGCGACAGGCGGCCGGCGCGGGCGATGGCCGCGGGGATGTCTTTTGGCGTGGGCGCGAAGGAGGACATGGTTCGTTGGTTTAGAATGCCGGTTCCGCGACTGGCGTTGCTGTCCGCGGTGTCAGGTCGGTCGCGCCGGTCCGGATCCGGTGCTTCAACCTGGTCGCCGTACGGGTCAGCGCAAAAAAATTGGTGGATGTCCGGAGAATTTAATTTGCTTGCGCGTATCTTAACCGAACACCTCCCGTTTCCACCGCCCCGATAGCACGTCGTCTACCAAAGTGTTTTTCAAAACCTGCTTCGCATTCCTCAAACACGGTTCGCTGTGGACTTATCGCATTGCAACCTGGGCGATCCTGATCGCCGGGCTGGGCTTCTTCGCGCTCGTGATCGGATTGCGTTATGTGGTGCTGCCGCAGATCGACAACTACCGCGAGCCGATCGCGCAGACCATAACGCGTGCCGTGGGACAGCGCGTGACGATCGGTGCCATAAGCGGCAGCTGGCAGGGTTACCGTCCGGAACTGAATCTGATGAACGTCACGGTCATTGGCGCCGACGGCCAGCCGGCTTTGGTGCTGGACCGGGTCGAGACCGTGTTGTCTTGGTTGTCGCTGCTTGCCGCCGAGTGGCGCTTCGACTCGCTGGCAGTATACGGGCCGGCCCTGACAGTCCGGCGTGACGTTGACGGCGTGCTTTGGGTCGCCGGCGTGGCGCTGCGACCCAAAACCGCGTCCAGTGGCGGGCTGGGCGACTGGTTGCTGGAACAGCGTCAGGTGCTCGTGCGCGACGCCACCATTACCTGGCTCGACGAGATGCGCGGCGCTCCGGAATTGCGACTCGATAAAGTCAATTTCCGTCTCGACCGGGACGGCGTCATGCAGCGCATTGGCCTCACCGCGGTGCCGCCAGCGCAGATTGCTTCCCCTTTTGCCGTGCGCGGGGAGTTCCGCGGCAACGACCGGCTCGATGTGCAGTCGTGGAGCGGAACGCTCTACGCCCAGATCGGTTACGCCGACCTTGCGCTCGTGCAACAGTGGATACCGTCACCGCTGCAGCTTGGCAGCGGTCTCGGATCAATGCGCCTGTGGCTGCGGCGCGACGGCACGCGGCTGAATGCGGCGACGGCCGACCTCGGGCTGGTCAATGTGCGCGCGCGCCTGGCACCGGATCTGCCGGAACTGGCCCTGTCCGAAGTGCGCGGCAGGTTGAGCTGGACACAGACCGGCGACCGTAGCGAATTTTCCGCCACCTCACTGGGCTTTACTGTTGCCGGCGGGGTGAAGCTGGCGCCGGCCAATTTCAGTTTCGTGCGCACCGGGCCGGCTGGCGGGCCGTGCGCTTGCGAATTGCGCCTGGCAGGGCTTGACCTGGCACCGATGGTCGAACTCGCGGAGTTCCTGCCGCTCGATGCCGCGCTGCGTGATCGCTTGGCGCGGATAACGCCGGCGGGAATCCTGCAAGACGCGCAATTCGCCTGGAAGGGCGACTGGAATGCCAGCAAGGCTTACCTCGCCAAAGCACAATTTTCCGCTCTGTCGGCGCGCCCGGACGGTGTGCTTCCGGGGTTTCACGGCATCAGCGGCCAGTTCAATGCGAGCGAGCGCGGCGGAACGGCTTCTCTTACGGCAACCGGCGGCGCTTTCGAGCTGCCAGGCGTATTCATCGAGCCGCTCCCGCTGGATTTCCTCACGCTCAATGCGGGATGGACTTTGCGCGACGGCCTGGTCGACGTGATGCTGAAGAATGCCAGTTTCACCAACGAGCATCTGGCCGGCAACGTTTCCGGTTCTTATCGCGGCGCGAGCGCGGGCGCCGGCAGCGTGGATCTGCGCGGCGCACTGGTGCGCGCGGATGCCCATCAGTTGTGGCGTTATTTTCCTGTTAAAGCACCCGTTACACAGGCCTGGCTAAAACGCGCCCTGCTGGCCGGGGAGGCAAGGGAAACGCGGTTTCGCCTGAAGGGTCCGCTGGCGCAATTCCCGTTTGCCGGTGACAAGAACGGGGTATTCGAAGTGGTCACCAAATTCAGTGGCGTCACCCTCGATTATGCCGATGGCTGGCCGCCGTCGACCGGCATCGCCGGCGAAGCCGTGTTCAGGGGGGACCGCATGGACGTGCGCGGCGACGCCGGCACCATACTGGGCTTGAAGTTGTCCGGCGTGCAGGCTTCGATTGCCGAACTCGGCAAGCATGCAGAGCATCTGCTGCTTAAGGGCACCGTGCAGGGACCGACTGCAGACTTCCTGCGCTACGTCGACGCGACGCCGCTGGCGGACCGAATCAGGAGTTTTACCGACGAATTGCGGGCGCTCGGCGAGTCCCGGCTCGACCTGCAACTCGATCTGCCCCTGAAAAGCGCCAGGGAGTCCACCGTCAAGGGCGAACTGGTGCTGCAGAACAATCAGGTGACGCTGGACCCGCGGCTGCCGGTTCTCGAGCGTTTCGGCGCGCGTATCGCGTTCACCGAACGCAATTTCAGCCTCAGGGAAGGACGCGCGCTGGGCTTCGGCGAGCCGTTGTCTTTCGAGGCATCCAGTCAGACCGACGGCGGTATTACTGCAAATGTGGCCGGCACCCTGGACATGCGCATGGCGCGCGCGCAATGGAAACATCCGGTACTCGCTTTCCTGGAAGGGCAGACGGCCTGGAAGGCCGCGATCAGCACGCGTAACAAGATCGCGACAATCCGTTTCGATTCAAATCTGGAAGGCCTGACATCGACCTTGCCTGCGCCCTTTGCCAAGGCGGCCGGTACCAGCCAGCCTTTGCGCGTGGAGTTGCGTCAGCGGTCTGGCCGCCAAGGCCTGCTTGACGTGAATCTCGACCAGGTCGGCTCCGCGCAACTATTGCTCGACGCTGAAGCGCCAGGCGGCGTGGGCCGTGGCACGATTAACTTGGGCGGTAACGTCGCGCTGCCGGCCGGCGACGGATTGTGGTTACGCGGCAGTCTTGACGTTGTGGATGTGGACGCCTGGCAGACATTGCTGGCCGCGGACACGGCGCAATCCGGACCCGGCCTTGCCGGGATTGACTTGCAGGTCGGTGTGCTGGATGTCAACCGCCGGCGCTTCCACGACCTGAAGCTGGTGGCGATTCGGCAGGACGACGGCTGGAAGGCGACGCTCGCCGGCCGCGAGGTGGCCGGGCAGGTGTCCTGGACTTCGCAAGGCGACGGCAAACTGCAGGCACGGCTGTCCAAATTCATATTGCCCCCGACAATCACCCAGATTCAGGCCGGTACTTCTGCCATCGCGGCGGAGCGTCGCCTGCCGTCAATAGACCTGATTGCCGACAGTTTTACGTACGACGGCAAGGAACTCGGCCGGCTGTCGGTGCTGGCGCAGCCGGAAACCACAGGCTGGCAGCTGCAGCGGCTGGAAATCACCAATCCGGAAAGCCGCTTCCTCATGAGCGGCCGCTGGGTGACCGCGGCGGTCTCGCGTACCGACGTAACTGTCAGCCTGGACGTGTCGGATATCGGTAAGTTCTTTACCAGGCTGGGGTGGCCGGACAGTATGAAGGGCGGCACGGCCAGGCTGGAAGGCCCGCTTGCCTGGAGCGGCAATCCGACCCGGTTCGATATTCCGTCCCTGTCCGGTCAACTCAAGCTCGAAGCGAAAGACGGACGCTTTCGCCAGATCGAGCCGGGCGTAGCCAAGCTGCTCGGCATCCTCAGCCTGCAGGCGCTACCCAGGCGGGTGACGCTGGATTTTCGCGATGTGTTCAGCAAGGGTTTCAGCTTCAATACCATAGCCGCAGATGCAAGCATCGTCGCCGGAATCGCCGACACGAAGAATTTCCTGATGTACGGTTCTTCCGCGCACGTGGCGATGCACGGCCAGGTAGACCTCGCGCGCGAGACGCAGGATCTCGTCGTGCGGGTCACCCCGTCGCTGTCGGAGGGCATTGCCATCGCCGGCGCGATCGTCAACCCGGCCATCGGCATTGCCGCCCTGATTGCGCAGAAGGCGCTCAAGGATCCGTTCAGCCAGTTTGCCTCCTTCGATTATTCGATCACCGGAACCTGGGCTGATCCTGCCATCACCCGGGTATCCAAGGCATCGCCAACCGTAAAAGAGAAGGGCCGTTAGAGAATATCCCCCGCGCGAGGTTACAATCCACGCTCGCTTCGACCAGAACTGAATTTCCGGAATCGCATGGTTTCCCCCACCAAATCAGGTTTCGGCCGCGCCAAGCTGCGCGACGCTCGCGAGCCTTCCGCCGCGGTCACGACACGGGTCAAGGGCCAGCCAAAGGCACAGGTTTTCCGCATTGCCGGCGTGCAGATGGCGTCCGGCCCGAATGTGGCCGCAAACCTGAACGAGGCTGGCCGGCTCATTGAGATCGCCGCCCAGCAAGGCGCACGCCTGGTGGCGTTGCCCGAGTATTTCGCGATCATGGGCATGCGCCCTGCCGACAAGGTGAAAGTGCGCGAAAAGGACGGCGATGGCCCGGTGCAGCGATTCCTGTCGCAAACGGCAAGAAAGCACGGAATCTGGCTGATCGGATGCTCGGTGCCCATGGCCGCTCCCACCGAAGGCAAGATCTACAACTCCTGCCAGGTCTACGACGCCGGCGGCAAGATGGTCGCGCGCTACGACAAGATCCACCTGTTCAGCCTGCACCTTGGCAAGGAGACGTTCGAGGAGGAGGGCACGCTCGAAGCGGGCAAGCAGGTCAAGGTAATCGACTCGCCGTTCGGCCGCATCGGATTGTCGGTTTGTTACGACCTGCGCTTTCCCGAGCTTTACCGCGCCATGAAGGACGTGGACATCATCGTCGTGCCGTCGGCATTTACCGAAACCACCGGTCGCGCCCATTGGGAGCCTTTGGTGCGTGCGCGTGCCATCGAGAACCTGGCCTATGTGTTGGCCCCGGCGCAGGGGGGCTATCACCTGAGCGGGCGCGAAACCCACGGCGACTCGATGGTGGTCGACCCCTGGGGCACGGTGCTCGATCGCCTGCCGCGCGGATCAGGGGTGGTAATCGCCTCGGTCAATCCCGCCTACCAGGCCAGCTTGCGCAAGAGCCTGCCGGCACTGACGCACCGGGTAATACACAGGATTTAAGGACCGTGAGTTTCGTGAATGCCGTGAATTCGTTCCGCTGCCCGGGACTGCGGAGAAGTTATTTATTGCTTGAAAAACGCGACATTCACGTCATTTACGATATTCACGACATTAACGAATAGGTCCGGAGGAGAAGAAGAAGTGCCCAACGATCCGTCCAGCAGCCACGAACTATTGTTCGCAACCGCGGACCGTACCTTGCTCACGCCCTACGGCCTTGACGCTGGCGGCATCGACCGGGTATTCGGCCAGATCATGACCCACAGCGTCGACTATGCCGATCTGTACTTCCAGTATTCGCGCTCGGAAGGCTGGAGCCTGGAGGAGGGTATGGTGAAGTCGGGCAGCTTCAATATCGATCAGGGTGTAGGTGTGCGCGCTGTCAGCGCGGAAAAAACCGCGTTCGCCTACTCCGACGACATCAGCATGCCGGCGCTGGAATCCGCGGCGCAGGCCACGCGCGCCATTGCCCGCCGTGGGGAGCAGGGTGCCGCACAGGTGGCGAGCCGGACCCGCGGCCGCGAACTGTATCTGCCGCAGGACCCGCTCGCGAGCCTTGCCGATGCCGACAAGGTAAGGCTGCTGGAAAAACTCGAACGTATCGCGCGCGATATCGATCCGCGCGTATCCCAGGTCATGGCTTCCCTCGCGGGGGAGTACGAAGTCGTCCTGATCGCGCGTTCCGACGGCATGATGGCCGCGGATGTGCGCCCTCTGGTCAGGCTTTCGCTGCAAGTCATCGTCGAGCAGGGGGGGCGCCGCGAACAGGGCAGCGCCGGCGGCGGCGGACGTTTCGACTACGCATACTTCAGCGACGATATGCTGCACGACTACGCCGCCAAGGCGGTGCATCAGGCGGTGACCAACCTGGCGGCGCGGCCGGCGCCGGCGGGCACGATGACGGTGGTGCTCGGTTCGGGCTGGCCCGGCATCCTGCTGCACGAAGCCATC
>JBDTRK010000039.1:0-28791 GCA_039931685.1 Betaproteobacteria bacterium | reverse complement strand
GCTCCGTCAAAATCCCGGAGAGTCCTTCACCGTCGAGGTCGACCCACTGGTAGCGATTGTTGTCCAGCCCTTGGGGAAGATTCTCCAGGCTGGCCGCGTCCACCTCGGAAATCTTTTCCTGGATGACCGCCCGGCTGTATTCGAACTCGACCGGCGGCAGCGATTTCTTCCGATAAGTTCCGCCGACGAGCTTGTAGCCGAACTGGATCACGCGGGTTATGAAAGAGGCAATCGTTCCCTGGTCATGGGTGAAATGCGTGGCACGGACGAGGTAATCCGGAATCTCGAGCTCGTCGGCGAAATGATGGAACATCAGGACGCGCCGGCACAGGCGATAGGTTCGCACCTCGAAACCGGCGCGATAGGATGAAAACGGGTCCTGCCGAAGGTGCCATGCGCCCTGGTCATCCGCGCAACGCACCGACTGGATAGTTCCGTCGGTATCTTCACTGTAGTGCTCGCCGTAGTCGAACACCACTTCGAACATCCAGTCCTGGCGCGCAGCCAGATTTTCATTGGCATGGCGCGGACTCTTGTTGCCGTATTTGACGCGTTTGATGTAACGGTTGGCTGTTCTGCGGACGTCCTGACGGTTGGCCTCGTTCGCAGATGAGCGGTCTATTCCTTGTGAATTTTCTTTCTTGTACTCATAGCGAATGGCGTTGCCCTTGTCGTCAAAGCTTTCGCAGATCAGCCAGCTGAAAATGCGGGTCTGATCAGACGAATCGACAATGCGGCTCTCGTCCGTCGCACCATAGAGCGTGGTGACGTTGGCGCTGGAAATAGAGCGCCAGTGCGAAACGCCTGCTGCGTCGGTCCAGCGCTCGATACGGGCAAACAGGCCTTCGATGCGGGGGCGGTAACGCCGAATCGTGTAACCCGGTGCCGTGGTGGCATCCGCGTATCGCGTCCCATCCGGTTTGAGTACCGGGACGAGATCCTCTGCACCGGACAGGACGAAGACATCGGATTCTTCGACATCGTTGTAGCGCGGCAGGCCCTTGTCCGTCTTGCGCGTTATGGAAGGCAGCGAGAGATTCCAGCCCAGGCCGAACGGGCCGTTGCCTGCGCCAGAATCATAGGACAGGGAAAGCTGCGGACCGAAACCTGATCGGCCTGGAGATGTTGCGATCGGCACCGACATCGAGCCTGTGCCCGTGACGGGATTGGCCGCAAATTTTTCCCCGATGCCGCGAATGGCACCGCCTCCCTTGGGAAGGGAGATCGACGGAGGCGTTACCTGGAACGAATCTTTCTGATCGCTCGCGCGCTCTTGGGACTGGCCTTGCACCTTGCTCCCCCGCTCACCGAACCGTCAATCAATGGAACAATCAGGGTGGACCGCTTCTTCTTTTTTTACTGCCGATCGTCCTTGTCCATGACAACGTCAGGAAATCTTCACAACAGCGTGATGGCACAAGGGGAACATACGCGAAAGATTATGCAGTGCTTCCGGAAGAAGCGGCGAATTTTTCGTTCGCTGCCGCTCCCGCGCAATCACTCAAGATCCGCGCCGGGAAAGCTTCGCATAAAGTTCAAAGGCTTGGCACTCTGTATTCCTGAGTGCTGAAGTCGTCGCGGCAAACACGTTAGACTCGCGGAAAATGCCGCTGGCGGGCGCGCTGCATGAATCGAAAGGCATTGGTCGCCAGTAGGCTTGCCGGCCTACGCCTGTTGCGGCTTGCTGCCGGACAAGAAAATCCAGCCACTGAGGTCACCGAGCCCAGACAGAATACCTTTGAATCGTCACGAGGCTGTGAACACTGAACAACAACATCAGCCCGCCGGGTTTTTGACCACATCTGGTTCTTGTATCCTGAATTTGTTTTTCTCTGTGTCCTCTGTGGCAAATGCCGTTGATCTAGCGGGGTAAAAAATGGACTTAACGAAACGACTCGAAAAATGCTACGCCGCCGCCGTCCACGACGTGCTGCGCGGCATGGGCCATGCGAACTGCGTGCTGCCGCACACCATCAAACCGCTCGACCCGACTAAGAAGCTGGCGGGCGAGATCTTCACGGTCAGCGGCTACATCGACCAGACCCGCGATGCGCACGACACGCTGGTGCAATGGACCGGGCTGTTGTCGAAGGCGCCGTCGGGCAAAGTAATTGTGTGCCAGCCGAACACGCACATGGTCGCGCTGATGGGCGAGCTATCCGCCGAGACGCTGCACCATAAGGGCGTGCTTGGTTATGTCGTGGACGGCGGTTGCCGCGACACGGATTTCATCCTCAAGCTCGGCTTCCCGGTGTTCTGCAGTTTCAACACGCCCTCGGACATTGTCGGGCGTTGGGTGCCGGATCGCTTCGGCCAGCCGGTTACAATCGGCGACGTGACCATCAGCACCGGCGACTGGCTGCTGGCCGACCGAGACGGGGTGGTGATCATCCCCGGCGCGATCGCCGCGCAGGTGGTCGCGAAGACGGAAGAAGTCCTGCTGACCGAGAACAAGGTGCGCAGCGCCATCCTCGGCGGCATGGACCCGCAGGAAGCCTATCTCAAGTTCGGTAAATTCTGATGAACAAGTTTGATTTCAAGGATCGCGTGGCGATCGTCACCGGCGCCGCGCGCGGCCTTGGCCTGGCCATAACCGAGCGCCTGCTCGAGGGCGGCGCGTCTGTTTCCATGTGGGACATGGATCGCGATGCGCTGCAGGAACAAGGCCGGCGGCTCAGCGCGAACGGCAAATTGCACACGGCGGTCGTCGACGTCGTCGACGAATCCCAGGTGGCCTCCGCCGCGAAGGCCGCTTACGAAGCCTTCAAGCGCATCGACATCCTGGTCAACAACGCCGGCATCGCCGGCGCGGTGCGCCGCAGCTGGGAATATCCCATCGGCGAATGGCGCAGGATCATGGCGGTCAACGTGGAGGGCGTCTACCTATGCAGCTGCGCGGTCATTCCGTTCATGCTGTCGCAACATTACGGCCGCATCGTCAATCTCGCATCCGTCGCCGGCAAGAACGGCAGCCCTTACTTCGCGCCCTACTCCACCTCGAAGGCCGCGGTGATCGGGCTGACCAAGACGATGGGAAAGGACCTGGCGAAGGACGGCGTGATCGTCAACTGCATCGCGCCCACCGCAGTCGGCACCGACATGGTCAAAGCCTTCCCGCAGAAACTGGTCGACACGATGATCGAGCAGACGCCGATGGGCCGCATGGCCGAAGCCAGCGAACTCTCCGCGATGGTGGCGTGGATGTGCTCGGAAGAATGCTCCTTCACCACCGGCGGCGTGTTCGATATTTCCGGAGGAAGGGCGACATATTAAAAAAGGACTGAGTGCTGAGTGCTGAGGACTGAGTGAAGGGCAAAACGCAGGACTCAGGACTCAGTGAAAAGCCGGTAGGTCCGGGTTCACCTTACTGCTTTTCCGCCTTTACTCAGTCCTCAGCACTCAATCCTGCTCTACAGCCTTTACTCAGTCCTGAGTCCTCCGTCCTGAGTCCTGCTTTCACCGTTCATTTCTTGACCGCGCCGCCGCCGAGCTTGCCGACCAGACCGTCGGTGATGCGGTCGAACAACGGCACGTCGGGCACTTTGTCCATGATGATGACTTCACCGATCTGGAAACGGCGCGCGAGTTCGGCGCGCGTGCAGTCGAGCGTGGTCTTGCCCTGCTTGTCGACGAACAGATAGCGCGTCTTGAGCGGGCTGATGAAGGACAGCTTGGCTGACTTGCGCGCCTCCTTTTCATCTTTTCCGCGGACGCCCACCCAGCTTCCTATCGCGAGATTGCGCGGCAGTTCGGCGGCGGTCGCCTGCTTGGCACCGGCCGTGCCGGCGGCGGGCTTGGCGGTAAAGTCCAGGTCTTCAACTTCGACTTTGCCGCCACCGAATGGATTCTCGATGGTTACCGGAGCTGTGAAATCCAGTGTTTCCGACACCTTCGATTCCGCACGCGGCTGCTGCGGCCGCGCCGATATCGGCACGCGTGACGGCGGCATCGATGGCGGTCGCGCGGCCGAGGCCGGCGGCGGCCTCACGCCTGCTGCCGCGGCCACGGGCCGGGCGGCCGGCGTCGCGGCGGCACGTTGTGCTGAGGGGGCGGGCGCCCGCGCGGCGGGTGGCGTGCCGGGCGCGGGCGGCCTCGGCGCGGCGGCGGGATTGGCGACGGGAAGAGCGCCGCGTTGCGTGCCCTGCGCGGGCCCGTGTGGCGCAGCGGGCGTTGCCGCTTTCGCAACCGACGCGGGTGCAGCTTGCCTGACCGGTGCTGCCGTGGCGGGATTTGCCGTCGGCGCGCCGGCGCG
This sequence comes from Betaproteobacteria bacterium, assembly GCA_039931685.1. Lineage (GTDB taxonomy): Bacteria > Pseudomonadota > Gammaproteobacteria > Burkholderiales > JACQAP01 > JACQAP01. The sequence continues at coordinate 24,539 of JBDTRK010000039.1, read as the reverse complement.
CGGCGCTGGTCGTGCCGGCGGCGCGGCGCCAGGTCTCGCGGCTGCAGGCGGCGGTTGCGCGATTGGTGCGGCACCGGGTTTCGCGACGGGCGCAGGTGCGGGCCGTGCCGTTGGTGCAGCGCCGGTTTTTGCAACCGGGATGGATACGGGTTGCGCGGTCGGTGCTGCAGCGGGTCGCACCACTGGTGCCGGTGTGGGTTGCGCTGCGGATTTGCCAGCGGTCGGCGCGGGGGTTGCCGATGGCTTCGCGGCCGGCTCGAGTTCGAATTTCAGCTCCGGCATCGCCGCCGGTGCAGGTGTCGGTGCAGCCGCGGGTGCCGGCGCGAAATTCAATTCTGGCAAGGATACGAATTCCGCGGCAGGTGCGACCGCCGGTTTGGATGCAGGGGCTGGAGCCGGCGCCGGTGAGTACACCAGGTCAGGCATGTCCGCCGGTTTCGGCGCTTGCGCAGGCGCCGCCGGTACCGACGGCAGTTCCATGTCGAGCAGGAATGCCGGTGCCGCAGCGGGCGACGGCGCGGGCGCGACCACAGGCTTCTCCGCCGGCGCGGATGCCGGCGTGAATTCCAGGCCAGGCAACTCCGTCGGCTCCAACGCAGGTACGGGCGCGGCAGCAGTCTGCGCAACCGGCAGCGGCGCAAAATCCAGGTCGAGCGCAAGCACTGGTTCCTCAACCGGTTCGGCAGGCGGTGCAACCGGGGTGGGTGCAAAATCCAGATCCGGCACGGCCGCGGTTTTTGCGATCGGCGCGGGTGCCGTTTCAATTTCAGGAGCGGCAACGCCTTCACTGGTGGGAACCGCTTGCGTTTTGGCCACCGGCACCGGCGCGAAATCCAGATCCGGCACGTCGGTTTTTGCGACCGGCGCGGGTGCCATTTCAATTTCGGGAACGGCGGCGCCCTCACTGGCGAGGACCGCTTGCGTTTTGGCCGTCGGCGTCGGCGCGAAATCCAGATCCGGCACGGCCGCGGATTTTGCAACAGGCTCGGCTTTCCTTTGAGTGTCGGGAGCGGGAGGCTTTTCGCTGGCGGGCGCGGCGTCCGTCCTGGCAGCAGGTGCCGACGCCAAATCCGAATCCGGAAGTGATGCGGGCTTCTCGTCGGGCGCCGACGTAGTTTCCAGCGCAGGATGGTCGCCGGGTTGCACCACCGGCTCCGCTGCAACAGGCGGCAGGGCGGTCGGCGCAATGCGGGCATCCAGCACCGGCACTGTGACGGAATCGGCGGCGGCTAATTCACTGCCAGAGGCGACTGCCGTTTCCACGGCGGGCATGGTCGCCGGCGCCACGTCCAGCGGCAGGGTCGCGGCCATATCCGGCGCGTTCGCGGATTGCGCCACGTCCAGGGCTGGAGCGGGCGCCGCAATGATTTCTGCAGATGGCGGCGCTTCTGTCCCCGCGGCATCACTCGCGCGCTCCGCTTGCGGCTCCTGCGTCGCATCCGCCAGCGGCTTGCCGATCAATGCATCGTGGAGCTTTTTCAGATCGGCAAAAAAGCTGTTGCGCACCGCGTCTTCGATGCTGGCGGCACGCAAACCGGCGGCCAGTCCCTTGAGCAGTTCGGGCACCACCGTCACCAGGTCGCTTCGCTCGTCGGCTGAATCTTTCGGTTCCACGCTCCAGATCAGCAGATCCATGGTTTCGAGCGCAGACTTCCAGGCTTCGCTGTCCTCGCCTTCGGTGACATGGACGACCAGCAGCAGCTGCACCCATTGCTGGGCCAGGAACTCCATGACTTCACGCGGCACATCGGCGACGCGCGCCCGCATCTTGATTTCCGCCTGCGCCACGGCTTTGGCCAGCGCGAGCCTTTCCTTCTGCTCGACTCGGATCGCCGCCGACTCCGACTCCAGCTCGACGCGCTTGTCCTCTTCGGCGATGAACGTCTCCAGCTGCGCGCGCGCGCCGTCGAAGATTTCCATCTTGTCCCCGAAGCCGTCGATGAGTTGCTGCAGGACGACTTCCATGCGCCCGTACAGCGGGCTGGTGGCGTTGAAGTCGGCCGGCAGGCGCAACGACATCTCGCCCAGCGCATCGAGCAGCTGCCGCGCCGGATGGGTCTTTTTCGAAAAGAAGGTCTTGTCCGCGATCGCGACCTTGAGCATCGGAATCTGCAGGCGGCCGATGAGGCCTTTCACGCCGACCGGGATATCGGGATCGTCGAACAGCTGATCGAACACCAGTGACATGATGTCCAGCGTCATCATGTCGAGCTGGTTCATGCCGGCGCCCACGCTGGTGGACTTCAGGCCGCTCAGCACGTTGGCCAGGCCGGGATCGACGCCGGGCGCAGCCGTCGGCATATTGCCCGGCATCGCACTCGCGTCACCGAGCTGGATGCGGGTGAGCAGGCCCAGCAGTTCCGTGCCCTGCATCATCGCCGGCACCCCGCCTGCGACACCGGTCGCGCCCACTGCAGCGCTGCCGCCGGCCGCCTGGGCCGGCGCGCTGGCACTGCTCGCGCGCAGATTCTTCAGGATCGAAAAAAGATCCTGCTCGCCATCGGCGGGTTTTTGTTCGGCCGGCGCGGCGGCCTTGGGCGCTTCCGCCGGCGGCCGGGCCGGCGGCCTGGTCGCGTCCTTCCTGGCCGCCATGCGAATCTTGGGCAGGATCGAATTCTGTACCAGCAAGGCGTTCACGGCCTTGTAGACGGCGCGGATCTCGTCGGCCACGTGGTCGTCGAACAGCCTGAGCATGACCATGCGCACTTCGACGTTGGAATCGATTTGCCGACAGGTGTCCTTGTAGGCGTCGCAGATCGCCTGCGGTGTGAAAGGATTGTCCTCCGCCTGCAGGCTGGCGTCGCCGAGCAAAACGCCAACGCGCTGGTCCAGCGCAATGAGTTCTTCGTCGCAATACTGGCGCAGCCTGGACGCCATGGCGTTGAATTTGAGCGTCTCGTCGAGGTCGTCGTCCCCCACCAGTTCCAGTTCGAGCGAAGACAGGTCTATTTCCGAGAAGCTGTCGCCGATTTTCTTGACGCGGTTGCTGCGCTGCTGGAACTCGCGCAGGAAGCGCGCGCGGAATTGTTTCTCGATGGCTTCGCGTTGCGCGAGCGCCTTGTCCCTGGTTTGCGCATAGAGCTTCTGCGTGCCGGCATCCCGGGTTTCACTGATCAGGGTGCCGAGCGCGTCATCGACCTTGTCGAGCATGCCGGCCATGGCCTGGCCCAGGCGGTCGCTGACCAGGTCACGGCATTGCGCCAGGAGGACGTCGAACGGTGTCGCCGAAGGTGATGCGGGAACGGAGTCGGGATTGGAAAATTGAGCGGGCATGTACTTTAGGATTCCATCATCTGGTCATTGCGGCATGCCAGCAGGTCCGATGCGAAATGCCGCAATCCCGGGACGATCCGAAGGCCTTATTTCCCCCATGGGCGAGGCGTAAAACACGCATTGTGCCTTGTTGCGGAAAATAACTAAACCCTCGCGCCCGCCAGGCGAAATACGACGGCCGCGGCTCGCGTTTTACCCCAACGAGAGGCTTGTCCGATCGCCGCTTGCACCCGATACGCAACGGTTGTAATGCGCGTCGTGTATTTGCGACAAACTCCAAACCACTGCGTTTTTCGCTTCAAATGCGGCAATTTTGCGGGGAACCGCGCCGCTGCTGCCCTGCCGGACTCTCACCGCGAGCGCTCCCCGCCAAAACACGGCGGCACGCGCATCCGCCACCGCCAGGCAGCGTCCGATCGGGTCCGTCGTGCGGCAGGCGCAACCCGAACACCCGCCGCTGGCATGCGCGCGACGTTGGCCGTTCCAGGAAAAACACCGCGCGCGGGAAAGCGCTAACATGGCCATCCCCGCATGGCTCGAAAAACGCATGACAGAAGGGAGCCCAAAACATGCTGCAATGGGAAGAAACACCATCCGTCACGGCGAACGCGGACGACGCGCAATCGAATGCGCGACAACCGGGCCCGCGCTACCAGCAGGCGCGCCGGACGACGGACGCGCCGCACCTGCTCAACCGTCGCGCCCCTGGCGGATCGCGCAACGCCCGCGCGGAACTGCTCGAAGGCCTGAACGCGCGCCATGCCTGGATCGCGTCGAAGTACTTCTACAATTCGCTGGGGTCGCAGCTGTTCGATGCCATCACGCAGCTGCCCGAGTACTATCCGACGCGCACCGAAGCGGCAATTTTCGCGCGCCATGCGGATGACATCGCGCGCGTGGCCGGCACTGGCCGCACGCTGATCGACCTCGGCGCGGGCAATTGCGAAAAGGCCGCCGGCCTGTTCCCGGCATTGCAGCCCGCCGAATACGTGGCGGTGGACATTTCCGCGGCTTACCTGGAAACGGCACTGGTGCGCCTGCGCCAGCGTTTTCCCGACATCGGCATGACCGGCCTGGGGCTGGACATGTCCGAAGGCCTGGCGCTCCCCGACACCGTGCCCGACGGCCGGCGGCTTTTCTTTTATCCGGGCTCTTCGATCGGCAATCTCACGCCGGCGGACGCGGCCGATTTCCTGGCCGACCTGCGGCGGCAATGCCGGCAGCAAGGCGGCCTGCTGATCGGCGTGGACCTGGTCAAGGACAAGGCCGTGCTCGATGCCGCCTACGATGATGCACTGGGCGTGACGGCGACATTCAACCTGAACGTGCTCAACAACGTGAACGCGGTGCTGGGTTCGGATTTCGACGTGCGCGACTGGCGCCACTGCGGGTTTTACGACCCGACCCTGTCGCGCGTCGAAATGCATGTCGAGACGCGGCTGGAAGTCGAAGTGCGCTGGCCCGGCGGCTCGCGCCGCTTCGAAGCCGCCGAACGCATCCATACCGAGAACAGCTACAAGTACAGGCTTGAGGATTTCGCCGCGTTGTTGCGCCGCGCCGGCTTCCGCAACACCACGGCCTGGACCGACCTGCGCAAATGGTTCGCAGTGTTTTACGCCGGCGCGTGACGCGTACGCGATCATGAGCGATCTGCGCATCCCGCACGCCGTAGGTGCCGGTGCATCCGGCGCCGCCCTGAGTGAGCGTTACGCCGCTATTCGCGCGCATAGCGCCGGGCTGGCCAGGCCGCTTTCGCAGGAAGACTGCTGCGCGCAGTCGATGCCGGATGCGAGTCCGACCAAGTGGCATCTCGCCCATACCACCTGGTTTTTCGAAACCTTCATCCTGGAGAAATACGAGGCAGTCTTCACGCCCTTCATGCCGGCGTTCAGGGTGATGTTCAATTCCTACTACAACGACGTCGGCGAGAAACTTCCGCGCCAGCAGCGCGGAATGCTGACACGTCCTGCGCTGCACGAGGTCATGCTCTACCGCAGGCAGGTGGACGCGCGCATGAAAGCAGTGTTTGCCAGCCATGCAGACGACAGCGCATTTTGCGCACTGGTCGAGCTCGGCCTGAACCACGAGCAGCAGCACCAGGAGCTGATCCTGACCGACATCAAGCACCTGTTGTCGATCAATCCGCTGAAGCCGGCTTACCGCGCGCAGGTCGAGGAAGCACCCGCCACCGCCACGGCGCAGCGATGGCAGGCGCTTGCCGGCGGCCTGGTCGAAATCGGGCACGTCGGCAGCGGATTCCATTTCGACAACGAAACGCCGCGCCACAAGCAATACCTGAATTCGTATTGCCTGGCCGCACGCCTGGTGAACAACGGCGAATACCTCGATTTCATCCTCGACGGCGGCTACCACGACCCGCGCCTGTGGCTCTCCGAGGGCTGGGACTGGCTGCAGGCCAACGCCATCGCCCATCCGTTCTACTGGGCGCGCGGCGACGATCGCTGGGATGAATTCAGCCTCGGCGGCATGGGCGCGCTCGATCCGCTCGCGCCGGCCGTGCATCTTTGCTACTTCGAAGCCGATGCCTACGCACGCTGGACCGGCGCGCGCCTGCCGAGCGAAGCGGAGTGGGAAAATGCGGCTGCGGAGCGCGGCTTGCAGCAGATGTTCGGCGCCGCCTGGCAATGGACGCAGTCGAGCTACGCCTCCTACCCGGGCTATGTCTGGCCCGCGGGCGCGGTCGGCGAGTACAACGGCAAGTTCATGGTGAACCAGTACGTGCTGCGCGGCAGCTCCGGACTGACGCCCACCGACCACAGCCGCGCGACCTATCGCAATTTTTTCCCGGCGACCGCTCGCTGGCAGATGACCGGCATCCGCCTCGCCAAAGACGGAGTCCTACTCTAAGACTTCAAGTGCGTTCACCGCAAAGGACGCAAGGGACGCGAAGGAAAGGCAAGAAGAATATAAACATGCGTTAAGTGGTTCATTGGTCCGATTGGCCATCGAAAACAAGGTTGACGTTATCGATGGACTGTTGCGCCACTTCCATTTCAATTGTTTCTTTCCTCGTTCCCTGCTTTTCCTTTGCGTCCCTTGCGGTGAATATATTTTGATCTATTGTCCCTACTTGCCTTTGAAGCGAGGCGGACGCTTTTCCTTGAAGCTGCGCAGGCCGTCCTGGAAATCCTCGGAGGCCAGCAATCGGGTCTGGGTCGCGCCGAACAACGACGCCGCAGTATCGACGCCTTCACGCAAAGCCACGCGCGCGTTCCTGATGGTTGCTGCCACCGCTAGCGGCGCCTGCGCCGCGATATTCTTCGCCAGTTCGATCGCCCTGTCCTTTTGTCGGCCGGTCTCGACGATCTCCTGGATGAATCCGAGCCGCAGCGCGGTCGGCGCATCGAACTCGTCCCCCGTCAGAAGATAGCGCATTGCATTGCCCCAGCCCGCGCGCTCGACCATGCGCAGGGTCGCGCCGCCAGTGGGCATCAGTCCGCGTTTGACCTCGACCTGCGCGAAGCGCGTGTTCGACGCGGCCACGACGATATCGGCGGCCAGCATCATCTCGATGCCGAGCGTGAAGCAGATGCCGTGTACCGCGAATAGCACCGGTTTGCTGCGAAACGGCGGACGCGATTCGAACGGATCGATTTCGCCGTCTTCGACCAGCAGGGTGTTGCCGCCCAGATGCGGTGCGACTTTCGGCAGGTCGAGCCCTGCGGTGAAATTCGCGCCCTCGGCATACACCACGGCACAGCGCGCGTCGGGTTCGTGTTCGTAGCGGGTATAGGCCTGTGCCATGCCGCGCAGCATGAATGGCGTGAAGCCGTTCAGCTTCGCTGGCCGGTCAATGCCGATCAGGAACAGCCCGTCGCGCAGTTCGGTGGTGATGCGGCCTTCTGCAGGATCAGTTTGTTCGGTCATTCAGGGATCACTACCAAAGCAAGAGCCACGATTCTACGAAGGGAACGCAGGTACCGGAACAAAGCGAAATGTCATCGAATGTGGATCGTGTTCGACGGCATGACGATCAGAGCGCGGAGGATGCCGCTTTTTGCGCCTTTTCACGTTGCGTCGCGTACGTCGCGATCCGCCGAAGCGCCGATGGCTGGATCCGCCCTGGTGAAAATCGCGGTCTTGTCTGCTGGTTCCTGAGGCCTGCGGTTGCCGAACCCGATATATTTCCTGCCAAGGAATGTGAACAGCGCGCCGAGGCAAAAAGCAATTCCGAGCAGCAGCACGCGCTGCACGAAAAACTGGTCGGGCGCGCCGTCCTTGACCAGAAATACGTCGAACACGCTATCGGTCTTGGCAAACAGGAACCCCGCGACGAACGCAATCAGGGTTTTTCCGAACTCGGAAAATGGCCGCCTTTCCCCCTGTTCGCCCGGCGAGGCAAGAATGCCGAACCACCAGCCCAGCAGTCCGCCGAACAGGCTCACCAGGCAGTTGAGCCAGCGCGGCTCGCCCATGTTCCACGATGCGGCGCCGACGATCAGCGCGGCGATCAAGCCGAGCGCCAGGCCGATTACGACTTTCCAGTTGAGATTTTCGAATGCGATCATTACGTCACCTCCGAAGGGTCGGCGTGCGGATTCGACGATTGCCGAACCTGCGCATGATAACCCTCGCCCGCTGCGCGTTGGTCGATGGGCGTGCGCGAGTCCGTCGTCAAATGGCGACAGCCTTGTTCCTGTACGCATCACGCAGTTCGCGCTTTAGCACCTTGCCGATGGCGCTGCGCGGCAGCGAGTCAACCAGTTCGATGGCTGCGAGGCGCTGGGTCTTGCCGAGCTGGGCGTTAGTCCAGTCGAGCAGGGTTTTCGCCAGTTGCGCATCGCGCCGCTTCGGCACGACGAAAGCAACCGGGGTTTCGCCCCAGCGTTCCGAAGGCACGCCGACAACGGCGGCATCGGCAACCGCTTCATGCGCACTCAGCACCGCTTCGAGGTCGCTCGGATAGACGTTGAAGCCGCCGGAGATGATCATGTCCTTCTTGCGGTCCATCAGGATCAGGAAACCGTCGTCATCGAAGCGGCCGATGTCGCCGGTGCGGATGAAACAGCGCCCGGCCGGATCGTGCCACTGCGCCTCGGCGGTCTTCTGCGGCTGGTTGTGGTAGCCGGTCATGATGCCTTCGGAATGGCCGACCACCTCTCCGGTCGAACCGCGCGGCAGTTCGCATCCCTGTTCGTCGATGAGGCGGATGTCGTGTCCCGGCGCCGGACAGCCGACGGTGTGCAATTTGTCGGGATGCTTGCTTGCCTCCAGCACGCAGGTACCACCACCTTCGGTCATGCCGTAGTACTCGATCAGGCGGCCGGGCCAACGCGCGAGGATGTCGGCCTTCAGGCTGGCGGCGAAAGGCGCGCTGGTGCAGAACTTGGCTCTAAACGCCGACAGGTCATAGTCCGCGAACCCGGGCAACGCCATGATGCGCGCGTACTGCACCGGCACCAGCATCGCCGTCGTGGCACGGTGCCGCTGCGCCAATTCGAGAAACCCCTGCGCATCGAATTTCGGCATCAGCACGGCCGTGCCGCCGACCGCGAGCGTGGGCAGGAAGCTTACCAATGTCGTGTTGGAATACAGCGGCGTGGAAACCAGCGTGACGCAATCGGGCTTGTAATCGTAGGCGAACGCGCGCTGCCATTGCCGCCAGCGCATCAGGTTCGACTGCTCGATGCCTTTAGGCGTGCCGGTCGTGCCGGAGGAATAGATCAGGTTGAAGGCCGCATCGGGGTCGGCGCTGACCGCCCGCGGCACACTGCCCGCCGCGAGCAGCCAGCCCGAGAAAGATTTTCCATTGGCGGAATCGTCCAGCGCGATCCACTGTGCACGTATGCGCGCGCGCACCGGCCGTAATTGCTGCGCGACTGTCGCATCGGTGAAAAATAACGTTGCACCGGCGTCGGCGACCATGGCGGCGATGCTGGCCGGCGTCGAGGACGGCGCCAGTGGCGCGACGGCCGCGCCGGCGCGCAGCGCGCCGATGAACACGGCCGCGTACTCGATGGACATGCCGGCACAAACGGCGATCACCTGACCGGGTTGCACGCCTTCGCGCTGCAGCGACGCCGCGATCCGGTCCGCCAGTTCGTCGAGCGCGCGGTAGTCCAGCGCACGCGCGTCCTGGTACAGGGCGACGTGTTCCGACCGCTGCCGGGCATGCGTGCGGATCAGATCGGGCAGCGAGTGGAAATCCTGCGCGAGCACTTCATCAATGGCCATGGACGCGGTCATGCGCAACGATGCCGCTCAGGCCGAAAGCTTGTCGGCCAGATCCAGGAAGGAGCCGGCCGCGACGTCGACGGGCACCGTCGGCGCAGTTTCACCCGTCCCGGGGCCGTGTTCCGCCGCGCGCGCCACGTGCGCGGTGCGCAGGCCGACGGCCGCCGCTGCGGCGAGGTCGCTGCTGTGCGCGGCCACCATCATGCACTGGCCAGGCTGCAGGCCCAGGGCCTCCGCCGCGGCCAGGTAGACACGCGGCTTGGGCTTATAGTCGCCGGCGATCTCGGCGCCGAGTATCGCATCCCAGTGAAAATCATTGCGGCGCGCGATGTCGACCATCAGCGAAATGTTGCCGTTCGACACCGGCGCCAGCAAGAACCGCTGCCGCAGCCGGCGCAAGCCCGCCGGCACTTCGGGCCAGGCGTCAAGCCGGTGCCACGCCTCGTTGAGTTCCTGCAGGATCGGTTCCTCGACCTTTTCCAGTCCGAACTTCGGCCGGATGCGCTCCAGCATGCGGCGATGAATGACATCGAGTTTCGAGAAGGAAATGCGCCCGGAACGGACTTCCTCCATCCCCGGCTGGTATTGCGCGCGCCACGCATCGGCGAAGGCGAACCAGTCCAGCGCGTAACCGCGCGCGCCGAGAATTGCCTGCGCCTCGCGGGCCACGCCGCTGCGCCAGTCCACCGTCGTGCCGAACACATCGAAGAACAATGCCTTTACATCCACCATCGCTTCCTCTCTGACTATTGTTGGTTCGGACATTCGCGCATGGCAGGCTACACCTTGCGGCGCAGAAAATAAATTCGTCCCGATTACCAGTGGCCCGTTTGATTTCGGCTTTCCTGCCTCCCCTGGAAGGAAGCTGCACGGCCATGTCCCGTTCGATGGCTTGCTGCTCGATCTGGAAATTCCGCATGCACACATCCGCTTGCGCATGGAAGATTGCATCGGCCAACATGGGGGTAAACAGCGGCCGTCCTCCCAGCCGGGATCGTCGCCGGCACGCACTATCGCATGCACTACCTGATGACCACGCGCACCGGCTTGTCGACGGCGGTGGCAATTTTGGCCGCCATGACCGATGCGTCGATTTCCGATCGCCCGGTTCCGAAGACGATGCGCCGCGACCGCGTCGGGCGCAGGCTCACCCGGTAGTAGATGAAGTTACGCGCGCGCTTCTGCATGATTTCCACGTGATCCACGTCAGCGAATCCGGCGATCACGCGCCGCCCGCGCACCAGGCATTGGCGATCCGCGTCGAATTCCAGCGGCATGCCGTACACCGACCACCAGCCAAAGCCGATGGCGCCCGTTGCGCAGAAAACCAGCGCGGCAATCGGAAACCAGTGCGCCAGGCCCGCATCGTCGGCGAACCCGGCGGCCCACGCGGCGCACAGCAATGCCGCCAGGCCCAGCAGTACCGCGCAGATGCGGTACTGGACGCGGGGAATCTCAAGGATCAGATGACCGCGATCGTTGGTCTCAAGCGCCATGGCGTGAATTGCGATCGCGGCGGCTCATCGGATTTCCCGCTACGGTCAAAGAATGCGTTCGCCGTACTTTTTCAGCGCGGCCTCGGAGAGCCGCAGGCCGAGCCCGGGGGCCTGCTTGAGCGTGAGCCAGCCGTTGGCGATCCTGGGCGGATCCTCGAACAGTTCCGCCTGCAGCGGATCGCGCTCCGGGTCGGTGAAGGATTCGACGATGCAACCGGCCGGACTGGCGGCGACGATGTGCGCATGAATGAAACAGTCATGGTGCGGGGCGACCTGCACGTGATTGAGTTCGCACAGCGCGGCGAGCTTCCGCCCTTCGGTGAAGCCGCCCATCATGGTGCAGTCGAACTGCAGGATCCGGATCGCGTGTTCCTCGAGCAGCGCGCGGCAGCCATAACTGGTGAGTTCGCTCTCGCCGGCCGAGAGCGGAATGCGCGTACGCTGCGCCAGCAGCTTCAGTTCGCGCCGGTCATCCGCCCATCGGACCGGCTCCTCCAGCCAGCGCGGGTGCAGTGGCTCGAGCAGGCGCGCGCCCTCGATCGCGGTCGCGAGGTCCCAGCCGCGGTTCACGTCGATCATCAGGTCCTTGTCGTCGCCGATGATCTCGCGCACCAGCGCCATGCGCTCGATGTCCTCCCCGAGCGAAAGGCCGCCGACCTTGCCCTTGAAGCCGGTGTGGCCCTGCGCCTTCAACATCTGCATTTCGTCGCGCAGTTCGGCCATGTCCTTGCCGTCGCGATAATAGGCGCAGGTGACATAGCACGGGACTTTGTCGCGGTAGCCGCCGAACAGCCGGTACAGGGGCAAACCCGCCGCCTTGCCGACGATGTCCCATGCGGCGATGTCCACGGCCGACGATATGCGCACGATCGCCTCGCGCGTCCAGCCCTTCTCGCTCGCCACGCGCTGCGAAGTGAGCGCGAACAGCTTCTGGTAGAGGCGCTCGGGCGCCAGCGGATCGGCGCCGACGATGAAATCCGCGATGCCGGTTTTGAATGCCTTGATGGCGGCGTCGATCGGCGTATAGCTGGTGGCCAGGCCGATGCCCTCGAGACCCTCGTCGGTGCGCATGCGCACCAGGATCTCGTTGGCGCGCGGCACGATGAAATGGCTGACCCAGTGCGGCCGCCCGGTGTCCGGTGCGCGCAGGATGAAGATATCGAGTCCGGTTATTTTCATGTCGGTGAGCCTGCGTGTGGGCAAAAAGGAATTTTCCGCGTGAAATGCGGCGGGGCGGATAGCGCAATCGCACCGCGCGCATGCTTTTGCGCACTCTTCATGCCGGTTTCACGGCCCGCAACTGGTAGCCGACGCGCGGAAAGTGCACATGCACGATTCCGGCGCGGGCATCGCTACGGCGCAGGCAGTAGCGCGTGCGGGTCGCGGCAACCAGTTCGCCTTCGGTCGGCTCGAGGCCGAAGCTCTCGGCGCTAACCGTGACGCGGCTGCCGGGCGCGATGCCGTGATCATCCTGGAAAACATCCTTGTCGACGGCGGCCGGCGTGGATTCCCGCGCCGTCGCGATCGCGGCCGGCGCATCGGACTCTTCCATGCCGGCGTGTCCGATGGCCGCCATGCGGTCCATCCACACGGTGAGGCTGGGCGTGGCGTCGAAGATGCCGGCCAGCGGAGGGATGCGCCGGGTGAACCACAGCGGGTGGTAGCAGGAAAAATCAGCGAGGCCGGGCTGCTGCCCCGTAACGAAAGGCTGGTTGTCGACGATGCTCGCAATCCGGCGCAGGTAGGACTTGTACGCGGAGGCGGCATCGCCGGGGTGCATGCGGCTCGCCCCGCCGCGCATTTTCACGCGGTCTTCGCCGAAAGCTTTGGCCACTTCCGGCGCGTCGTCGCGGAATATGAAGGCGGCGCCCGCCGCGCTGAAGCTGTAGCCCATCGCCGCCCAGAACAGGATCGAGTCGGCCCACTGCGCGATGATGCGGTCCGCGCCCTTGCTGCCCGGCGGATGCAGCGTGGGCGAGGGTTGATAATGCTCGAGCACGTCGCAGATGAGCGCCGTGTCGCAATAAATGTCGGCGCCGATCTGCAGCACCGGCGTACGCCGGTAGCCACCGGTGAGGGCCAGCAGGTCGGGCTTGGGCATCGTGCGCGGGATGATGACAGACTTCCATGCGAGCTTCTTGTAGCCGAGGACCAAGCGGATTTTTTCGGAAAACGGCGACATCGCGTAGTGATGCAGGATCAGGTCAGGCATGGCGGGTCCTTTCGGCGTTCAACTGAGGGCTGGAATCTTCTCGTATCGCCGGATGTCGGTGGCGACAGAGTATAAACAAGGGCGCGGATTTATTTACCCGGCGGACAGTCAGGACAGCCTTTCCCATTCCCGGAGCCTGCATCGGTCTTTGGGGGAAATAAATCCGGCCCCTTTTCGCTTTTCGTTCCGGGGATCAGACGCCATCCGGAATCCTGGATGCCATCATTTTCCTTCTGGACATTTTGCGCCCGTCCACGATGAATGTGCCGTCACCGACGGCATGAACGGTCCGTTTATTCTTGCGCGAACTGTCGAAGCAGGCCGCAACGCCTTCGAGAAGGACGATGTTGTACTTCCTGATGATATCGACCACCTTGCACTCGATATTGGCGAGGCATTCCCTTATCAAGGGCGCTCTTACAATTCGGCCCCTTGCGGGAGTGAGCCCGAATTTGGCGAATTTGTCCGTATCGGCACCGGAGCATGTTCCAATTCCGACGACCTTGTCGAGCATGCCGGCCGCGGGAATCGAAATGACGCATTCCCTTGTTTTTCGCAGGGCCGCAAAGGAGTAATTCCATTCGCCGGTGGTCAGGGCAAAGACCGGCGTGAAATCCACGACCATCGTCCATGAAATCGTCATGATGTTGTTCTTCTTGCCGTCGTTTGTCGTGACGAGGACAACGGGGCCGGATTCCATCAACGTGAAGGCCTTGCCGATTTCCAATCTTTTCATGAATGCGTTCCTATACATCCGCTTGCGCACAACGCCCGAAAAATGAAGAGCGGACAAATTTATTGTCCCGGACGCTGGCCAGGCAGGAAAGCCTTTCCATTCGTGCCAAGGAGCCGCCTGCCGACTTCAGGCCTGCCGCGTCACTCGAAATATTCCGGTGCGTGCTTGAGCGTGTCCGTCTGCGGCTTGTCGTGGTTGATCCACAGCGTGGCGTGTTCGCGCGCGAGGATGCCGGCGAGTTTTTCCATGGAAGCCAGGCTTTGTTCCCGGCTGAAGTTGCGCACCGGCACGCGCCGGTTGTCCCAGTTCTCGCGGAAATGCACCGCGTCGCCGGACAGCAGGACCGGCCCGGTCTTCGGCAGCCTCACCAGCAGTGACTGGTGTCCCGCGGTGTGCCCGGGCGTCGAGTAGATCATCACCGAGCCGTCGCCGAAGACGTCGTAGTCACCATCGAGCTTGACCGTCTCGCTGTCGCGCAGCTTGTTGTAGAACGCCGGATTGAAGCCGGACCTGGCGGCGTCCGGACCGAAGGCCGCGTCGTACTCGACCTGCTGGATGTAGAGCTTCGCCGCGGTGAACAGGTTGGCATTGCCGACATGGTCGCCATGGCAGTGGGAAAAACCCAGATGGGTGATCTCTCCCGGCGCGATGCCCAGTTCCTGCAACTGCGAGCGCAGCGTCTTGCGCACATGCAGGGTCAGCATGCCGTTGCCCACGGTGAGCCCGTCCGGCATCGCCGCGATCGCATCCGACACGCCGGTTTCCCACAGCAGCAGGTCCTTGCCGTGGCGAATCAGGTAGCAACTGTCGCTGAATGTGCGCGGCTGTCCGCCATCGACACCCGGGGACCACGCCGACACGTCCCTGGTGTCGTTCTCGCCGCAGTTGAGCACGTACAGGCGCTGGACGTCCTCATCGGCCTGGGCTCGGCACATGCCGAGCAGGAGCAGCGGTAAGACCAGCAGCAACCGGATCGCGTGACGCTCAGCCATGAGGAGTCCCTCCTGTTTCACTGTCGGTTTCTAGATTGCAGACAGCCCGCCGTCGGCCGTGTACACGCCGCCGGTGCAGATGCTCGATTCGTCCGACACCAGGAACAGCATCAGATTGGCGATCTCCTCCGCCGTGCCGTAACGTTTTAGTGGCAAACCGGCCACGATGGTTTCCCGCGCCTTTTCCGGCGCGCCGGGCGAACGGCCTTCCTCGATGCTGTGCATCATGCGCGTGTCGGTCGGGCCGGGCAGCACGCAGTTGACGCGGATATTGAACGGCGCGCATTCCGCCGCCGCCGCGCGCATCAGGCCGATCTCGGCATGCTTGCTGGCGATGTAGGCGGCATTGCCCTGGCCGCGCGCCTTGATGCCACCGATCGACGAGGTGATGACGATGCTGCCGCCTACGCGTTTCTTCAGCGCGGGGATTGCATGCTTGAGGCCGAGGAAGACGCCGCGCACGTTGACGGCCATGACCTGGTCGAAGGCTTCGACCGGATAATCGGCGATCGACGCCATTGCGCCCTCCACGCCGGCGTTGGCAACGAATGCATCGATGCCGCCGAAGCGCTGCGCCGCCGCGGCCACCAGGCGCGCGTTGTCTTCCGGCCTGGCAACGTCGGCAACGACGTAAGCCGCATTGTGTTCGCCCGCGAGCTTGACCGCCGCAACCAGCGCCGCTTCGTTGCGGCCGGCCAGCATCAGCTTCGCCCCCTCCTTCGCGAACAGCTCGACCGCGGCCAGTCCGATGCCGCTGCCCGCCCCGGTCAGGACCACCACCTTGTTCGCCAGTCTCGTCATGTTTTTTCTCCTCGCTGACTGCCGGCGTGAAAGGGCCGTTCTGCTGCGAATTGTAGCCCAAGAACCTGGCGCATCCGGTCGTTCGGACAGCAGGAGTGGACTAGCGCGTCGCGGAACGCACCAGCACCGTGTTCGTGGCGGCGATCACGATCACGAGCAACCCATATTGCAGGGTGTACAGCACCAACTCGGGCACACGCTGGAACAAGTCCCACGCGTGCTCAGCGTCGCCTGCGCCAGACAGCAGCGTCATTGCAAGTTTCCTGCCCTGGAGGTAACCCACCCACACCAGGGTCGACGCCAGCACCAGTCGCGGATAGCGAAAGGAGCGCAGGATCAGTCCGACCAGCATGCCGATCACCAGCACGACGGGAATGCGCTGGATAAATCCGTCCAGGACCAGTTGGCTATTGGGAAAAGCGCCGAACGCATCGAACAACGGACCGAGCAACCGGTACACCGCATTGAGGAGCGAACTGCGCACGCTGTAGCCGCTGTCGACCAGGATGCCGGCCAGGGTACCGGTGGCCGTCGCCAGCAGTGCATCGATTACGCGCCGCACATCGGCGCACAACATTGCGTAGTCAAACGACCCTTGTGCGCCGCCGGCTCGCGGCCCGCCTAGTCGCCCCACTTCTGCAGGTACGTCCGAAATTTCGCTATCCAGCCCGGCGTGCCGAAAGCACCGCCGCTTTGGTGGGTGACGCACACCGGCCAGGTGCCGAGCCGCAGCCCTTTTGCGCGCGCGGTCCGGCAAAAATCCATGTCATAAAAATGAAAATCGAAGCGCGCATCGAACTGCACGCCGCGGTCGCGCAATGCCGCCTTGCTAGCCGCGAAAAATACGCCGTCGAGCAGTTCGCAAGGCGCGGGCACGGCGCCGAAAAAGGATATGCCGCCGAAGGGAGTCGGGCCATGCGCGATGACGCCGCTGAGGTTGGACTTGTCGTCCCAGGTGAACTTGCTGTCGATGAATGCCCAGGCCGGTTGCCCCGGCACCCGGCGCCGGTTGCCGGCCAGGCCGATGACATCGAAGGCCTTGCAACCCTCGATGACGCGATCGGCAAAGAAGTAATCATCTATCCAGACGTCATCGTGGATGAATACCAGGATGTCGCTGCGATCCGCGGCCGCAATGCGCGCGTTGAATATTTCCGGCAGGCCGCGGCTGTTCGAGTAGGCCACGTGCGGGACCAGCCGGGTGTCGTGCGCGAGCCGTCGCAGCGACTGGCCGAGCGCCGATTCTTCCCAGAAATTCTTCTCCGCCCGCCGCGTCGCGCTGACTATTTCTATCATGGGGAAACCGCCCGGCCGGTGCGCGTAAAACTGCCTCGCGGCAACCGGCCCGGGACACCTTCATTTTCTTCTGATTGAATCCGTCCGGCATGGTAGAGCAATTTTGCGCCAGCCGGTGGCCGGGCGCGGCCTTACTGGTCGAGCGCGACGACGGCCTCGACTTCCACCAGCAGTTCCGCTTCGACCAGTTTCTCCACGCCAACCATGGTGGCGGCGGGCGGATTGCGCTGCGAAATATAGCGTCCGCGCACATCCATCACCGCCTTGCGCCGCGCCTGGTCGAGGCCGACGATATAAATGGTGAACTTGATCACGTCCTCGAAGGTCGCCCCGACGCCCCCCAGCGCGAGCTTGAGGTTTTCGAACACCTGCACCGCCTGCGCCTGGATGTCACCGGCGCCGACCACTTTTCCCTGGCTGTCGACCGCGACCTGGCCGCTGATGAAGGCCAGGCTGCCGCCGGTAGCAACGGTGACCTGCGTATACATGCCGAGCGGCTTCATGCCCGGTGGATTGACGAATTTTTTTGTCATGCGATTCTCCTCTCGGTGACGGGTTACAGGTGACAAGGACAAGTGATTCGTGGCGGGCAATTTATCATCATCGCACGCTCAGGCTGCCGATCCGGCCTGCACCGCCGCACCGGCCGGGCCGCGCCACTTGCGCAGCGCGCGCTCGGCGTTCACCACCAGCAGATCGAGCGCGCAGTACAGCCCGCCGACGCACAGCGGCGGATTGGCGCTGGTCAGCGGCAGGCCGGGCACCTGCGCCACCCACAGCCAGTTGCCGATCCAGGTGCCGTACAACTCCATCAGCAGCGAAAGAACGAACATGGTCGCGTACAGCCGCCGGTTGCTGCCCAGGACCATGAAGCCGAGAAAGAACAAGCCCAGCGCGGCGCTGATGGTATCGGCGCCGGTCAGCCACGCTGCCATTCCGTAGGCGGCGGCGAACGACGCCGTCAGCAGCACGCCCCAGCGCGGCATGCGCGGCGCGAACGTCAGGCCGAGCGCGAACAACAGCACATGCCCCGGCGGCACGAAGGGCGGCACGTTGTTCAGCCAGTAGACATACAAACCCCAGATCAGCGAGCAGACGCACTCGCCGAGCGTGGCGATCAGCAGGCAAAGCATCAGCGGCCGGCGCAGTTGCGGATTGATGCGCGCGAGCAGGAACAGGAATACCACCCAGGTCCAGACGCTGACGGCGAGCTGGCCGGCGATGGCGCCGGCCTTGTCCAGCGGCAGACCGGCGATGACGGTCAACACCAGTATGGCGAGCAGCGCCGGCGACAGTCCCGGGTCCGGGGCCGGCGGGCGGGCGCGGTTCAGCCATTGCCACAATCGATTCATCCTGGTCACGCCGTCATCGGCAGCACGCGGCCCCGCCTGGTCAGGCTGCCTGGCTGTTCTTTACCAGCGCCAGCACGTACTCCTCCAGCTTGCGCGCATCGACATGGAATTTTCGGATGCCCTCGGCCAGTTTGTCGCTGGCCATCGCGTCCTCGTTGTGCATCCAGCGGAAGCTTGCTTCATCCAGTGCAAGCTTGTCGCCGGCACTGCCTTTGGCGGCTTCCACCGACAGGCGGCGGCTGACTTCGCCGGCTGTCTTTTCCATTTTGTCGAGCAGGTCGGGCGCGATGGTCAACAAGTCGCAGCCGGCGAGTCCGGTGATCTGTTCGACCTTGCGGAAGCTCGCGCCCATTACCTGGGTCGCATAGCCGAATTTCTTGTAGTAGTTGTAGATGCGCGTCACCGACTGCACGCCGGGATCTTCTTCCGGCGCGATGTCTTCGACCTTGCGCTCTTTCCTGTACCAGTCGTAGATGCGGCCCACGAAGGGCGAGATCAGCGTCACGCCGGCATCGGCGCAGGCAACGGCCTGCGCGAAGCTGAATAACAGGGTCAGGTTGCAATGGATGCCTTCGCGTTCGAGCGTCTGCGCGGCGCTTATGCCCTCCCAGGTGCTGGCCAGCTTGATCAGCACGCGCTCCTTCGGCACGCCGGCCTGCGCGTAAAGCCCGATCAGGTGGCGCGCCTTGTCGAGGCTGGCCGCGGTATCGAATGACAGCATCGCGCTGACCTCGGTGGAGACGCGGCCGTCGATGTGCTTGAGGATCTCGCAGCCGAAATTCACCGCGAGCTGGTCCAGCGTCGCTTCGGCCCGCGCCGCCCCGTTGTCCTTCGCGCGCAGGCCGGCGGCGAGCGCGGCATCGACCAGTGCGCGATAGCGCGGGTTCTGCGCCGACAGGTACAGAAGCGAAGGATTGGTGGTGGCATCGCGCGGCCGCAGCCGGGCGATGGCGTCGATGTCGCCAGTATCGGCGACGATGATCGAGCATTTTTTCAGGGATTCGAGAAGATTCATGTTGCGCTCCTGTGAACATCCGCCGCAGATGCCCGGCGGAGAACCGACAAACTACCACGCCGGGGGCAATTGTCGCCGCCTGGCGTCATGCGTGACGCGGTAATCGCGCCCTATAATGGGGTTCACGCCGACCATACGGAACGCCGCCTCATGCTGCGAAGCCTGTTTCAAGCCATCGAGCAATCCCTGGGACCGTCGCTCGACACGGTTGCCAGCGTCGCCCTCTGGGCCGGCCTGGCCCTGCTGGCCCATCGCCTGTTCGCGCCGCTGTTGCGGCTGTACATGGAGATCGCGTCGGCACGACTGAAGCTGCAGCAAAGCGTTGTCATGGAATGCCCGTATTGCCATCGCGAAACCGTCGTTCACGATGCCCAGTGCGCATTCTGCCGCAAGAGCCTGGAACTGCCGCTGAGCGTGCGCGCGTGGCATTTCATGCGCCTGCGGCGCCAGCCGTTATGGTGGCAGCGCACGCGCTGGATCTGGGATAGCCTGGGACTGGCGGCGTTCGTGGCGCTGACCGTGGCCGGCATCACCGCCTTGCACGCGTGGTCGCCGGCAGGGCCGCTGCAGAGGTTGTTCATCGGCCTGGCGTTGGCGGCCTGGGTCGCGCTAAGTTGGCTGATCGCGCGCGTGCTGCACCTGGGTTCGGGCGGGCCGGTCGCCAGGCTGCGCGATACGGTATTCGCCTTCGCCCTCGCCGGGGCGCTGACTGTCCTGCTGCTGTTTGCGGCCGAAGCACGGCCGGTCGCCGAAACCGTGATGTGGCGCATTCCGGTCGGCGAAGGCGGCATCGCCCGCATCGACAATCAGGCACTGGCGCTGCCGCAGGGCATGATCGGCTTCGAATATCTGCAGGTCGACCACGAACTGCTCGGCTACCACCACGTGATTCCACTCGCCTTCCTCGGCTCGGAGCGCATGGAAATCAAACATGCCGGCATCGAGAAATGGTTCCTCAACAACCTGTGGAAACACGGCCAAGGCTATTCCGAGCGCGGCCTGTCGGTGCGCAGCCGCGTCGAGCAATTCATCGTCGTACCCAACCAGAGCTACGAAGTGGTCGAGCGCGACAAGCAGGTGTATTTCCGTCCCGCCGCCGCGCCCGCACAGTAGTTTGTCCGCCCGTAATCCAGGGGCGCCTGCGGTAATGACAAGGTTTCAGCCAGGCAAATAGGCGGCGAATTCCTTCTCGACGGCCTTCGGATCAGCCTTCAGGCCGGCCGCCACGCCCTGCGCCATGCCGCCCGGATAAACATCCTCCGTGCCCGATTCCACCGCGTCGAGCGCGGCATTGGCGATGTCGATCGGCGCGTCCTTCGGTCCCTGAAAATCGCGCGCCATGTCGGTATCGACCGCGCCCGGCATCACGCCGATCACCCGCGTATGCTGCTTCGATAGCTCGGCGCGCACGCCCTGTGTCATGCTCAGCGCCGCCGCCTTGGACGCGCACAATGATCCGTCCGCCGGCAGCGACACGCGCGACAGAATCGAGAGCATATTGACGATGGTGCCGCCGCCGTTTCGATGCAGTACCGGCGCAAACGCACGACACATGGAGAGTGTGCCGAAATAGTTGGTGTCGATTTCCTCGCGCGCGCTGTCGAGCGCCGCGGCGGCAACCAGGGCCTGGTGGCGATTAATGCCGGCGTTGTTGATCAGCAGCGTGACGTCGCCGGCCATCGACACGGCCGCCGCCACCTGCGCCGGCCTGGTGATGTCGAGCGACAGGATGTGCACCTTGTCGCCGTATTTCGCGCCAAGATCCGCCAGGATCGACGCATCGCGCGCGGTCGCGTAGACCTTCTTCGCGCCGCGCCTTATCAGCGCATCGATAAACGCGCGGCCGATCCCGCGGTTGGATCCAGTGACCAGCGCGACTGCACCTGCGACTTTCATTGTTCCTGCCTCCTTATATTGTTCCTGCGGTTCTTCATCCGGCTCGCGACGCACGGCCCAGTCCGGATCGAAATCCGGCAATGGAATGGCGCTGAGCAGGCTGCGAGTGTAAGCCTGCGCCGGGCTGGCGAACAGCGCCGCGCACGCGCCCGACTCGACCACTTCGCCCTGGCGCATCACCAGCACGCGGTCGCACAACACCCGCACCATGGAAAGATCGTGGCTGATGAAAATCATCGAACCGTCTGTTTTCAGTTCGCGCAGCAGCAGCAGGATCTGCGCCTGCGTGGAGACGTCCAGCCCGGACACGATTTCGTCGGCCACGATCAAGTCGGGCTTGAGTGCGATGGCGCGCGCGATGCCGACACGCTGGCGCTGGCCGCCGGACAGTTCGTGGGGAAAGCGCTGCGCGAATGCCGGCGGCAGACCAACGCGCTCGAGCAAGGCGCCGGCCTGGCGCCAGCCCGAGCGGCGATCCGTTACACGGCCGTAGGCGAGCAGTGGCTGGGCGAGTATGGTGCCGATGCGGTGGCGCGGATTTAGCGACGACAGCGGATCCTGGAATATGGACTGGAACTGCGCGCGCAACGGTCGCAGTTCGTGTTCCGGCAAATGCGTGATATCGCGGCCCTTGAAATGCAGGCTGCCGGCGGTCGGCTCGTAGAGCCGTAGCAGCGTACGCGCCAGCGACGTCTTGCCCGAGCCGGACTCGCCGACGATGCCGAGCGACTCCCCGGCTTCGAGCGCGATGTCGATGCCGCGAAAGATCGAGCTCTTTTGCGCCGGACCGAACAAGTGCCCGCCACTACGATCCGGCAACTCCAGGGCGAGGCCACGCGTTTCGAGCAATGCCATCAATCGGCCTTTCCGGAAAAATGTTTGAGTCTATCTTTCATGAGGTTAGCATCCTTGCCCTCCGCATCGGGATGCCATCACCGGCTGTCCAGCGGTACGCGATGGCCGATTACCTATGTTCGCTAGCGCATAGAGCGCACCTGTAGCACTGTGTAAAAGTCTCCTTGCTGCAAGAAATGCATGGCCGCACAAGGCATGCCATTTTCAATCCCGTTACGAACAATCCCGTCACGAACGGCACTTCCTTCGAGGAGATCCATACGATGCGTACTATTACTTCCATTTTGGCAGCAGGCCTTCTTGCCTGCTCAATATCAGCCATTGCAAACGATGACCGCGGCAGCAACGAGACCGGCGCCGCCGGTAGCGTCGTGCGCGACAACACACCCACTGGAGAATTCAACAATGAGTGCTCCTGGGGTCTCGCCAACGGCAAACACGTCAAGACCGACTGCTCGATCAACATGACCGGCCAGAACGGCAAGACTTACTGCTTCAGCAGCGACCAGGCAATGGCACAGTTCATGAAAAATCCGACCGTCAATACCGACAAAGCCGCCAAGGCTTACAGCCGATCCTGAGATTCCGGGTCCGGTCAGTCTGCAAACGACGCCTCACGGCGTCGTTTTTTTTAAGTCGAGCTGCCACGGCAGGTTGAATCGAGCGCAAGAACTTCCTCTGCCAGGCGCTGGGTAAGCGCCGCCGGAATCGGCTGCAGCAACTCCGCGGGGCGATCGAAGCGCGGCGTGGCGGCGAACAGTGCGCGGGTGTAATCGTGTTGCGGATCGGCGAACAGCCGCTGCGCCGGCGCGGATTCGAGCACCCGGCCGCCGTACATCACGACGACGTGATCGCACAATTTCGCCACCACGCCAAGGTCGTGGGTGATGAACAGCATGGCTGTCCCGGAATTACGCTGCAATTCCCGGATCAACTGCAGGATCTGTTTCTGTACCGTGACATCGAGCGCTGTGGTCGGCTCGTCGGCAATCACCAGTTTCGGCTTGCAGGCGAAGGCGATGGCGATCAGCACGCGCTGGCGCATGCCGCCGGACAATTCGTGCGGATAGCGGCGCAGGATGGTTTCCGGGTCGGGCAGATGCACCTCGCGCAACAGCGCCAGCGCGCGCGTGCGGGCGGCGCTACGATCCAAACGCAGATGCATGCGCAACACGTCGCTGACCTGCGACTCGATGCGCTGCACCGGATTGAGCGCGGTCATCGGATTCTGCGGAATGAAGGCGATTTCCCGTCCGAGCAGATGGCGGCGTTCGGCGTGCGCAAGATGCGTGATATCGCGCCCGTCGAAGACCACCGCGCCGTGGGTGACGCGGGTGTTGGCCGGGGCAATGCCGAGCACGACACGGCTCAGCATGGTTTTGCCCGCGCCGGATTCACCGACCAGCCCGACGATCTGACCCGGCGCCACCTGCAGCGACACTTTCCTGAGCAGACGGCACGGCGGGCGCGCCTGCAGCCGCAGTTCCAGTTCGCGAATGTCGAGCAGCGCGCTCATGTCATCGCGCCTTCACCGGGTCGAGCGCGTCGCGCAGGCCGTCGCCCAGCGCATTGAGGCCGAGCACCGCGACGATGATGCAGGCCATCGGCGCGGCCATCAGCCACCAGGCCTGGTTCACGTACAGGCGGCCTTCCTGGATGAGTCCGCCCCAGGTCGGCATGCCCGAGGATACCGACAGGCCGACGAAGGCGAGGATCGCCTCGACGATGACGGCGATGCCCATTTCCAGCGTGAACAGCGTCAGCAGCAACGGCGCGACATTGGGCAGGATCTCGCTCGCCACGATGCGCCCGGGCCCGAGCCCGATGGTGATGGCGGAGGCAACGTAATCGTGGCTTTTCTGCAGCATGGTTTCCGCGCGCACCACGCGGCAGAAGCGCGTCCAGTCGATGACGATGATGGCGATGACGACCGTGTGCAGGCCGGCGCCGAGCACCGCGGCGAGCACGATGCACAGCAGGACCGACGGGAAACTCATCCAGACGTCGACCAGGCGCGAGATCGCCGCGTCCGTCCTGCCGCCGGCATAGCCCGCGACCAGGCCGAGGGTGGTGCCGAGCAATCCGGCGCAGAGCGCGGCGACGAACGCGACCAGCAGTGCCGGCCGCGCGCCGTAGAGCAGTCGCGCCAGGATGTCGCGACCGAGGCTGTCGGTGCCAAGCGCGTGCGCCGGGTCGCCGCCGGCGATGCCCGGATGGCGGAAGGCGTTGAGCAGATCCTGCTCCAGCGGATCGAATGCGGACAGCAACGGCGCGCCGAGCGCGACAACCACCAGCGCGAGCAGCACCAGCAGGCCAAACGCGACACGCGCATTGCGCAGCAAGGTCAGCGCCTTCACGCCGGCCGCACTTTCGGATTGAGCGCGGAATAAGCCATGTCGACCGCCAGGTTGGCGAGGATG
>JBDTRK010000038.1:0-29315 GCA_039931685.1 Betaproteobacteria bacterium | reverse complement strand
CACGTAGGGCGGATTGCAGACGATCAGGTCGTAGCGCGCATTCAGTCCGGCAAACAAGTCGCCGCCACGCAGGTGCACCCTGTCCAGCAAGCCGTAGTCGGCTATGTTGCGGGCCGCGACCGCCATCGCCGCGGGGGACAGTTCCGTTGCGTCCACATCCGCGTTGGGAAAGGCAAGCGCGATCAGAACTGCCAGACAGCCCGAACCCGTGCACAGGTCGAGGGCCTTGCCCACCGGCTCATCGCCGTCGATCCACGGATACAATTCTTCGCGCAGCAATTCTGCAATGTAGGAGCGCGGGACGATGACACGCTCATCCACGTAAAAGCGGTATTGGCCCAACCATGCCTCGTGTGTCAGGTAGGCCGCCGGAATGCGTTCCTCGATGCGCCTGCGCGCAATCTTTTCCAGCAGCTGCGCCTCGGTGGCGCTCAGGGGCCGGTCCAGCACCGAATCGAGATCATCGAGCGGCAGGTGCAGCGTGTGCAGCAGCAAATAGATGGCTTCGTCATCGGCGTTGCTGCTGCCGTGGCCAAAAAAGAGTCCGGCACGCTCGAAGCGTTCGATCGTTGCGGCGAGCCAGTGGCGGACGGTCGTCGCCGGTCGAGACGCGTCAGCGACCATCCAGTATGTCGGCAAGCGCCAGCTGATAGATGCTGGACAGGGCGTCGAGGTCAGTCAGGAGGATGTGTTCGTCGAGTTTGTGAATCGACGCATTGACCGGGCCAAGTTCGACGAGTTCGCGGCATATGCCGGCAATGAAGCGGCCATCCGAAGTTCCGCCGCTGGTCGATAGCGCGGGCGTGCGTCCGGTGACGGTTGTCACCGCGCGCGACAGGCTCGCCACCAGTTTGCCTTTCGGCGTCAGGAAAGGCTGGCCGGAAAGCAACCAGGTCAGCACGTAATCAAGGCCGTGTCGGTCCAGGATTTCATGAACGCGCGCTTTCAGCGTCTCCACCGTGCTGGCAGTCGAAAAGCGGAAATTGAAAGAAACGCGCAGGTCGCCCGGGATCACATTGGTAGCACCGGTACCGGCGGCGATGTTGGACGCCTGCCAGGTCGTCGGCGGAAAATATTCATTCCCTTCATCCCATTTCACGTCGGCCAGTTCGGCGAGCGCAGGCGCGAACTGAAGTATGGGATTGCGCGCCAGGTGCGGGTAGGCGATATGACCCTGGATGCCGCGCACCAGCAAGTCGCCGGACAGCGAACCGCGACGGCCATTTTTCATGGTATCGCCCAGCAGCGAGACCGACGACGGTTCGCCGATGATGCAGTAGTCAATTGCCTCGCCGCGTGCGCGCAGCGCGTCGACGACCCTGGCGGTACCGTTCACCGCGACGCCTTCCTCGTCCGACGTGATCAGCAAGGCGATCGAGCCCGCATGATCGGGGTGCCGGGCCAGAAAACCTTCGATCGCGGTGACGAAAGCCGCGATCGAGGATTTCATGTCGGCGGCGCCGCGGCCGTACAGCACACCGTCGCGCACCGTGGCCTGGAACGGGTCGGAGTGCCACTGGTCCAGCGGGCCGGTGGGTACCACGTCGGTATGGCCGGCAAAGCAGATCAGGGGTGCGTCGCTACCCCGACGCGCCCACAGATTGTCTACGTCGCCGAAGCGAAGGTGTTCGATGGTGAAGCCCAGTGCTGCCAGGCGTTTCGCCAGCACCTCCTGGCAGCCGCCGTCGTTGGGCGTAACGGACACGCGCGAGATCAACTCCCGCGTCAGGTCGAAGGTTGCTGAAGTCATCGGCGAAAGTTCGGCTGCAGGCGGGGCACAGTCCGAGGATCGGACCGCTTCAGCTCTTTTCCTCATCCACGTTCAACTTGATTTCGTTGAATGAGTATCCGGCACCGGGCTTGACCATCAGCCGGCTGGTCTGGCTGTCGCCGATTTTTCCGGCGGCCTTTTGCTCGAAATTGTTGATCAGCCAGGACAGGTTGGTCGAGGAGTCAGAATTTTTCAGCGCTTCGTCCTTGGATACCGTACCGGCCATGTACAGATCGAACAGCGCCTGCTCGAAGGTCTTCGAGCCGGGCGACAGGCTCTGCTCCATCGCCTCGCGGATCTGGTCGATTTCGCCTTTTTTGATCAGTTCGGCGATGTGCTTGGTATTGAGCATGACCTCGACGGCGGCGACCAGCGTGCCGTCGTTGGCCTTGACCAGGCGCTGTGAAATGATGGCACGCAGGCTGATCGACAAGTCGGATAGCAGCGAGGTACGGGCATCGTAGGGGAAAAAATTGATGATCCGGTTCAGCGCGTGGTAACTGTTGTTCGCGTGCAGCGTGGAAATGCACAGGTGCCCGGTCTGCGCGTACAGCAGCGCGTGCCCGAGCGTTTCGCGGTCGCGGATTTCACCGATCATCATCAGGTCGGGCGCCTCGCGCATGGCATTGACCAGGGCGTTTTCATAGTTTCGGGTGTCGGTGCCGACCTCGCGTTGGTTGATCACGCATTTGTCGTTGCGGAACACGAACTCCATCGGGTCTTCGATGGTCAGGATGTGGCCGGGCTTGAGCGCGTTGCGATGCTCGATCATGGCGGCCAGCGTGGTGGACTTGCCCGATCCGGTGGAGCCCACGACGACGACGAAGCCACGCTTCTCCATGATCAATTCCTTCAGGATCGCGGGTAGCCTGAGCTTGTCGATGCCGGGCGTGCCGGTCTTGAGGAAGCGGATCACCATGGCGACGTTGCCACGCTGGCGGAACACGTTCACCCGGAAGCGCCCGATGTCCGGCACCACCTGGGCGAAGTTCATTTCCATGGTTTCCTCGAACTCCCTGATCTGCTTGTCGCTCATGATTTCATAAGCGATCTTGCGCGCGGTTTCCGGATCAATGATCTGTTGGTTGACCGGCATGATGATGCCGAGAATCTTGATCGATACCGGGGCGCCCGCCGATATAAACAAGTCGGACGCCTGTTTTTCTGCCATCAGTTTAAATAAAGGTGTCAGAAACATTTTGGCCTCGATGACTCGTGTTTGAAAAGGATTTCGCCCATGCTGTGCTGCCTACTCTGTAAATATCCGGACTTGACCTTACAGACGCCCCCAGCGAAGGAGTAGGCGTCTCTTGCCACGCCAACCGAAGGTCTCACCACGAAGCCACGAAGATCACGAAGAAGGACGAAGAAATCAACAGGGCCCCATCTGTGAGCAGCGTCTCTGTTGCAATGTTTTCCATGATCAGGTGCCGATATCACAAGCCGTTTCTGCCCGCACTTCTTCGTGTTTCTTCGTGATCTTCGTGACTTCGTGGTGAGATTTTAGTCTTTATCGTACGCTGCGCCGCGTTTCAGATGCCGCGCAGCAATTCATTGATGCTGGTCTTGGCGCGGGTCCTGGCGTCGACTTGCTTGACGATCACCGCGCAGTAAAGACTGTATTTCCCATCCGCCGAGGGCAGGTTACCCGAGACCACGACCGAGCCCGGCGGAATCCTGCCGTAGGTCGTCTCGCCGGTTTCCCGATTGAATATCTTCGTGCTCTGGCCGATGTACACGCCCATCGAGATCACCGAACCTTCGCCGACCACGACGCCCTCGACAACCTCGGAGCGCGCGCCTATGAAGCAATTGTCCTCAATGATAGTCGGATTCGCCTGTACCGGTTCCAGCACGCCGCCGATTCCGACGCCACCGGACAGGTGCACGTTCTTGCCGATCTGCGCGCAGGAACCGACCGTCGCCCAGGTGTCGACCATGGTGCTTTCGTCAACGTAAGCGCCGATGTTGACAAACGAGGGCATGAGCACGACATTTTTCGCGATAAAGGATCCGCGGCGTACCACGGCATTGGGTACAACGCGGAAACCACCGGCGCGGAAATCCGCACTGCCGTAGTCGGCAAACTTTGCAGGCACTTTGTCGAAATAATTGGTGTAGCCGTCGCGCACGACCTCGTTGTCTTCCAGCCGAAACGAAAGCAGCACGGCTTTCTTGAGCCATTGGTGCGTGACCCATTCGCCGCCGGATTTTTCCGCAACACGCAGCTTGCCCGCATCAAGTTGCGCAATGGTCTCGGCCACCGCTTCCTTGAGCGCAGGCTCCGCGTTTTTGGGCGAAATGCCGGCGCGGGCTTCGAAGGCCTTATCGATGACTGACTGCAAATCCGTCATTCTTGTTCTTTCCTTTTGCGAATTGAGAGTAAAACGCCGTCAGCCGTCGTGCAGCTTCGAGGCATTCTTCGACCGGCGCCACCAGCGCGACCCGGATAAAATTCTCGCCGGGGTTGACGCCGTGCGCTTCCCGCGCCAGGTAACTGCCCGGCACGACAGTGACATTATATTGCTCGAACAATTGTTTAGCGAACTGCGTGTCGGAAATCGGCGTGCGCAACCACAGGTAAAAGGCGGCGTCCGGCATCGTCACCTGGGTCACCTCGTCCAACATGGCGAGCGTTTTTTCGAATTTTTCCCGATACAGGCGACGGTTCTCAAGGACATGCCTTTCGTCGCTCCACGCGGCCGCACTGGCGGCCTGAACCGCGGGATTCATGGCACAGCCATGGTAGGTGCGATAGAGCAGGAATTTGGCGAGGATGTCGGCGTCGCCGGCCACGAAGCCGGAGCGCATGCCGGGCACATTGGAGCGTTTCGACAGGCTGCCGAAGGTTACCAGCCGACGGAAATCGCCCCGGTTGAGACGCTGGGCCGCCTCCAATCCACCCAAGGGTGGGTACTTTTCGTCAAAATAAATCTCGGAATAGCACTCGTCCGACGCAATGACGAAGCCATGGCGGTCGGACAGTTCGAACAAGGCCTGCCACTGCGCAAGCGTCATGACGCTGCCGGTCGGATTGCCCGGCGAGCAGACGTAGATCAGTTGGGTGCGTTTCCAGATTTCCTGTGGAAGTTGCTCCAGGTCGGGCGTGAATCCGTTGTCGGCGAGCAGATTGATGAAATGAGGCTGAGCGCCCGCGAGAACGGCGGCGCCTTCATAGATTTGGTAAAAAGGATTCGGCGCAACCACGACGGGCTGTTCGCGCGAACCGTCTACCACCGCCTGGGCGAACGCGAACAAGGCTTCGCGGCTGCCGTTGACCGGCAGGACCTGGGTGGCCGGATCGATTTTTTCGATGTGGTAACGTCGCTCGATCCAGCCGGCGATAGCCTTGCGCAGCGCCTCGCTGCCGGCAGTCGCCGGATAACTCGACAATCCGCCCAGTTGCTCGACCAGAACGTCGCGGATGAATGGCGGCGTGGGGTGCTTGGGCTCGCCGATCGACAGGCTGATCGGGCTCAGCGATGCTGGCGGCGCGACCCCGGCGAGCAGCGCCGACAGCTTTTGGAACGGGTAGGGCTGCAGTCTGGAAAGGTTCGGATTCATTTGTCGGGGCAATGAGCCGTGTCGTCCGCGACAGGCGGTCGAATTATAAGGGCGGGCGTGACGCTGAAGAAGAACAACATGATGGCAGTGCCAAGCCTGCTGGCCGGGGCACTGGTATGGGGGCTGATCTGGTATCCCTACCGGGTGCTGGAGGCGGCAGGAGTCGGCGGCGCGCTGTCGTCGTTACTGACTTATCTGCTCGCGCTTTTGCCGGCACTGTTCCTGTTCCGCAATCGGCGTGAGCAATTGCGTAAATCACCGCGGTTGCTCGCCGCGATCGCCCTTGCCGCGGGCCTTTGCAACGTTGGTTACGTGTTGGCCATGATCCATGGGGAAGTTGTCAGGGTCATGCTGCTGTTTTACCTGGCACCGTTGTGGACGCTTTGGTTCGCGCGCCTGCTGCTCGGGGAAAAGGCCAGCGCCGCCGGCTATCCGGTCATCGCGCTCTCGCTGGCGGGCGCCCTCGTGATGTTGTGGCATCCGGGCCGCGGCTGGCCCCTGCCTTATACCGCCGCGGAATGGCTCGGACTCGGGGCCGGGATGGCCTTCGCACTGGCGAACGTATTGAGCCGCAAGGCAGCTGGTGTCGACGAGGCGGTCAAGGCGGCCAGCGTGTGGGCGGGAGTGGTACTGGTGGCTGTGCCGGTCACTGTCTTGACGGAACGCCCGTTGCTGGCGCTGGCGGGCATGGATTTGCGCGCATGGTCGCTGGTGGTTCTGGTCGCGCTGACCCTGTTCTGCGTCAATCTGGCGGTTCAGTTCGGCCTGGCTCGCATCGCCGCCAATCGGGCGATCGTCATTATGTTGTCGGAACTCGTATTCGCCGCCGTGTCTGCCTATTTTCTGGCTTTCGAACAAATCGGCTGGCGCGACTGGCTTGGCGGTGCCATGCTGGTGGCCGCCGCGCTGTGTTCCGGGCGGCTGGACACCGACGCTTCAGCGCACGGCTGATTGCGGCTCGAATTGTGCGAGGTCGACACGCTGCAGCGCTTTCCAGCCCTTCTTGCGGTGCTCAGCGGTCACGGTTGTGAAGATTCCGCCACGTACGTAGAAGCGCGCCGTCAGGCGCATGAAGCGCGGTGCGGTGGCCTCGGCCAGGTCGTCCAGCATGCGGTTGGTGACGGCTTCATGGAATGTCCCCTGATTGCGGTAAGACCACACATAGAGCTTCAGGCTCTTCAGTTCGACGCATTTGCGGTCCGGAATGTAGTCGAGGAACAATGCGGCGAAGTCGGGCTGGCCGGTTTTCGGACACAGGCAGGTGAATTCGGGAATTTCCATATGAATCAGGTAATCCCGCGCCGGACTCGGGTTGGAAAAAGTGTCGAGTGATAAAGAGGGCTTGCTCGGCATTCTCTGAAGGCCATTCCATTGTTAAAATGCGTCAAGAAAAAAACAGGCGCCTGGTCCGTTGGTTTTGGGGCCCCAGGCGCTTGTCTTATGCGTATCCATTGAAATTATAAGCCTTTATAAAGCCCCGACCGTGCGACTCACACACATTAAGCTCGCTGGATTCAAGTCATTCGTCGATCCGACCCACATCCCGGTTCCGGGCCAGCTGGTCGGGGTTGTCGGTCCCAACGGCTGTGGCAAGTCCAATGTAATCGACGCCATACGCTGGGTTCTGGGCGAATCGTCCGCCAAGCAGTTGCGCGGCGAAAATATGCAGGACGTCATTTTCAACGGCTCGGGCGAACGCAAGCCGGTGGGCCGCGCCAGCGTAGAACTCATATTCGACAACAGCCTGGGCAAGGCCGCAGGCGCCTGGTCGACTTATGCCGAAATCTCCGTCAAACGCGTACTCGAGCGCGATGGGGAATCGTCTTATTTCCTGAACAACCTGCACGTGCGCCGTCGTGACGTGGCTGACATTTTCCTCGGCACCGGTCTGGGCGGGCGTGGCTACGCCATTATCGAGCAGGGGATGATTTCGCGCATCATCGAGGCGAAACCGGAAGACTTGCGTAGCTTCCTGGAGGAGGCGGCCGGCGTATCGAAATATCGCGAGCGGCGCCGCGAAACCGAGTTGCGCCTCGAGGACACGCGCGAAAATCTGTTGCGCGTCGATGATATCCGCCAGGAATTGGGCAATCAGCTCGAGCATCTCGAATCGCAGGCCGAAAAGGCGGGGCAATATCGTGGTTTCGAGGCCAGCCTGAAGCGCACGCAGCAGCTGCTGTGGACGTTGCGCAGACGCGATGCCCAGGTTCAGCGCGTGAAGATAGGCCGCGAAGTCGAGGCAATGGGCCTTGAACTGGAAGCGGAAACCGCGCGACTGCGCGAGGCCGAAAAACGCGTCGAGGAATTGCGTACCCGGCATTACGGCGCATCGGACGCGGTGCATGCGGCACAGGGCACGTTATACGAAGTCAATGCCGAGATCGCGCGCGTCGAGCAGCAGATCCAGTTCCTGCGCGACAGCCGCAACCGCGCCGAACAGCAGATGAACTCCCTGCGTGCGCAGGAGGCACAGTTGCGCGAACGCCAGCAGGCGCAGGAGGCCGCGCGCGGCGACAATGCGCGCGCGCTGTCCGAGGCCACCGCGCAACTCGCTGAATACGAGGAGGCCTTGCGCGAGGCTCGCGCCGCCTTGCCCCTGGCCGATGATCATCATCGTGCCGCACAGGCGCTGCTGGCGCAGGCGCAGGAGGTGCTGACGCAGGCGGAGCAGCAGTTGCGCCTGGAAGACACGCGCAAAGGCCATACCGACAAGCTCCTGCAGCAGCTCGCCGCGCGTAGCGCCAGGCTGGAGGAAGAGCGTGACGCGCTCGAAATACCGAACCTGAGCGAGTTGGTCAGGCTGGAATCCGAGGTCGGTGAACTTGGTCACCAGATCGCCAGCCGGCGAGAGACATTCGAGCAGTGCGAGGCGTCGCTACCGCTGCTTGAACAATCTGTGCAGTCGTCCGAAGAAACCGAGCAGCAGGTGCAGCAGCGCGTACATCAGCTCGATGCGCGCCTGACCGCCTTGCAATCGCTGCAGGACCAGGTCAGCCGCTCCGGCGAACTGGAGCCCTGGCTCGATCGCAACGATCTGCGCCGCAATGCCCACTTGTGGCAGGGCATACATATCCGCGACGGCTGGGACGATGCCCTCGAAGCCGTTCTGCGCGAGCGCCTGAACAGCATTGGGCTGACGGACCTCGGCCAGGCCCACGCGTGGCTGTCGGAGCCGCCGCCCGGGAAGCTCGCCTTTCACCGCGTGAGCGCGGCCGGCGTGACGGAGGAGCCCGTTCCTGCCGGCCTGGAGCGCCTGACCGATTATGTTACTTGCACCGATACCCGACTGGCGGGTGTCCTGGCCGATTGGCTCGCGCGGGTTTATGTCCTGCCCAACCCGCAACAAGGCATGGAACTGGCCGCGACCTTGCCGCCCGGAGCAATGCTAGTCAGCGCGCAAGGTCATGTTTTTACGCCGACCAGCGTCAGTTTTCATGCCGCCGATTCGGAAGTTCACGGCATCCTCGCGCGCCAGCGTGAAATCGAGGCCTTGTTTGCCGAGCACACGGTTCTGGACGCCCGGCTGGGGGAATTGAACCGTGCCGCGGCCGCCCGGAAAATCGAATTCGAAGAGCGCAAGGCACAGGCGGAGCGGATGCGGCGCGAACTGTCGGATCTTCAGGAGAATCAGCATCAGCTCAAGCTGGATCATGTGCGCTTGTCGCAACTCGCGGAACGGCTGAAAGCGCGTGGCGAGCAGATCGTGCGCGAGCTTGCGGAAATCGCCGCGGAATCGACGCGCGAGTCCGCGCAGGGCGAGCGCGCCGCCGCGGAAATGCAACGCCTGCGTGCCGGAATGGACGCTATGCGTGCCGGCGTAGAGCAGGCACGACAGGCGCATGCCGAGGCTGAATCGGCCTTGCAGGCCAGCCGTGCGATTGCCCAACAGGCCGAGCGCCAGCACCAGGAAGGGCTCTATCAGCAGAAAACTATAAATATAAAAATCATAGATATAGAGTCCTCTCTTCAAGAGTTATCTCAAACTCTGTCACGGGTGCAGCAGGATACCGAGGCCTTGTTGCAGGAAATGACGCGCACCGAGGAGACCGGCCTGCAAGAGCAACTACAGCAGCAACTCGGCTTGCGCGGACAGCGCGAACAGGCACTGACGGTGGCGCGTGAGGAACTGGAAGCGGCTGAACAAAGCTTGCGCACGACGGAGCAGGAGCGCCTCGCGTCCGAACAGAAACTGGCGCCGGCGCGCGAACGCATTAGCGAGCTGCGGCTGAAAGAGCAGGAAGCGCGCTTGGCACAAGAAAGTTTCGCCAGCCAGCTGGCCGAGGCGCAGGCCAATGAAGAGGAACTGTTGCCTCTGCTCGACGAAGGCGTGCGGGCGAGCAAACTGCAGGCCGAAATCAACCGTCTCAACGAGGAAATCGGCGCGCTTGGTGCCGTCAATCTTGCGGCGCTTGACGAATTGTCGACCGCAAGGGAGCGTAAGACCTACCTCGACTCCCAATCCCAGGACTTGAGCGAAGCAGTGGAGACACTGGAGACGGCAATACGCAAGATCGACCGCGAGACGCGCGAGCGCCTGCAGGAGACTTTCAATAAGGTCAACACGCATTTCGGTGAAATGTTCCCTGCCCTGTTCGGAGGCGGCGAGGCCAAGTTGCTGATGACCGGCGAGGAAATTCTCGATGCCGGCGTTCAGGTAATCGCGCGGCCGCCCGGCAAGCGCAATGCCTCGATCCATCTGCTGTCCGGTGGCGAAAAGGCATTGACGGCATTGTCGCTGGTGTTTTCCATGTTCCAGCTCAATCCGGCGCCGTTTTGCCTGCTCGACGAAGTCGATGCACCGCTCGATGACAGCAATACCGAGCGTTTTTGCGGACTGGTCAAGAAGATGTCCGCAAATACGCAGTTCATGTTCATCACTCACAACAAGATCACCATGGAAATGGCGAACCAGTTGATTGGCGTCACCATGCAGGAACAAGGCGTATCGCGCGTGGTTGCCGTGGATGTTGACGAGGCATTGCGCATGCGCGAAGAGGCCGCCGCTTGATGCGGCGGCACCACACCTGACTTGGAGGGAATATGCGATGAGTGATCTGCAGATCGGCCTCGCGATGCTCGGTGTGCTGGTGGTGGGGGCCGTGATTACGTTCAATTGGTGGCAGGAACGCAAGTTCCGTCGTCGTGGTGAGGCAACCTTTTCCGGACGGTACGACGATGTGCTGCTCGGCGCGGCAGCGATGCCTGCCGCCGCGAAAGCGCCGTCACCGGCTACCTCGCCCGATGAGACGCGCATCGAGCCCAGCATGGAACCGCAGCTCGAACCCCGGTTCGGCAGCACGCTGGCAACAGTTGCGCCCGTTGCCAAGGAAGGGGCGTCCGAAGCGCCGAATTCCCATATCGATTACATCACCGAGATCCGCGCCGGAGAGTTCATCGCCGTGGGGAAACTGGTCAGAATGCAGCAGAGCCTGCCTGGCCTGTCGCGCCGGATGCGCTTTGGCGGACTCAATCAGCAGTCGCAATCGTGGGAAGCACTAAGGCTGGACGATGCCTCCTATACGTCCGTGTGCGCGGCCCTGCAGCTGGTGGATCGGTCCGGTCCGGTCAACGACGAGCAACTGCGAGCATTTGCCGCGGAGGCAAAGAATACCGCGGGCGAAATGGCGGCAATCGCAGTGCTGCCGGATTTTGCGCCCGCGCTCGCGCAAGCGGCCGAGCTCGATGCGTTCTGTGCTGAGGTGGATGTGATGGTGGGCATCAACGTCATCGCCAATTCAGGACAGGTGTTCCACGGCACAAAGATTCGCGCATTGGCCGAGGCTGCCGGCCTGCACTTGGAAGCCGGGGGAGTCTTCCATTGCGAGGACGACCAGGGTGCCACCTTGTTCTCGCTCGAGAATCAGGAATCGGAACCTTTCCTGATTGATCGCATTCGCAACATGACCACGCCGGGTATCACTTTCCTGCTCGATGTGCCGCGCGTCGCGAACGGCCTGCGCGTATTCGACAAAATGGTGGCCATGAGCCGCAATTTTGCCGATTCGCTCGATGGCACGCTGGCCGACGACAACCGCGCGATGCTTAACGATTCCGGGCTTGACCGGATCCGGGCGCAGTTGCGGGCGATTTACGCCACCATGGAAGAGCGTGGCCTCGAGGCCGGTGGTCCGCTCGCGCTGCGTCTGTTCTCCTGATGGCGGCACCCGCCGCCAATGCCTCGCGCGCAGCCGAACTGCGACGCGCAATAGAACTCGCCAATTTCAACTATTACGTCGAGGACGCGCCGTCCATTCCGGATGCGGAATACGACCGGCTGTTCCGCGAGTTGCAGGAACTCGAACGCCAATATCCAGACCTTTTAACGGGCGATTCGCCGACGCAGCGAGTCGGCAGTACACCGCGTTCCGATTTGCCTAAAATTCGGCACACGGTGCCGATGTTGTCGATCCATACAGAAACCGACTCGCAATCCGGCGGCGCAACGAGCTTCGATGCGCGCATTCGCCGTGAGCTCAAGCTTGGTCCTGAGGCGCCTGAGGTGGACTACAACGCCGAGCTCAAATACGACGGCATCGCCATCAGCCTGCGCTACGAAAATGGCATATTGGTGCGGGCTGCAACACGCGGCGATGGACAGGTCGGGGAAGATGTCACGCCCAATGTGAAGACCATTCGCAGTCTGCCGCTGCGTCTGGAATCCGCGGCCTCCCTGGCCGTTCTGGAGGTGCGCGGCGAGATCTTCATGCGCCGTGACGAATTTGAAAAACTCAATGAGCGTCAGCGCGCCGCCGGGGAAAAGGTCTTCGTCAATCCGCGCAATGCGGCAGCGGGCTTTGTCAGGCAGCTCGATTCCCGCGTTACGGCGAGCCGGCCGCTGTCTTGCTATGTCTATGGATTGGGCGAAATCAAGGGATGGGCATTGCCGGCAACCCAAAGCGCAACCCTGGATGCCTTGCGCGATCTCGGGCTGCCGGTGTCCGAATTAAGAATGCTCGCGCGCGGGGCCGGGGAGTTGCTTGGCTTTCATGCCCGGATAGCTTCGCTGCGCGACACGCTGCCCTTCGATATCGACGGTGTCATATACAAGGTCAACGCTGTCGAACTGCAGGGCCGGCTTGGATTTGTTTCACGCGAGCCACGCTGGGCAGTGGCCCACAAATTTCCCGCGCAGGAAGAGCAGACTCAGGTGCTCGGAATCGAAGTACAGGTGGGGCGCACCGGCAAGCTCACGCCGGTTGGAAAACTTGCACCGGTATTCGTCGGAGGCGTAACGGTCAGCAACGTAACCCTTCACAACGAGGACTACGTCCGCAGTCTCGATCTGCGCGTCGGCGATACAGTAATCGTCAGGCGCGCGGGCGACGTGATTCCCCAGGTCGTCGCCGTGCGTGCCGAATTGCGGCCGCAGGGCACGGCAATGTTTTCCATGCCCAGGCGCTGTCCGGTATGCGATTCCGCAGTTGCGCGTGACGATGGCGAAAAGGACCATCGCTGTCAGGCCGGCCTGTTCTGCCCGGCACAGCGCAAGCAGGCGTTATTGCATTTCGCCGGGCGCCGCGCGATGGATATCGAAGGCCTTGGGGGAAAACTGGTCGACCAGCTGGTCGATGCGGACCTTGTCAGGACGCCGGCGGATCTGTATCGGATCGAACGGGATGTACTGTCAGGGCTTGAGCGCATGGGCGAAAAATCGGCCGGCAATGTGCTCGATGCAATTGAAAAGAGTAAAACGACGACTCTGCCGCGTTTTGTGTTTGCGCT
Organism: Betaproteobacteria bacterium; assembly: GCA_039931685.1. GTDB lineage: Bacteria > Pseudomonadota > Gammaproteobacteria > Burkholderiales > JACQAP01 > JACQAP01. The sequence goes on along the minus strand of JBDTRK010000038.1, from coordinate 16,258 downwards.
TGGCATTCGCAATGTCGGCGAAACGACCGCCGCTGACCTGGCGCGCCATTTTGGCGAACTGGATCGGCTGATGCAGGCAGATGAGGCGCAATTGCAAGACGCGCCAGACGTCGGACCGGTCGTGGCGCAAAGCATCGTCCGCTTTTTTGCCGAGCCGCATAATCGGGAAATCATCACGCTGATGCGCGCGGCCGGGGTGCATTGGCCGGAAACGAAAATCACGCAACAGGAAAAACTTCCCCTGGCCGGCAAGACATTCGTTTTAACCGGAACGCTACCTGGCCTGAGCCGCGATGAGGCCAGGGATCGCATCGCGGCGAAGGGCGGCAAAGTGGCGGGCAGCGTGTCGAAGAAAACCGACTATGTGGTTGCAGGCGCGGATCCGGGCAGCAAATTTGAGAAGGCGCGGGAACTCGGCGTCGCTGTGCTGGACGAAAGAGGATTGCTAGAATTGCTCGGATAGATGAATGCTACCGGCGACTGCGCCGCTACGAGGAGAGAAATTGAGTAAGATCACGAAGGCGGTGTTTCCCGTTGCCGGTATGGGCACGCGGTTTTTGCCGGTCACCAAAGCCAGTCCGAAGGAAATGCTGCCGGTGGTGGACAAGCCGCTGATCCAGTACGCCGTCGAAGAGGCGGTGGCGGCGGGCATTACGCAGATGGTATTCATCACCGGCCGCAACAAGCGCGCCATCGAGGACCATTTCGACAAGGCCTACGAACTGGAGACCGAGCTTGCCGCCCGCAACAAGCACAAGATGCTCAAGCTGTTGCAAGGCATTTTACCCAAACATGTGAGCTGCATTTACGTGCGCCAGACCGAAGCGCTGGGCCTGGGCCATGCCATCCTTTGCGCCCGCCCGGTGGTCGGCAACGAGCCTTTCGCGGTGATCCTTGCCGATGACCTGATCGACGGTAATCCGCCTGTCATGAAGCAGATGGTCGACGTCTATGCCAGCGAGCGTTGCTCCGTGTTGGCGGTACAGAACGTCGCGCGCGAGGAGACTTCCAGCTACGGCATCGTCAGGACGGAACCTGGAGAGCGCCAGGGCATGCATCGCATTACGGGCATGGTCGAGAAGCCCAAGCCGGATGTGGCACCCTCTACGCTTGCCGTGGTCGGCCGTTACCTGCTCGAGCCGGAAATATTTGACCATCTCGAAAACGTGAAGCCCGGCGCGGGCGGGGAGATCCAGCTGACCGACGGCATTGCCGCCATGCTGAACGAACAGCGCGCACTAGCCTACGAATTCCAGGGCGTGCGCTACGACTGCGGCTCGAAGCTCGGCTATCTCCAGGCGAATGTGCTGTATGCCATGCGCCATCCGGAAATCTCCACTGAGTTCTGCGAATTCGTCGATTCGCTCAGAGCACGGGAAAAAAGGACGAAAAGCAGTGCTGAATAGGGATCAAGCCTGGCAACTGTTGCGAGACGCGGACCTGGTGCACGATGAAGACACGGTCAATCGCGCGGTCAGGCGTCTTGCCATCGATATTACGGCGAAGCTGAGTGACTCCCTGCCGGTGGTGATGCCGGTCATGGGCGGCGCCGTGGTGTTCACCGGCCAGCTCCTGCCGTTGTTGCGGTTTCCGCTGGAGTTCGACTACTTGCATGTGACCCGCTACGACGGCAAAACCCGCGGCGGGCAGATTCAGTGGAAAACGAAACCGCATGTGGATGTGCGCGGACGCACCGTGTTGGTCGTCGACGACATTCTGGATGAAGGCAACACGCTCGCCGCGATTCGCGATCACATGCTGGAAGAGGGGGCGGCCGCATTCCACAGCGCAGTTTTTGCCGACAAGGACATCGGCCGGGCAAAGCCGATCCAGGCGGACTTCGTCGGGCTGACCGTGCCGAACCGCTATGTTTTCGGATTCGGCATGGACGTCCATGAAATCTGGCGCAACCTGCCGGCGATTTACGCGCTCAAGTCCTGAGGAGAAGTGCAGTGCTTGCAATCATAGGCGGGACCGGCCTCACACAATTGTCCAATCTGGAGGTTACGCGGCGCCAAATCGTGCGCACTCCATTCGGGGATCCTTCAGGGGCATTGACCTTCGGCAAGCTGAACAAGCGCGAAGTCGTTTTCCTCGCGCGCCACGGATACGGGCATACCATTCCCCCGCACCAGGTCAACTACCGCGCCAACGTCTGGGCCTTGCAGTCGCAGGGCGTGGCGCACGTCGTGTCCGTTGCTTCGGTGGGCGGAATCCGGGCTGACCTGCCCCCAGGCACGCTTGCGCTTCCTGACCAGCTGCTCGACTACACGTGGGGGCGCAAACATACTTTCTTCGAAGGTGCCGACCAACCGGTAACGCATGTCGACTTCACCCAGCCCTATTGCGAACAGCTGCGCGACAAATTATTGAAGGCCGCCGCCACGGTCGGTCAGGTGCTGGTGAACAAGGGCGTTTATGCGGCGACGCAGGGGCCGCGGCTGGAGAGCGCGGCGGAAATCAACCGGCTCGAGCGCGATGGCGCGGACATGGTCGGCATGACCGGCATGCCCGAGGCAGCCCTGGCGCGGGAAGTCGGTCTGCGCTACGCCGCAGTCGCCGTGGTAGTGAACCACGCGGCGGGGCGCGGTGACAGCCGCCATGAGATCCACATGGACCAGATCAATGCGGTATTGCAGTCGTCGATGGTGAAAGTGCGCGCGCTGCTGGAGAAGCTGGTGGAAGCCGATGATTAGGCCGGTGTTGCGAATGGGAGACCCAATCTTGTGGCGGCAGGCAGAACCGGTGACCCGGTTCGACACACCGGAATTGCATGCATTGTTGCAAGACATGGACGATACGATGCGCGCCAGAAACGGTGCGGGCATCGCCGCCCCGCAGATAGGCGTGAGCTTGCAGGTGGTGATTTTTGGCGTCGGTGCCAATCCGCGCTATCCCGATGCCGAGCAGGTGCCCTACACGGTGCTGATCAATCCGACCCTGGAGCCCGTGGAAAGCGAAATGGAGGAGGGCTGGGAAGGCTGCCTGTCGGTGCCGGGCATGCGCGGCGTGGTGCCGCGTTACATCCGGCTGCGCTATCACGGCTTCGACCAGTTCGGCAACGTAATGGACCGCACGGTAACGAATTTTCATGCGCGTGTGGTTCAGCATGAAACCGATCACCTGTCAGGCATTCTCTACCCGATGCGTATTCGCGACTTGCGCCTGTTTGGCTACAACGAAGAATTGTTTCCCGATCAGGAAATCGTCGACGACTGAGGTTGCGCACCCGTCCTTACTAGGACTGCAGTTCCCGCATCAGCTCGGTTTCCAGGCGCACTACTTTCCTGGTGTCGCGCAACGCGTCGCCGGCGACGAGGAAGGTATCCTCGGCGCGCTCACCAAGGGTGTTGATTTTCGCCGTGTAGAGGTCAATGCCGTACTTGTCGAGTACACACGCAATCCGGTAGAGCAGACCGGGGCGGTCTCCGGCAACCACGTTCAGGTAATGGAAAGCACCCTTTTCATCCGGTCGGATGTCGACTTCCGGCGTTATGCGGATGTATTTCACCTGCCTGGAAGTCCTGCCGCTCGACGGCGCAGGCAGTTCACCATGCTCGCACAGCAGGGTCTGAAGTTCATGCTCTATGTAGCTGATCAGGTCGCGATAGTGTGATGTGGCACGTGCCGGATCCATGACCTGAAAACTGTCCAGCGCATAGCCGTGGCGTGTGGTGTAGATCTTGGCTTCGACGATGCTGAAGTTGATGCTCTGAAAGAAACCGCAGATGCGCGCGAACAGGGATTTTTCGTCAGGCGCGTAGATCATTACGCGCAGGCCTTCGCCGATCGGTGACAGCCTGGCCTTGACGATCGGCACCAGTGTGTCTGCCCGATAATTCAGCAGGCGTGTGTGCCAGACGATATCCTGCTCGTCGTGGCGCAGAAAATAGCTGTCGTCCAGTTTCTTCCAGAATCGCTGTGGCGAATCGTCGGCGATCGCATAGGCGCGCAGTTTTATCATGGCGCGTTCCTGGCGCGCCTGAAGGGTATTCTCTGCCGGAGCATTGCCGGGGTCGAGCAGCCCGCGCGCACTGCGAAACAGGTCTTCGAGCAGTTTCGCCTTCCATGCGTTCCAGACCTTCGGACTTGTGCCGCGGATGTCTGCCACGGTGAGCAGATACAGCGCCACCAGTCGACGGTAGTCCAGAACCTTGTCGGTGAATGCGCGAATGACGTCCGCGTTCGAAAGATCCTGCTTTTGCGCGGTCGCAGACATCATCAGGTGCTGCTCAACCAGCCAGGTCACCAATTCGGTGTCTTCCTTCGACAGTCCGTGCGCGCGGCAAAAGCGCGCGGCATCCGCCATGCCTAGTTTTGAATGGTCGCCACCGCGGCCCTTGGCGATGTCGTGAAACAGGCCGGCGAGGTAGAGCACTTCCACGCGATCGAATTCCGCGATCAACCGGCTGCACAACGGATACTCGTGCGCCATCTCGGGAACCGCGAAGCGCCGCAGGTTGCGCACCACCATTAGAATGTGCTCGTCTACGGTGTAGACATGGAACAGGTCGTGCTGCATGCGGCCGACGATGCGACCGAAAGCCGGCAGGTAGCGGCCGAGCACACCGTACTGGTTCATGCGGCGAAGGGCGTGTGTGATGCCGGCGGGACGACGCAGGATTTGCATGAACAGGTCGCGGTTCACCGGGTTGCGCCGGAATGCCGCGTCGATGCGGTCACGCGCATGCCAAAGCGCCCGCATGGTCGGTACGGCAAAACCCTTCAACTCCGGATGATCCTGCAGCAGCAGGAACGCCTCGAAAATGGCCGACGGCTCGCGCTGGAACAGCCCGTGGTTTGCCTCGAGCAATTCCGCGTTGATGCGGAAGCGTTCATTCAGATCGCGCGGCTCGACGGGAGGCAGGGCGAAAATGCGCCGTCGCAAGTTCTGCAATACGATGGTATTGAGCAACTGCACCGCTTTCGCGGTGGTGTAGAACTGTTGCATGAGTTGTTCGCTGGCACGCCGGGCGGGCGTATCGGCCAGCCCGTATTGCGTGGCGAGCGCAGACTGATAATCGAACAGCAGGCGGTCCTCGCGCCGGTTGGTCAGGTAGTGCAAGCGCATGCGCAACACGGCCAGCGTCGTTTCGTGGCGCTTGAGCTGGCGCGCCTCTTCGCGCGTCAGTATTTTCTGCTTTGTCAGGTCCAGCCAAGTGCTGCCAAGGCCACCGGCACGACTGATCCAGAGTATGTTCTGCAGGTCACGCAGCCCACCCGGACTTTCCTTGACGTTGGGCTCGAGGTTGTAGGCGGTATTGTTGAAGCGCGTGTGGCGCTGCTGCTGCTCTAGCAACTTGGCTTCGACAAAATAGCCGACATCGAGATCCTCAATGATCGCGGCGGCGAATCGTCCATACAGCTTGCGGTTACCCGCCAGCAGCCGTGATTCCAGCAACGTGGTCTGCACGGTCACGTCGCGTCGCGCCTCTTCCTGGCATTCGCCGATGGTACGCACGCTGTGGCCGATCTCCAGGCCGATATCCCAGAGCGCGCCAACCAGACCTTCGACGCTCGCGCGAGCAGCATCCGAAATTTTCTCCGGGAGCAGGATCAGGACATCGACGTCGGAATAAGGGTACAGCAATCCGCGGCCGTATCCGCCGACCGCGATCAATGCCATTTCACCGGATTGCCTGGTTCTGCTCCAGATTTCCTGCAGTGCCGCGTCGACCAGAGCGCATTGACTTTGCAGGCCCTTGTTTACGTCGGGTTTATCAGCGAACGCGGCCTTCAGCGCCTCTCGGCCTTGCTGTAGCGTGACGCGCCAGTCGGTTATGCTCTCCGGCAATGCGCAGTTACGCCCTGCAAGCGGGGCGGTTGCAGAGGCCATCTACGCGACGAACGACGGCGGCGGCGGCGTGCCGGACGACACCGTCAATACTTCATAGCCGCTGTCCGTGACCAGCACGGTGTGCTCCCATTGGGCGGACAGCGAATGATCCTTGGTGACGACGGTCCAGCCGTCGCCGAGTTGGCGGATTCCGGGTTTGCCCGCATTAATCATGGGTTCCACCGTGAAGATCATGCCGGCCTGCAGTTTGATGCCGGTTCGCGCGCGGCCGTAATGGAGCACTTGCGGCTCTTCGTGGAATTGCCTGCCGATGCCGTGGCCGCAAAATTCGCGCACGATTGAAAAGCCGCGCTCTTCGGCGTGGGTCTGAATAACCTCGCCGATATCGCCGAGAAAGGCGCCGTGCCGCACCGCCTGAATGCCACGCCACATGCATTCGTAAGTGACTTCTGCAAGCCGGCGCGCCTGGATGGACGGTTCGCCCACATAGAACATGCGGCTGGTGTCGCCATGGAAGCCGTCCTTGATCACGGTAATGTCGATGTTGACGACGTCGCCCGGTTTGAGTTTCTTTATGCCGGGCACGCCATGGCAGACGACATGATTGACCGACGTGCAGATGGATTTTGGATACGGCTGGTAACCCGGTGGCGCGTAGTTCAGCGGCGCCGGAATGGTGTGCTGTACGTTGACCATGTAGTCGTGGCAAAGGGCATCGAGCTCGTCAGTCGTGACATTCGGCCGGACGTGCGGCGTGATGAAATCGAGCACTTCGGCCGCCAGGCGGCCGGCGACGCGCATTTTCTCGATTTCCTCGGGAGATTTGATGGTGACTGACATGATCTGGACGGTCTATAAGCGCGGCAATGATACCACCGGGTATGCCTGTTTCAGCTCATCGCGCAGGAATCGATATGGGGATTCCGGGGTGAAATGTCAATCTTGCCGATGCACTGCAAGTCCACGCGGAGCGCGTGAGCGGCTATCTGATGATATGGAAAAGGGTTTAACCGGAGGATACAAAATATGAACTAGATGGACAACTCGATCCTGAAGACGCGCCGGAAGGCAATTCCGTGGCGGTATACATCGAATCGATGGCGCCACGCGGCAAGAACCCACGCGGAACCTGCGCCATGATTCCGCAGTTCGGCGGCCTGACGGGAACTTACTACACCGCAACTCATTGCCCGAGTTCGTGAGAAAAATAAATGTCGACGAGAAATGGATGTATTGGAGCAAGCGCGTAACGCTGCCTTACAAGCCGCACATCGGCATCCTCAGCTGCTCACCGGAAATCGACCCGATCAACTCGCTCACACCCGATAATCACGGCGGCAACATGTATTTGCCGGACATGGGCCCGGGCAGCGTCACTTACTTGCCGGTGCGAACGCAAGGCGGGCGCCTGCTTATCGGTGATGCACATGGGTGCCAGGGCGACGGCGAGGTCTGCGATATCGCGGTGGAGTATGCGACCGCGACGACGATCCGCGTTGACCTGATCAAAGGCTGGCACATAGGGTGGCCTCTTCTTGAGAACGACGAAGTCATCATCGAGCAAGAAATATCTGGAAATGAAATAAGCTGCCGCCGCAGACAGCCCGATTTGAAGCGCAAGATAAGTGCGTGGAAATGTCGTGACATAACTCCGCCCATCGTGTTTTGCCAAGGTGACGGAACGGCTGCGTTGCACTGGCGCAATCATCGACGGAAAGCACAACATGCATGAATTCACCTATGGCGGAACGTCCGACAATCCGCACTACGGCGCCGTCCCCAATCCATGGGACGCGGAGCGCTTTCTTGCGGGATCGAGAGGTAAGTGCAAGGGCGAGCGATGCAGCGCAATTTGGTACGAGTCGGGCGCTGCCTGCGCCTGCATTGAACATTCGTTGTGCCATTGCGGTCCAAGAAACGAAGGAGGGGCCGCAGATGGCGCGGATCGCCGAAAGTTTTGATGTGTGCGGTATTTGCAGAACAAGATTCATTGCAAAGGCATATGCACAAGGCGATGTTCTAGTGGCCGGTCATGCGCAGCTCTGCCCGAAATGCGGCATACCGTTACTTTGCGCCGAATGCGACGCATCGCGTACGCTCGACCAATCCGCCCGGACTATTTGCATGGACTTCACCTGATGGAGCGCTCGAACAGTTGCCTTGCAACCGCTGTGCTTGCGGCCATTGCAATGGGGTTTGCGGGGCACCGGGGAACAATATAAAATGCGCGTCGCTCTGGGGTCGCGGCTCTGGCGCGATCTATTGCAGCGCAATTCCCTGATAGCTCAGTTGGTAGAGCGACGGACTGTTAATCCGCAGGTCCCTGGTTCGAGCCCAGGTCGGGGAGCCAAATCCTTCAAGTACTTGATCTCCCGCCGCCTCGCGGGACGCCACGTTCCATTGCTTGCAGTGCTACGGCGAGGAGGGCCTTGATCAAATGAAATCCCGCAGGCGCATCCTGATTGGCGCCGGAATTGGGTTCGTCGCACTGCTGGCGCTTCCCTTTTTGTTGCCGTTGGGCCTTTTCATCCCGGAACTGGAACTGATTGCCAGCGAACAGTTGAGGGCGCCCGTGAAGGTTGAATCCTTGCGCCTGTTTATCTTGCCGCTTCCACATCTGACTGTCAGCGGCATAACAGTCGGCAAGAAGGCGTTCCTGGAAGTCAGTAAAGTGGTCATCACGCCGCATTGGGCCTCTGTCTTCGACAGCCCAAAGGTGATCAGCGAAATTCGCCTTGAGGGGGTGGTCATCGGACAGGCCTTGGTCGCAAGGGCTACCAATTGGGCGGCCCGCTCTGGCGCCGGCGGACCTGCCGCGGTACGCGTTGAACGCATTGAATTGACGGACGCATTTGTCAATCTGACGGATTTCAAGATGCGCGATATCGATGCCGAGCTGGAGCTAACGCCGGAGGGCGGGCTTAGTCGTGCCCAGGTGCATGCGGACCACGATCGCCTGAGCGTGACCCTGGTTCCGCGCGACAGGGACTACATCGTCGAACTCGCGGCTCGCAACTGGAAGCTTCCCGCCGGACCACCGCTGCTCATGTCCAGTCTGACGGCGTCCGGCACGCTCAATCCGCGACAAGGGCTTGCATTAACGAAAATCGATGGGCAGCTTTACGACGGCACGGTGTCCGGCAAGCTCAATGTTGCCTGGGGTAAGGAGTGGACCATAGCCGGCAAACTGGACATAAGCGATGTTGAGATACAACCGATCGTGGCGCTTTTTACCAAGGACACCACCATTAGTGGCCGACTGACAGCCAATCCGGTGGTCGACATGCGGGCAACTTCGCCCGCCCAGCTTGCCGAGGCGGTGGATGTCGAATCGGACTTCAAGGTTGAGAAAGGCATTCTGTACAACATGAGCCTTGGCAACGCGCCCAAGGCATTGTTGAACAAGGACGCGCTAAAGGGCGGACAGACGCAATTCGACCGGTTTAGCGGCCACATCGGCGTCGACGCGGCCGGATATTACTTGACCAAAATCGAGATTTCGTCGGGCGTCCTGGCTGCTGAAGCGGAAGTGTTTATCTCGTCGAAGCAGGAATTGTCCGGCCAGATCGATGTAGCCATCAAAGGGACCTCGGGACTGGTGAGCACCCCGCTTGCCTTGTCGGGAACCGTACAGGCGCCTTTGCTATATCCGTCCAAAATGGCGCTTGCCGGGGCCGTTGCGGGGACGGCTCTGCTTGGCCCCGGCCTTGGCACGACGATCGGCATGAAGGCGGCGCGATTTACGCAGAAGCTGTTCGGCAAGGAACCGGCAAAGAAGAAAAAGGCCGCCCCAGAAAAAGCCATTCCGGAAAAAGCCGACGCAGCTAATCCAGCCACCGCTGTGGAGAAAAAACAGCCCGCGCCGGGTCACACCGGACGCTGATCGCAGTCAGTCCATTACCTTGACGATGGCCTGGGTAACCTGATCGATGTTGCGGGAATTCAGCGCGGCTACGCAGATGCGACCGGTATCGATCGCATAGACCGAGAATTCTGCACGCAAGCGGCCCACGGCCTCCTTTGAAAGGCCGGAATAGGAGAACATGCCGCGTTGCCTGACGACGAAGCCGAAATCCGACTGCGGCAGCCGCGCATGGAGTTTCTCAACCAGCTGGCGGCGCATTTCGCGTATGCGTTCCCGCATCTGCCCAAGTTCCGTTTCCCATAGCGTGCGCAGATCCGGGCTGGTTAGCACTGTGGCGACGATCTGTCCGCCATGGGTGGGCGGGTTGGAATAGTTGGTACGGACAATACGCTTCAACTGACTCAGCACGCGCGCCGCTTCGGAACTGTCGCCGGCAACCACGCTCAACGCTCCGACTCGCTCACCGTAAAGCGAAAATGATTTCGAGAACGAATTCGAAACGAGAACCGGACATCCGGCCTGGGCAAACCGCCGCACAACCTCGCCGTCCGGCTCGATACCGTCACCGAACCCCTGATAGGCAATGTCGACAAAAGGCACGAGTCCGCGCCCGACAACGGTATCGATAACCTCGGTCCATTGCGGCGTGGACAGGTCTACGCCGGTAGGGTTATGGCAGCAGGCGTGCAGAACGACGATACTTGCTGACGGCAACGCTTTGAGCTTTTGCATCATGCCGTTGAAATCGACGCCGTGTGAGCCGGAGTCATAGTAGGGATAGGTATTTACCGCGAAACCGGCGTTCTCGAACAGAGCTCGGTGGTTTTCCCAGCTTGGATCCGAAATCCACACTTGGGACTTTGGCAACAGGCGGCGCAGGAAATCCGCACCGATCTTCAATCCTCCGGTGCCGCCCAATGTCTGCACGGTAATCACGCGATTGGCTTTAACCGCCGCGCTCTCCGCCCCGAAAATCAGGTCTCTTACGGCGCGGTCGTAAGCCGCAAGGCCGTCTATGGGCAGGTAGCCGCGTGGAGCGGATTTTTCGGCAAGGGCAATCTCCGCCCGGTGTACGCATTCGAGCAGCGGCACTTTGCCGTTGTCGTCGTAATAAATGCCCACGCCCAGATTGACCTTGTGAGGATTATTGTCGGCATTGAAGGTCTCGGTTACGCCGAGGATGGGATCCTTCGGGGCCATTTGTACGGCGGCCAGGGGCGAGGTCTGGTGGGGAGCATTCATCGTGATAACATCGAAAACTCAGAAGGGCGTCATTGTACCGTGCCACTTACATTTCCCAATAGCCCATTCATTCTTCATCAGCCATTCGAGCCTGCCGGCGACCAGCCCGCAGCCATCGCCGCGCTGGTTGAAGGGCTGAACGACGGGCTGGCGTTCCAGACGCTGCTCGGGGTGACCGGTTCCGGAAAGACATTCACGATAGCTAATGTGATCGCGCGGACCGGCCGGCCGGCCATTGTCATGGCGCCCAACAAGACGCTGGCGGCTCAGCTGTATGGTGAAATGCGCGAATTCTTCCCGGAAAACGCGATCGAATATTTCGTCTCCTACTACGACTACTACCAGCCGGAAGCTTACGTTCCTTCGCGCGATCTTTTTATCGAGAAAGATTCGAACATCAACGAGCACATCGAACAGATGCGCCTGTCCGCCACCAAATCGCTGCTCGAGCGCGATGACACCGTGATCGTCGCCACTGTCTCAGCAATCTACGGCATCGGCGATCCGATCGACTACCACGGCATGATCCTGCACTTGCGCGAGAAGGAGCGCATGAGCCAGCGCGACGTCATTTCGCGCCTGACCGAAATGCAATACGACCGCAATGAGCTCGAATTCCGTCGCGGCGTTTTCCGGGTGAGAGGCGATGTGATTGACGTGTTCCCCGCCGAGAACTCCGAAGTCGCATTGCGCATCACGCTGTTTGACGACGACGTCGAGACGCTGGCCCTGTTCGACCCACTCACAGGCCAGATGCTGCAGAAGGTTCCGCGCTATACCGTGTACCCGTCGAGCCATTACGTGACGCCTCGCAGTACCACGCTGCGCGCCATCGAGGCCATAAAGGAGGAACTGCGCGGTCGTATCGAGTTCTTCCAGACCACCGGCAAACTGCTCGAGGCGCAGCGTATAGAACAGCGCACCCGATTCGATCTGGAAATGCTCAACGAACTTGGATTTTCCAAAGGCATTGAGAACTATTCACGTCATTTGTCCGGCCGCAAGCCGGGCGAGCCGCCGCCGACGTTGCTCGACTATTTGCCTCTCAATGCGCTGATGATCATCGACGAGAGCCACGTAACCATTCCGCAAATCGGTGGAATGTACAAGGGCGATCGCGCCAGGAAGGAGAACCTGGTGGACTATGGCTTCCGCCTGCCAAGCGCGCTGGATAACCGGCCTTTGCGTTTCGACGAATTCGAAAAAATCATCCCGCAGGCAATCTTCGTTTCCGCGACGCCGTCGGAGTATGAGCGCGAACACCAAGGACGGGTGGTTGAACAATTGGTCAGGCCAACTGGACTGATCGATCCGGAAATCGAGGTCAGGCCGGCGGCGACCCAGGTGGACGACCTGCTGTCCCAGATTACCGAGCGCGTCGGCAAGGCGGAAAGGGTGCTGGTCACAACGCTGACCAAGCGCATGGCGGAAGACCTCACTGATTATCTGTCCGAGCATGGTGTCAGGGTGCGTTACCTTCATTCGGACATCGAAACCGTGGAACGAGTCGAAATCATCCGCGATTTGCGCCTGGGAGAGTTTGACGTGTTGGTTGGCATCAACCTGTTGCGCGAAGGTCTGGACCTTCCGGAGGTGTCGCTGGTTGCGATTCTGGACGCGGACAAGGAAGGCTTCCTGCGCTCGGAGCGTTCGCTGATCCAGACCATCGGTCGGGCCGCGCGGCATTTGAACGGCAAGGCCATCATGTATGCGGATGCCATGACCAATTCAATGCGTCGCGCAATTGCCGAGACGGATCGCAGGCGGCAAAAGCAGGTCAGTTACAACATTGCTCACGGTATAACTCCAATCGGCGTGGTCAAACGCATCAGGGACATGATCGACGGCATTTACGATCCGTCCGCGCAACTGGACCACAAGGCTGCCGAGAAGCTGGCCACCTATGGAGCAATGAGCGAAAAGGATCTCGCACGGGAATTGAAACGCGTCGAGAGGGAAATGCTCGATTGCGCCCGCAACCTGGAGTTCGAGCGCGCCGCGCAATTACGCGACCAGTTGAAGAGGCTAAAGGAGCTGGCGTTCGGCATTCCTGAAATAGAAGATGCGCTGACGGCTACCGGTACCGATGGCCGGATCATGCCGATTACGGCCGCGCGCAAGCGCAGTTCCTGAATCCATGCAAGCGCAAGCGAGTTCGATTGCGGTCCTTTTTTGCTGCATGGGAAACATCTGTCGCTCTCCTACCGCGGAGGGCGTGTTCCGCAGCCATGTGATCGCGGCAGGTCTGCAGACTCGCGTCCGTATCGATTCGGCCGGGACACATTCCTATCATGTGGGCCATGCGCCTGACTTACGCAGTCAGGCTGCTGCCGCGGCGCGCGGCTATAAGTTGGGTGATCTGCGCGCGCGTCAGATCGAGCCGCGCGACTTTGTCGAGTTCGACTATATCCTGGCGATGGACAACGCCAATCTCCTTGATTTGGCAAGCGTCGCGCCGCGCGGATCGCGCACATCGCCCCGCATGTTCATGGAGTTTGCGAAGCGGCACAGCGCTCTTGACGTGCCCGATCCTTATTATGGTGGCGCGGACGGTTTCGAGCAGGTGCTCGACATGGTCGAAGAAGCCAGCGCCGGATTGTTGCTGGCCATAAAAAAGGAGCTCGACATTTAGCCGAGCTCCGCGACATCCTTCGTGCTCTGGTTTTTTTTAGGCGATCAGGCGGTGTCGTTGCCGGTAGGCCGGGATGTGCCGGTTTCCACTTGCTGTAGCGGTTCTTCGGGCACGACCGGCGCCTGGTAGCGCGGACGTGACGTGCGGACCGGACGCGGCGCTTCGGGCTCCTGGTATACCGGGGCCGTCTTACTCTGCGTTTCGATCATCACCAGATCCGACGGCAGCGCCACCGGCTCCATTTTCCTTGGCGGTGCTGATGCCGCTTGCGGCTCCGCGGCGGCAGCCGGCGCGGGCGGCGATTCGACGATGGATTTTGGTGCGGGGCGCTGCTCGACCATTACAGGCACCGCGCGCACGGGTTCGGCATGCATGACCGGCGCCGGGGCCTCGTGCAGGGCAACGGGTTGTTCATAAACCCGCGGCTCGGTAACCGGCAAGGCCATCGGCTGGTCCGGCGCCATGGCCTGGTCCGGCATAAGGGGCTGATTCATTGCACCGTGCTCGGGCGCAACTGTGTAGAGGTCTTCCTGCGCAGGAACCGATGCAACAGGATCGCGTTCGCGAGGGGGGCGTGATGGCCCATTACCGGAATGACCCGACTGCCCCCGGTTGGCTTGCTCGCCCTGCGGCCGAGCGGTGTTTTCCGGGTGCTCGGAACGTTCACGGCGGCCGCGTCCACGGCGGCGGCTGCGCCCTTCCTCGCGCCCACCTTCGGCAGGTCGATCGCCAGGTTGGCGCTGTTCCACGGCCGCGAGCGGCTGTTCCTGACGCGGCGGGCGTTGTGGCGGCTGCGCATGTTGCGGACGTTCCGGCTGGTTTTTGCGATCGGCCTGTTCCGGGCTGCGATTTCGCCCCTGATCGCGGCGGGCGGCGTCTGCGTCTTGGCGAGGACCACGGCGATGCTCGTCTCGCTTGGCGCCGTCTCCGCGGCCTTCCGGACGGCCATGTCGATGGTCGCGGCGCGCCGTATCGCGATTGCGCTGCGGGTCGCGTGGCCGCGCTTTAGCAGGTTCCGGTTTGGTTTCCGGTTTGCTCGTCAGCCAACCGACGATCTTGTCGAAGATGGTCGGTTTGCGTTCCTCGCGCGCGGCCACCATGGGCGCTGGCTGCGCCGGCGTAATGCCTTGCACGGCAGCCTGCGGCCGCTGCGCTTCGGGTTTTTGCACGGCGCTGGAGGGGGGCGCTGCTTCGGCCGGGATGTCAGCCATCTTGTAGCTGGGCAGGGTGACGTCGTTTTGATTGAGTTCGTCGTGCTTCAGACGGGTGACGGTATAGTTCGGCGTCTCAAGGCTGGTGTTCGGGATCAACATTACATTGACCTTCAGCCGCGTTTCAATCGAATGGAATTCGTTGCGTTTTTCGTTCAACAAATAGGTGGCCACGTCGATTGGCACCTGCGCATGCACTGCGGCAGTGCCGTCCTTCATTGCCTCTTCCTGCAGGATGCGCAAGATATGCAGTGCCGAAGATTCGATTGAGCGTATATGTCCGGTGCCATGGCAGCGCGGGCAGGCAATGTGGCTGGTTTCGCCCAAAGACGTCTGCAGGCGTTGACGCGACAATTCGAGCAGGCCGAAGCGGGAAATCTTGCCGGTTTGGACCCGCGCCCGATCGTAGCGTAATGCATCGCGAAGGCGGTTTTCGACATCGCGCTGGTTACGCGCTGCCTCCATGTCGATGAAGTCGATGACTACAAGCCCGCCCAGGTCGCGCAGACGCAACTGGCGTGCGATCTCGTCAGCGGCTTCCAGATTGGTTCGGGTTGCGGTTTCCTCGATGTCGGCGCCGCGGGTGGCACGAGCCGAATTCACGTCGATCGTTACCATCGCTTCCGTGTGATCTATCACGACCGCGCCGCCTGAGGGCAGGGGCACCTGGCGTGAGTAGGCCGTCTCGATCTGATGCTCGATCTGAAAACGGGAGAACAGCGGAACATCGTCCTTGTACAGCTTGACCCGATTCACATTGAGCGGCATAACGTGACCCATGAACTGCCGCGCTTGCTCGTAAATGGCCTCGGTGTCGATCAGGATTTCGCCGATTTCCTGGTGGAAATAATCGCGAATGGCGCGAATGACGAGGCTGCCTTCCTGGTAAATCAGGTAGGCGCCGCTTTGCTGCTTGGCGGCTGTCTCAATCGCAGTCCATAACTGCATCAGGTAACTTAAGTCCCAGTTCAGTTCCTCGACCGATCGGCCGATGCCTGCGGTGCGGGCGATGATGCTCATGCCCTGGGGAACCTCGAGTTGGGAAATGGTATCGCGCAGTTCGTTGCGGTCTTCGCCTTCTACACGCCGCGACACGCCCCCGCCACGAGGGTTGTTCGGCATCAGGACGATGTAACGGCCGGCCAGACTGATGAAGGTGGTCAGCGCCGCGCCCTTGGTGCCGCGCTCGTCCTTGTCGACCTGAACGATGAGCTCCTGGCCTTCGCGCAGTGCTTCGCGGATGGTGACTCGCGCCGGATCGACGTCCGGATTCTGGAAAAACGCGCGGCTGACTTCCTTGAAGGGAAGAAATCCATGCCGTTCATTGCCGTAATCGACGAAGGCGGCTTCGAGGCTGGGTTCAATGCGGGTGATGACACCCTTGTATATATTGCTCTTGCGTTGTTCTTTTCCGGCTGTTTCTATATCGAGGTCGATGAGTTTTTGGCCATCAACGATCGCGACACGCAATTCTTCTGTTTGGGTCGCGTTAAACAACATGCGCTTCATTT
>JBDTRK010000037.1:0-29703 GCA_039931685.1 Betaproteobacteria bacterium | reverse complement strand
CCGCGGGATTTTCTTTTGGCGAGCTGTTGCGCTTACAGCAAAGGCACCAGCAGCAGCGCGACGATGTTGATGATCTTGATCAGCGGGTTCACGGCGGGACCGGCCGTGTCCTTGTAGGGGTCACCCACGGTATCGCCGGTCACCGCCGCCTTGTGCGCGTCGGAACCCTTGCCGCCGAAGTGACCGTCTTCGATGTACTTCTTGGCGTTGTCCCAGGCACCGCCGCCAGTCGTCATGGAAATCGCGACGAACAGGCCGGTGACGATGGTGCCGATTAGCAGGCCGCCGAGCGCGCGAATGCCGGCACCCGGACCCATCAGCCAGTTCATGCCGAAGGCCACCACTACCGGTACCAGCACCGGCAGCAAGGAGGGAATCAGCATTTCCTTGATGGCGGCCTTGGTGAGCATGTCCACCGCGCGCGAATAATCCGGCTTCGCCGTGCCTTCCATGATGCCCTTGATTTCCTTGAACTGGCGGCGCACTTCGTTCACGACCGCGCCGGCGGCACGTCCAACGGCCTCCATTGCCATCGCGCCGAACAGGTAAGGCACCATGCCGCCGATGAACAGGCCGATGATGACGGCGGGATCGGACAGCGAGAAAATTTGCAGCTTCCCGAGGGCTTCCAGGTTGTGTGTGTAATCGGCGAACAGCACCAGTGCCGCGAGGCCGGCGGAACCGATCGCATAACCCTTGGTCACGGCCTTGGTGGTATTGCCCACGGCGTCAAGCGGGTCGGTAATGTCGCGGATCTTGGCGGGCAAGCCGGCCATTTCCGCAATGCCGCCGGCGTTGTCGGTGATCGGGCCATAGGCATCCAGCGCCACGATCATGCCGGTCATCGACAGCATGGAGGTGGCGGCGATGGCGATGCCGTACAGGCCGGCGAACTCGTAGGACGCGTAGATCGCGGCGCAAACGGACAGCACCGGCAACGCGGTGGATTTCATCGACACGCCCAGGCCGGCAATGATGTTAGTCGCGTGGCCGGTTTGCGAGGCGGAGGCGACATGGCGTACCGGCGCGTATTCGGTGGCGGTGTAATACTCGGTGATGACCACCATCAGCGCGGTCAGGACCAGGCCGACCAGCGAGGCGTAGAACAGATTCATAGCGCCCAGCGGGCTGTCACCCATCATGCGCCCGGTGATGAAGTAGAACGCGATTGCCGCGAGCACGCCCGACACGATCACGCCCTTGTATAACGCGTTCATGATCTTGCCGCCTTCCTTCGCCTTGACGAAGAAGGTGCCGATGATCGAGGCGATGATCGAGGCGCCGCCCAGCACCAGCGGGAACAGGACGGCATTGGGGCCGACCTTGTCCAGCATCAGTCCGCCGAGTAGCATGGTCGCGACGATGGTCACGGCATAAGTTTCGAACAGGTCGGCTGCCATGCCGGCGCAGTCGCCGACGTTGTCACCGACGTTGTCGGCGATCACCGCCGGGTTGCGCGGGTCGTCTTCCGGAATGCCGGCTTCCACCTTGCCCACTAGGTCGGCACCGACGTCGGCACCCTTGGTGAAGATGCCGCCGCCCAGACGCGCGAAGATCGATATGAGCGAGGAACCAAACGCCAGTCCGACCAGCGAATGCAACGCCTTGTCGGGCTCGATCATGGTCAGCAGGATGCCGTAGTAGCCGGCCACGCCGAGCAGGCCCAGACCGACCACCAGCATGCCGGTGATGGCGCCGCCGCGGAAGGCCACCTGCAGGGCGGCGTTGATGCCGTTGTTGGCCGCCTCGGCGGTGCGCACGTTGGCGCGCACCGAGACGTTCATGCCGATGTAACCGGTCAATCCCGATAGCACCGCGCCGATCAGGAAGCCGATCGCCGAATACCAGTCGAGGCCGAAGCCGAGCACCACGAACAGCACGGCGCCGACGATGGCGATGGTGGTGTATTGGCGGTTCAGATAGGCCTGTGCGCCCTGCTGGATGGCGGCAGCGATTTCCTGCATGCGCGCATTGCCGGCGGGTCGGCCGAGTATCCACTGGATGGAAATCGCCCCGTAGGCAATCCCGATGATCGCGCATACCAGCGCGAAGATCAGTGCTGAAGACATGAATCCCCCTTTATCGATATCAATTCACTACAGAGCCGAGTAAATGGGCCGGCCCCTGAACCCTTGATCAAATACCTGTCTCGGTGCGAGAAACCTGAAGCCGCACCCCGCCACACAGGGCCTGGCTGCTACCCCCGCGGGCAAGTTAGCGCGCGATTTTAACCGACTTCCCGCCGGAAAGCCGCACTGTGCTCAAAGCTTGAATGCAGGCAGTTTGGCGGGTACCGCCGTATTCCTGAGCGTCACGTACTGGGGCAGGCCGTTTTTGAAGGGAGGGTAGTCCTCGCCCTGGATCAGTGGCGCCAGGTATTGGCGGCATTTTGCGGTAATACCGTAGCCGTCGTCGGTAATGAAATCGCGCGGCAGTTTCTTTTCGACATTGGCCACGTCGTCGAGATTGGCCACGCCGACCGTCCATTTGTAAGGCTGGTTCGACTTGCGCACGATGGTCGGCATCACGGCATTGCGGCCCTTGAGCGCAAGCTCCACCGCCGCCTTGCCCACCGCGTAGGCCTGGGCGACATCGGTCTTCGAGGCGATATGCCTGGCCGAGCGTTGCAGATAATCGGCCACCGCCCAGTGATACTTGAGGTTGAGGCCGTCCTTGACCGCCGCCGCGACCACCGGCGCTACACCGCCGAGCTGGGCATGCCCGAATGCGTCGCGCAATCCCTGGTCAGCGAGGAAATTACCCGCGGCGTCGCGCACGCCCTCGGATACCACGATCGAACAATAGCCATAGCCCTTCACCAGGGTTTCGACACGCGCGAGAAACTGGGCTTTGTCGAAGCGTATCTCCGGGAAGAGGATCATGATCGGCAGGTCGCCGGGCTTGTCCGCCGCTAGGCCGCCGGCGGCCGCAATCCAGCCGGCGTGACGACCCATGACTTCGAGGATGAACACCTTGGTCGACGTCTTGGCCATCGAGGCGACATCGAAACTTGCCTCGCGCGTGGAAACAGCGACGTATTTGGCCACCGAGCCGAAGCCAGGACAGCAGTCGGTGATCGGCAGGTCATTGTCCACCGTCTTGGGAATATGGATCGCCTGGATCGGATAGCCAAGGGATTCGGACAGCCGGGAAACTTTCAGGCAAGTATCGGCGGAATCGCCGCCGCCGTTGTAGAAGAAATAGCCGATGTTGTGCGTCCTGAATACATCGATCAGGCGCTCGTATTGCGCGCGGTTTTCTTCGAGTCCCTTGAGCTTGTAGCGGCAGGAACCGAACGCGCCGGCCGGCGTGTGGCGCAGCGCCGCGATGGCCCGCGTGGATTCCTTGCTGGTGTCGATCAGGTCCTCGGTGAGCGCGCCGATGATGCCGTTGCGGCCGGCGAAGACCTTGCCGATTTTGTCCTTGTGCTTGCGCGCGGTTTCGATCACGCCCGCCGCGGACGCGTTGATCACCGCGGTCACCCCGCCGGATTGTGCATAGAACGCATTCATTTTCTTGGTCATGGCGTACCTCCGGAAGAGCGTTTACCACGGAGGACACGAGGGACACGGAGGAAAACAAAATCAGGAAGCGCAGAGGAAAAATTACAGAGGGGATGTCATTGGTCCTTTGCACCGTTGGCGGCCGACTTGCCACGCAACTGAACTCCCCATTTCGTTTCGCTGTTCCTGTTTTCCTCCGTGTCCTCCGTGTCCTCCGTGGTTCATGTCGTTATTTAAGTGAGGCGAAGATGTGGTCGCGGATCGACTCCATCGAGCCGACGCCCGCGATCTTCCTGTACTTCGGCGCGCCGGGCACGCCGCTTTTTGCCCAGTCCGAATAGTAGGCAACCAGCGGTTTGGTCTGCGAATGGTAGACCTCGAGACGTTTTTTGACGGTTTCTTCGCGGTCGTCCTCGCGCTGCACCAGGTCGTCCGCGGTGGCGTCGTCCTTGCCGGCGACTTTGGGCGGATTGAACAGCAGGTGATAGGTGCGCCCGGATGCGGGATGCACGCGCCTTCCCGACAGGCGCCTGACGATCTCGCCATCTTCCACATCGATTTCGATGACGTAGTCGAGCGGGACGCCGGCGCTTTTCATTGCGTCGGCCTGCGGAATGGTGCGCGGGAAGCCATCGAACAGGAAGCCCTTTGCGGCATCGGGCTGTTTGATACGTTCCTTGACCAGGCCGATGATCACGTCATCGGGTACCAGCGCGCCGGCATCCATGAATTGTTTTGCCGCCAGGCCCAGCGGGGCGCCGGCCTTGATGGCCGCGCGCAGCATGTCACCGGTGGAAATCTGCGGGATGCCGAATTTGCCAATGATAAAGGTTGCTTGCGTGCCTTTGCCTGCGCCGGGCGCGCCGAGAAGGATGAGTCGCATGTCTGTCCTGTCGTTGGTGGTTGCTGTCCCGAACCGCGGGACCTTCGGGCCGTCGTGCAGGTGCGGCCTTGCGTTCGTGCCCGGATTATACGGGGGATCAGCGTCCGGCCGAGAATGCCCGGCGCATGTTCTCCAGATCTTCTGCCGTGTCTACGCCGGGATCGGGGGCCTGGTCGGTCACAGCAACGCTGATGCGGTAACCGTGCCAGAGCGCGCGCAATTGTTCCAGGGATTCGAATTGTTCGATCGCGCACGGCGCCAGGGTCGAATAAATCTTCAGGAAAGCGCAGCGGTAGGCATACAGGCCGAGGTGGCGGTAAACCGGCAGGTCCTGCGGCAGCTGCGCATGGCCGGCCTTGAAGGCATCGCGGGCGTACGGAATCGGCGCGCGCGAGAAATAGGCCGCGTACCCCTGTTTGTCGAGGACGACTTTCACCGCGTTCGGGTCGAACATCTCTGCGGCCGAGTGGATCCGATGGCAGGTGGTGGCGATGGCGGCGTCGCCATGATCGCGCAATTGCTCGGCTACCGAACGCACCAGCCGGGCGGGTATGCGTGGTTCGTCTCCCTGCACATTGACGACGACGAGATCGTCCGGCCAGCCGCGCGCGATGGCTATTTCGGCGATGCGGTCGGTACCCGATGCGTGATCTGCGCGCGTCATCACGGCTTCGTGCCCGTGTTTCGCCACCGCTTCCTGGATTCTGCGATCGTCGGTGGCGACGATGACTTGCTGTGCGCCCGATTCGCGAGCACGGTCGGCGACGTGCACCACCATAGGCTTGCCGGCGATGTCGGCGAGCGGCTTGCCAGGCAGGCGCGCCGATGCGTAGCGGGCGGGGATGACTACGGTAAAGTCAACCACAAGAATCAGGACTCAGGACGTGGGACTCAGGACTAAGTGAAACCGCAGACCGAATTGACTGAGTCCTGCGCCCTGAGTCCTGAGTCCCATCAAACTTCCTCCTCCGGAGGAAGTTTGCGTGCCTCGTCTTCCAGCATCACGGGAATGTCGTCGCGGATCGGATAGGCCAGGCGGCAGGCTTTACAGACCAGTTCTTTTTCTACCTTCCGGTAAAGCAGCGGTCCCTTGCACAGGGGGCACACCAGGATGTCGAGCAGTTTAGGATCCATGCCGGGTTTTCAGTTTTTCCAGGATGAGCTTGCCAAGTAGCGGGTCTACGCGCGCATCCACCGGAATTACCCAGTGATTTTCGCGTGCGAAACGCAGGCATTTTATCGCATCCTTCTCGGTCATGATGATCGCGTCGGCGTCGTCGAACGCCAGATCCGCCTGGGTGTAGGTGTGATGGTCCGCAAACGCATGTGCCGCAAAGCTCAGTCCGAGCCGACGCAGATGGTCGAAAAAGCGCGCCGGGTTGCCGATGCCGGCCACGACGTGGATGCGCTTGCCATGGAAGGCGCCGGCTGCCTGCTGGAATGCCGGATTGAGCAGGTTGCGAAAGACGCTGCCTTCGAGCGTCATGGCGAATCCCGGCACGCCCGTCGCCGGCGCCACGCCATCGCCGTTGACGACAACGGCATCGACGTTGGCCAGTCGGCCTACATTCTCGCGCAGCGGCCCGGCCGGCAATGGCAGCCCGTTGCCGGTGCCGCGGCCGCCGTCGATGACCGCAATCTCAAAGTCGCGCCGCAGCCGGTAGTGTTGCAGGCCGTCGTCGCTGATGATGACATTGCAATCGGGATTGACGGCCAGCAGCGCGCGCGCGGCGGCGGCGCGATCGCGTCCGATCCATACCGGGCAGGCACTGCGACGGGCGAGCAGTACCGGTTCGTCGCCGGCGACTTCTGCCGTCGTGCCCGGTCGCACCGCCATTGTATGGCCGCGCCCGCCGTAGCCGCGGCTGACGATGCCGGGTACATAGCCTTGCTCGCGCAGCATGTCGCACAGCCACAGCACCAGCGGCGACTTGCCGGTGCCCCCGGCAGTAATGTTGCCGACCACGACGACCGGAACCGGCAAGCGATATGAAATCAGGATGCCCGCCCGATACAGCGCGCGTCGCAGGGCAACGACACATGCGAATAGTGCTGCAACCGGCAGCAGCAAAATGGACAGCCAGGACAGGCGATACCAGTGACGGTCGAGGAATGCCAACCCTTGTCCCCTTTGATCTAGTGCCAGCCTCGCGCTGGGCTGGCCGCCGGCCGGGCGGTGATGTGTTGCGTTTGCCGGGGCGGCGTTAGCGGCGCTGCTGCTGGGTGGTGAAGGTAATCTTGCCGAAGCCGGCAATGCGGGCGGCTTCCATCACGCTGATCACCGACTGGTGCGTGGCGTTGGCGTCGGCATTGATGATGATGACCGGGTCCGTGTTGCCGCCGGCGGCACGCTGCAGTTCGGTTGCCAGGGCTTCCGGCGTCGTGAATGCCACCGCAGAGCGGTTGACCATGTACTGGCCGCTGGCCGATACGCCGACATTGATCTGGTTTGGCCGGTCCGCCGGCTTGCTGGCATCCGCCGTCGGCAGGTTGATCTGCATCTCGGAGTAGCGCGAGTAAGTCGTCGTCACCGCTAGAAATATGACGATGACCAGTAGAACGTCGATGAAGGGAACCAGGTTGATTTCCGGTTCTTCCCTGAACGACCCGCGGCGAAAATTCATGGTCTGCTGCGGTATTCAGGCCTGGCGCTGGCCGTGGATGATCTCGACCAGCTTGACGGCCTGGCTTTCCATTTCCACCACCAGCGAATCCACGCGGGCGCGAAAGTGGCGATAGAACACCAGGCTGGGTACGGCGACGATGATGCCGAATGCCGCGTTGTACAGCGCGATCGAGATGCCGTGCGCAAGTTGCCCTGGATTGGCCATGCCGGTGGGACCCTGCGCACCGAAAATGTCGATCATGCCGATGATCGTGCCGAGCAGGCCGAGAAGCGGCGCCATGGTAGCAATGGTACCCAGTGTCGTCAGGAAACGGTCCAGCTCGTGCGCCGCGGCCCGCCCGGCCTCTTCGATCGACTCCCGCATGATTTCGCGGGAACTGGCCGCCTCCTTGAGTGCGGCGGCGAATATCCGGCCACTCATCGCCGATTGCGCGAGTCGCTCGAGCATGTCGGGCGAAACGCCCTTCTGGCGGTATTCCTGCACCACTTTCGGCAGCAGTTCGCGCGGCGCAACAAAATCCTTGCGCAGGCTGTAGAAACGCTCGCCGATGATGCCCAGGGTAATGATGGAGCAAAGAATCAATGGCCAGATCGGCCATCCGGCCGCTTCTATGATGTGCAGCAAGCTTTACTCCCGGGCATGTTTAAAATCCGCGCCACTTTAAACTGCATCGATAGGCGCGGCAAGTTGAGCAACGGATGCAGTAATGCCCTTGACAAGTGTTGCGGCACTTTATCTCGCACCGAAAAACTGTCCACAATCTTTGTGGATAACTGTGTGCATCATTTCTATAAAGGTGTCGTAAGTTGGTTTTTTCAAAGCTTTTTTTGTATTGCGATCAAAAAATGCGCGTCAGCCTTTCTGTCTTATAATCAATACGTTGAAATCATGCCCCGCGTCACAATGCGGGTTTCCGGGCGGTCACCTGACGTTTTTGTGACCTTTGTGGATGAAGAGGACGACCTCGGCCCGAAATGTCAAGAGTGAAATGGCAGGTCGATTCGCCCGCGTGACGCGTTTGTTTTTGCGAAGTCGCGCTGACTCGTGCTCTAGAATGCGGCGCATGCATGATGACGACTCGAAGCCTGCGATCATTTCGGTCGCCGAACTCAACCGGCGGGCGCGCGAATTCATCGAAACCGGTTTCCCGCTGCTTTGGGTGGCCGGGGAGATTTCCAATTTCACGCGGGCTGCTTCTGGCCACTGTTATTTTTCGCTGAAGGACGCCAGTGCGCAGGTGCGCTGTGTTTTTTTCCGGCACAAGGCGGCGCTGCTCGACTGGAAGCCGGAGAATGGCATGCAGGTCGAAGTGCGCGCACTGCCGACATTGTATGAAGCGCGCGGCGAATTCCAGTTGGGCGTCGAAGCAATGCGCCGCTCCGGCCTGGGTGCATTGTTCGAAGCCTTCGAGCGATTGAAGCGCAAACTCGAACAGGAGGGATTGTTCGAGGCGCGGCGTCGCCGGCCGATTCCGCAGTTCCCCCGGGCCGTCGGCATCGTGACGTCGCCAAAAGCGGCGGCATTGCGCGATGTATTGACAACGCTGGCTCGTCGCATGCCGGCCATTCGTGTCGTGCTCTACCCCGCCCCGGTGCAAGGTGAGGGAGCAGGGGAGAAAATCGCGCAGGCCATCCGGATTGCCTCGGCCCGCGCCGAAACCGACGTGCTGATCGTTTGCCGCGGCGGCGGCAGCATGGAAGACTTGTGGGCCTTCAACGAGGAGACCGTCGCGCGCGCGATCGTCGACTGCGCGATGCCGGTGGTGGCGGGAGTGGGGCATGAGACCGATTTCACCATAGCCGATTTCGTGGCTGACGCACGCGCGCCGACGCCCACTGCCGCGGCCGAGCTGGTGAGTCCCAACCGGGCCGACCTGGCGGCCCGGTTGGCGGTTCTGGCGGCCCGCCTGGCGCGGGACATCGATCGCGCGCTGGGCGCGCGCATGCAGCAAATCGATTACCTGGGAAAACGTCTGACCCATCCAGGTGAGCGCATCAGTGCGGAGTCCCGCCAGCTGGGGCATTTCGCCAACCGGCTGCGGTCCGCGGCCGGCCATGCACTGGATGGCACAGCATGGAATCTTTCCGCGCTCGCGCAACGGTTGCGTGACGGCCTGCCCGATATCGACGCGCTACTGGCGCGGCAGCAGGAGTTGCGTCTGCGCCTGCGGCATGGCCATGCACGCCTGCT
This sequence comes from Betaproteobacteria bacterium, assembly GCA_039931685.1. GTDB lineage: Bacteria > Pseudomonadota > Gammaproteobacteria > Burkholderiales > JACQAP01 > JACQAP01. Next base: position 20,500 of record JBDTRK010000037.1, on the reverse strand, counting down.
GGAACAGCAGGCCGCGCGACTCGTCGAAATGCATGCGAGCCTGGCACACCTCAATCCGCGCGCGGTGCTGCAGCGCGGCTACAGCATTGTCGAACAAGGCGGCGGCCGCATCGTGCGGTCCGCGCGGCAAATCGCCGCAGGCGAGGCGCTGCGCGTGACGTTTGCCCAGGGCGCCGCGCAAACGCGCGTTGAGCATATCGATATGCCGGAAGAGTGATTTGGAATAGCCGCCTGGTTGCGCTATCGTAAATGGCGCGTGCATTTTGTTGGCGCCCGAAGCATATCTTTCGCCCGGCCCGCGTTGCGTTCCGTCAGTCCAATCAAAATCATTCCTTAGGGAGGAAACATGTTTTCAGCGAGGAAATTGACATGCCTGTGTGTTTTCGCGTTATTCGCGGCGTTTTCCCTGCACGCATCCGCCCAGCTCGCGGACAAAAAAGTGCTGACACTCGAAGGCGCGAAGAAGGTTGCGGCCGCGGCCGAAGCGGAGGCCAGGAAGAACAACTGGAACGTCGTCATTGCGGTGGTCGACGACGGCGGCCATCTGGTCTATCTGCAACGCCTTGACGGTACCCAGACCGGCAGCATCGAGGTGGCCATCCAGAAGGCGCGCACCGCGCAAGCCTTCAAGCGCCCGACCAAGGTATTCGAGGACGCGATCGCCGGCGGCCGCAACGCACTGATCGCATTGCACGGTGCTTTGCCGCTGGAAGGCGGACTGCCGATCATGGTGGGCGGGCAACTGGTCGGGGCAATCGGTGTAAGCGGCGTGAAATCCACCGAGGACGGCCAGATCGCGAAGGCCGGCGCGGATTCTCTCTCCAACTGATTGTTCTTAAAAAGCCACTGACCGCCAAGGACGCAAAGGACGCAAAGGAAAACCGGGAAAAGTCAAAGCTCGACGAAAAAGCGCAAAGTGCGCCGCCTTGGGCTACTGGGAACCGTACTTTGTTTTTCCGCCCTTGCCCTTGACCTCCCTTGGCGTCCTTGGGGGTCCTTGGCGGTGAATGTTTCTCTTGATGAGCGCGCGCAATGCTTCCGTTCTTTACCGCTTGATTTGTTCCGGCAGCCAGGCGTCTATCTGCTCCTGCAGGTCGTCAGCCAGGCAGTCGAATTCCCGCACGTCATTCGTTGCGCGCAGCCAGGTCAGTTGCCGTTTCGCCAGCTGTCGCGTGGCCGCCAGGGCCTTTTCGCGCAAGCTGACCAGGTCGAATTCGCCATCCAGGTATTGCCACACCTGCCGGTAACCCACGCAGCGCATCGACGGTAGCCCGGGTTTCAGGTCGTAGGTTTCCCGTAATTGCCGCACTTCGTCGATCAGGCCGAGTTCGAGCATGGTTTCGAAGCGCCGTGCGATACGTTGATGCAGCACGCTGCGCTCGCCGGGAACCAGGCACAGGGATACCAGCCGGTAGGGCAACGCTACCGGCTTACCGGCAGCAATCAGTTCCGACATCGGCCGGCCAGTCAGATAAAAAATTTCCATGGCGCGCTGGACGCGCTGGGCATCGTTCGGATCGAGACGTTGCGCGGTTACCGGATCGACGCGCTGCAATTCGCGATGCACGGCAGGCCAGCCGGCATCGGCTGCCATCGCGTCGATAACCGTGCGCGTGTCGGCATCGGCCGCCGGCAAGTCCGACAAGCCTTCGCGTAACGCCTTGAAGTAAAGCATCGTCCCGCCGGCGAGCAACGGAATGCGCCCGCGCGCGACGATGTCGGCCATGATATTCAGCGCTTCATCGCGAAATTGCGCGGCCGAGTAATTCTGCGTCGGTTCGATGACGTCGATCAGATGATGTTGGACGCGCCGCAGCGTTTCGGCATCGGGCTTGGCCGTACCGATATCCATGCCGCGGTACACCAGGGCCGAATCCACGCTGATGATTTCCACAGGCAGGCTGCGCGCCAGTTCCAGCGCGACGCCGGTCTTGCCGCTGGCGGTGGGGCCCATGAGCAGAATTGCCGCCGGCAATTCTGCTGAGGACTGAGTGCTGAGGACTGAGTGATGAGTAGTCATAGCTGCTCTTACTCGGTCCTCAGTCCTTGGCACTCAGTCCTGTGTCCGTGCGGCTATCTGCCGCGCAGAAACATCTTGTCGAGTTCGCCGATCGTGACCTGAAACCAGGTCGGCCGGCCGTGATTGCATTGACCGGAGCGCTCCGTGATTTCCATTTCGCGCAGCAAGGCATTCATTTCGGGAATGGTGAGGGCGCGATTGGCCCTGACGGCTGCGTGGCAGGCCATGGTGGACAGCATCTCGTTGCGGCGCTCGGCAAGCGCACGGCTTCCACCGAACTCGGCGATTTCGCGCAGCACATCGCGTGCAAGCTGTGCCGAGTCGGCCTGCGCCAGCGTCATCGGCACGCAGCGCACGGCGAGCGCGTTTGGCGCAATGACGGCAAGTTCAAAGCCGAGCCGGGAGAGCGTGGCCGGATTTTCCGCTGCCGTGGCGACTTCCAGCGCGCTCGCGGTCATGGTGGCGGGAATCAGTAATTGCTGGGTGGGAATGCCATCGTCGTCGAGCGCGTTCTTGAGTTTTTCGTAAACGATGCGCTCGTGTGCCGCATGCATGTCCACCACCACCAGCCCATGCCGGTTCTGCGCCAGCACATAGATGCCCGACAGCTGCGCCAGCGCAAATCCCAGCGGGTGGTCTTCGTCCTGCGGCATGGCGGGATCCGGCCGGTCGGCTACAGCGACGGCCGACGGGCCGGCGGTTCCAAAAAGCGTCGCATAGAACGCCGCCGGTTCGCTGCTAAGCAGATCCATCGAGGGCTGTCTGGAATATCCGCCATCCGCGCGCAAAGGCGTGTGCAGGGGTGCCGGCTGATGGCCGGCAGCCAGTCCGGCACGCGTGGCGGAAAGTGCCTTTTCCAGTGCGTGAAACACGAACTGGTGCATACCGCGGGAATCGCGGAAGCGCACTTCGATCTTGGTCGGGTGCACATTGGCATCCACCTGAGCGGGGTCGAGTTCGAGGAACAGCACATAGGCGCAGTGGCGGTCATGGTGCAGAACGTCGTGATAGGCCTCGCGCACCGCATGTGCCAGTACTTTGTCGCGCACGAAACGGCCGTTGACGAACAGGTACTGCGCGTCACGCGAGCTGCGCGAATAAGCCGGCTGTGCCGCCAGACCGTGCAGGCGCAAGCCCGCATTCTCCACGTTGACCGGCAACGATGCGGCGGCGAATTCCTCCCCCAGCACGGCGTGAATGCGCGCCTGCACGTCGGCGGCCGGCAGATGCCAATGCGCGCGGCCGTTATGGGTCATCACGAAGCGCACGTCCGGCCGCGACAATGCCAGCCGCTTGAAGGTCTCTTCGCTGTGCGCGAATTCGGTTTGCGGGCTGCGCAGGAATTTGCGCCGCGCCGGCGTGTTGAAGTACAGGTCGGCAGCCTCCACGATCGAACCGGCGGCGACTGCAGCCGGTTCAGGCGCGGTGCGGGCGTCGCCGCTGGCTTCGACTTTCCACGCGTGCGCGCCGCCGGCCGCCCGGCTGGCGAGGCTCAAGTGCGATACCGCGGCGATGCTGGCCAATGCCTCCCCGCGAAAGCCGAGGCTGGCAACGCGCTCCAGGTCGTCGAGCGAGCCAATCTTGCTGGTGGCATGGCGCGCGAGTGCCAAAACCAGGTCGTCGCGGGCAATACCGCCGCCATTGTCGGCAACGCGTATTTGCCGGATGCCGCCCTCGGCCAGCTGCACCGAGATTTCGGTTGCGCCGGCATCGAGACTGTTTTCCAGCAACTCCTTGAGGGCGGAGGCGGGCCGATCCACCACTTCGCCGGCGGCGATCTGGCTGATCAGGAGGTCGGGCAGCGGGCGTATGGCGGGCATCGGGAGGAAATCGGAGTTCGGTGTAGATTATAGCCGCTGGCGGCGCTTGTCTCGCCTGACGCCGTGCCGACGGCGCGCCGTGCGCATTCGTCGTGGCATCTGTCGCAAAGCCTGGTTTAGCCCGTCGCTATGCCGGGGGCGGTCGCAGTGCGGGCCGCGTCGCCACTGAAGAAAATGCGGATTCGCGAACGCGCCGATGTTCGATTGGATCAGGCACGCACTGTGCAGGGTTTGGACCGTCAGCCGACAGGGCAAAATCCCGACCGGCGCAACGAACAGGGCGTGCGCAAAAGCCTGCCGGGGGCCTGCGAATTCCCGGGCCGAACCGATTTATCCCGGTTCAGCCCTAGACGCGCAAGCCGCCAAGCCTAATAATTGCCTTTATATCAAGGCTTCTCCGGCGAGAGGCCTTGTTCGTTTGCTTTTTTCCCGTGCCGGAAACGGAAAAACGGGGCGTTCATGCGTTGGTCCGTTGTTGCATTTCCTCATTTGCGGGGCTGAGAAAGAACAAGATGGACAATAAGACGATCTACTCCAAGACCGGCAAAGGCGTTCTGGAAATCAAGAACAAAGCCGGCAAGCTGCCGAAGGACCTTGTCAAGGTTTTGACGCTGATCGACGGAAAATCGACTGTCGCCGACCTGATTTCCAAATCCAAACTGACTGACGCCGCGATAAACAAGGCCCTGGCCGAACTCACCACCGGCGGTTACATCAAGGAATTCGCTAATACTTCCACCGGAGTCCAGGCAGGCTCCGGCGGCTCTTATGTCGATGACCTCGACTTTACCTCGTCGCTTTCGCCCGGCAAGAACGTCTACCAGAATGCCCAGACCGAATGGCGGCAGCGCGAGACCGCGGACCGCACCAAGGCCGAGCAGGAAACCACGCGCAAGCGCGAGGAAGATGAGCGTCTGAAGAAGGAGCAGGCGCAGAAGCAGGCGAAAGAAGAAAGCCTGCGCCTGACGAAACTTGAGGCAGAGCGCAAAGCCAAGGAAGCCGCCGGACAGAAGCTGCGCGAGGAATCCGAGCGCAAGGCCAAGGTCGAAGCCGACTTGATGTCGCAGACGCAACGCGATCTGTCCAAGATCCTGGAGGCGGAACGCAAGACATTCGAGCTGGCCGAGCGCAAGAAGCTGGAGGAGCAGCAGCGCAAGTCTGGAGAAGATGCGGAACGGCGCAATCGCGAAGACGCGGAGCGAAAGCGCAAGGACGAAGAGGAACTCAAGCTCAAGGAGGCCGACGAGCGCAAGCGTCGTGAAGAGGAGGATCGCCGCAAGCTTGAGGAAGAGGCCCGCAAGAAGCGCGAGGACCAAGAGCGTCAGCGGCGCGAAGACGAGGATAGCCGCAAGCGCGAAGAAGAGCTGCGCAAGGAAGACGAGCGCAAACGCAAGGAGGAAGAAGAGCGTGCGCGTGCGGATGCAGAACGCAAGCGCAAGGAAGAAGAAGAGCGCAAGCGCAAGGAAGAGGAAGAACGCGTACGCGCGGAACAGGAGCGCAAGCGGAAGGAAGAGGAAGAGAAAAAACGCAAGGAAGAAGACGAGCGCGCGCGCGCGGAAGCCGAACGCAAGCGCAAGGAAGTGGAGGAGGAAGAACGCCGGCGCAAGGAGAAGGAGGAAGAGGAGCGCAAGCGCAGGGAAGAGGAAGAGCGCGTGCGTGCGGAGGCGGAGCGCAAGCGTCGTGAAGAGGAAGAGAAAAAACGTAAGGAAGAAGAAGAGCAGCGCAAGCGCGAGGACGCGGAGAAGCGCGCACGGCGCGAAGACGAGGAAGATGCGCGTGGCCGCGAAAAAGATTCAGGTTCCAACAGCGAGACCGTCGCGAAACGCGCGCGCGAAGACGAGGAAGATAGGCAACGGCGTGAGAAGGAGGACGAGCGCGCCCGTCGCGATGAGGCCGAACGACTCGAGCGCGAGAGCGCGGAGCGACGTCGCAGCGAGGAAAATGACAGACGCGCGCGTGAAGAGGCCGACCGTCGCCGTGAAGAGGAGGAACGCGCAAGCCAGGCGGCTGCCGCCAAGAGCGCCCTGCCGGAATTCGATCTTTCCGGGTTGCGCGCGATGGAATCGCAGGTCGCGGCCGAGTTCGAAAAACAACAGGAACAATTGCGCAAGCGCGAAGAGGAAGAGGAGCGCCAGCGCGAACAGGAGGATCAGGCGCGCCAGTCCATGGAGCGCGCCGAGCGGGAGGAGCAGGCGCGCGCGGAAGCAGAGCGGCGCGAGGCGGAAGACCGCGAGCGGCGCGAACGCATGGAGCACGAGCGCGAAGCTCGCGAGGAAAGGGAGCGCAAGCGCCAGGAGGAAAAGGACGCGCGCATCCGCGAGCAGGAAGAAGCCAAGCTCCAGCGCGACCAGGAACGCCAGCGCCAGGACGGAATGAAGGTTGAGAATGAGCGGCGCTCGCGTGAGGATGATCTCGCGAAGCGGCGCAAGGACCAGGAGGAGCGCGACCGCAAGCGCGCCGAGGTCGACGCGCTGAAGAAACAGAAGGGCATCAGGTCGCCGCTGGACCGCTTCAAGCCGGTCATCATCGGCGTCGTTGCACTTCTTGCGATTGTCATCGGCGGTGTGCAGCTGCTGCCGATGAACAGCTATGTGCCTTCGATCGAAAAGCTGGCGTCCGACCACATCAAGGAGCCGGTGTCGATAGGCTCGATGCACGTGTCAATCCTGAGCGGATTCACCATCATTCTGCAGAACGTCAGGCTCGGGACGACGCAGGATGTGAAGATCGACAAGGTCTTGCTTTCGCCGGAATTCGGGTCGGTGTTCGGGGAAGTCAAGGTCGTGCGCAAGATGGAGATTGAATCGGCGACTGTCGCCGAAGAAGTGTTGTCGCGACTGCCAAAATGGCTGGAGGCGGCGGTTGCCGATAGGAGCGTGCAGGTTGGCAGGATCGTCATCAATTCGGTCAAGATCGAATCGCATACAGCGAAAATCCCGGATTTCGGTGTCGACCTGCAAGTGTCGCCAGACGGCGCGGTGCAACAGGCCAGTTTGTCCAGCCGCGACGGAAAGGCCAGCGTGGAGTTGGTCCCGCACGACAACCAGATCGATATCGCGCTCAGTGCGTCCAAGGGCTGGGTAGCGCCGATCGGGCCGCAGATCGAATTCTCCGACCTTACGGTAAAAGCAGTCGCCACGCGTAACCACATCAGGGTCGAGAAGTTCGAAGCCTTGCTCTATGGGGGTGCCGCCAAAGGCAGCGCCAACATCGTGTGGGGCGGTCCGTGGTCGCTGGACGGCGAAGTCGAAACCGAGCGCATGGCGTTGCAGGATCTCATGGCGATATTTACGCGCGAAGCGAAGTCCACCGGCGTCCTGCAGTCGAGACTGCGCTACTCGATGTCTTCGCAATCAATGCAGAATTTGTTCGATTCCCCGAAAATCGACGGCAGCTTTGAGGTCAAGAAAGGCGATGTGGATGGCGTTGATCTGGTGCGGGCGCTGCAGTCCGGCGGGCGTGGCGTGACGCAGGGCGGCGCCACTCGCTTCGAGGAGATCAGCGGCAGTCTGGCCGTGGCGAGCGGCCGCTACCAGTACCGCAACGTGAAGCTGTCCTCAGGTCTGTTGTCCGCCAGCGGTTCTTTCGATGTTTCCCCCGACAGGCAGGTGAACGGACGCATAGCGGTCGAACTGCGCTCCCAGGCGGCACAGATCAGGGGGAGTTACGTCGTGGACGGTGACCTCAAGGCCATCGTGCTCAAGCCGAACTGAGGTCAGCCCAGGTCGGCCGGCGTGTCGATGTCGCGCAGAATGCCGGGGTCGCCGCAGTCGAGTGTATCCACGTCGGCGCGGTTGTTGGCGATGACCGAGCGGGCCCCTTCGTCGCCGTGCAGCGCGAGCAACTCGTCCCGGTAGCGGCCGCCAAATCCGACCGGATGCCCGCGCGCTCCCTGGTATGCCGGAATGACAATGCGGCCTGACTGCGCAACGCGCTCGGCGACCTTGTTGATCGTCTGCGGCAACAGGAAGGGCATGTCTCCTAACGCGATCACCCAGCCGTGCGCATCGCGGCTTGCATCGACTGCACGGACAAAACTTCGCGCCATGCCCAGGCCCGCGTCCTCGCAGGCAACGACGATGGCCCCTGCATCGCGCAGCAACCCGCCCAGGCGATGGTCACCGCTGCGTACCACCGCAATTACATCGGGTAATGCATTTTGCAGATTGCGCAGGGATGCGACGCCGATCGGCGTGCCGTCGGGCAGCGGGTGCAATAGCTTGTCTCCGCCGAAGCGGCTGCCGCTGCCTGCGGCAAGCAGGATGCCAGCGATCTTCAAGAGCAGGTACGAAGGGGAAAGGTCGCGATCAAAAGCGCATTTAAGCGAGTCACGACAGTCACGATAGTCACGCGACTTCAGTTCTGCGCCAACTTCGAACGGGCCAAAGGCGGGTTCGCCGCAAAGTATTTCCTGATTCCCACCACAATCGCCTGCGCCAGCTTGTCCTGGTACTTGTCGTCCTTGAGCTTCTTCTCTTCCTCAGGGTTGGTGAGGAAGGCGGTTTCGACCAGGATGGACGGGATGTCAGGCGCCTTCAGCACGGCGAAACCCGCCTGTTCGACGCGCGACTTGTGCAAATCGTTGACCCCGCCGATTTCGCCCAGCACCGCTTTGGCGAGCTTCAGGCTGTCGTTGATGGTTGCGGTTTGCGACAGGTCGATCAGCACCTGCTTCAGCGTCGGATCGGGAACATCGATATTTACGCCGCCGATCAGGTCCGCATCGTTTTCCTTTCTTGCCAGCCAGCCCGCCGCCGCCGAGGTGGCCCCGCGCTCGGACAGCGCGAACACCGAAGACCCGCGTGCATGGGGTTTGACAAAGGCGTCTGCATGGATCGAGACGAAAAGGTCCGCCTGGAGTCTGCGCGCCTTGATCACGCGATTGACCAGCGGAATGAAGTAGTCGCCGTCGCGAATGAGCACGCCGCGCATGTTTGGTTCATCGTCGATCAGTGCTTTTACCTTCCTGGCAATCGCCAGGGTGACAAATTTCTCGTGCGTACCGCTGCGCCCGCGCGCGCCGGGATCCTCGCCTCCGTGGCCGGCATCGATCGCAACAGTAATCAGTCGCGCGACGTCGGCGGCCGGCGCCGGCTTCTTGCCAACCGCAGGCACGGCGACGGCCGGAGCGCTGTTCGCGGCCGGCTCGGGCTTTTCTACCACGTCGCTGCGCGAAGTTTCGTTCTTGTCGAGCAATGCCATGACCGGATCGACAGGCTCCAGCGGATAAATGTCGACTACCAGCCGGTGACCGTAGTCGCCTACCGGCTTGAGCACGAATACCTGCGGCCGGACCTGCGCTTTCAGATCCAGAACCAGGCGCACGACGCCCGGTTTGAAGCGACCGACGCGCAAACCGCTCACGTAGGGATCGGCCGGCGATATCTTGGCTGGAAGTTCTTCCAGAGCAATGTTGAATTCCACATCCTCGAGATCGATAACCAGCCGCTCGGGCGTGCCGACGGTGAACACGTTGTAGGCGATCGGCGCTTCGGATTCGAGGGTCAGGCGGGTATATTCCTGCGCGGGCCAGACGCGGGCCGCTGCGATCTTGGTGGCGGAGAGGGCAGGCGCGGCGCTGGTCGTAAGCACTGCCGCCGCCATCACGGCGCGCAGCAACAGCTTGGCGCTCCGCAATACATAGCCGGCGCGGTCAAGTCGCATAATCAAGCTGGCAAGCGATCCAAACAACGTTTTCCGTGCTCCGTTTCCGCGACGATCCGTATTCGCCGGCCGTCGCCCTCCACGCTCAACGATATTTTCAGGTCTGGTACGGGTAGCAGATCGCCCGCGCATTCAGGCCATTCCACAAGACACAGGTTGCGCGGCTCGAAATGATCGGCGAAGCCCGCATCCAGCCATTCCTGAGGATCGCTGAACCGATAAAAATCAAAGTGATATAAGTCTAACCTAGAAAGATTGTAAAGTTCAACCAGAGTATAGGTCGGACTCTTTACTTTCCCGGCATAGCCGAAGCCGCGCAGGATGCCGCGCGCCAACGTGGTCTTGCCGCTGCCGAGGTTGCCCGACAGCGCCACGAACAGCCCCGCTTCCAGCATCTGCGCCAGTCGGGCGCCGAATGCCAGGGTGGCGGCCTCGTCCGGCAGGAACGCCGAGCACGCCTCGGTGGCGGTGCTCATGAGCTTGATCCGCCTTTCGCCGGCGCGATCGCGGCCCTTGCCGTTTGCGTGGCGACGTCGACAAACACCCGCAGCGCCGGCAGTTCATCGCCACGCCGCCAGGCCAGGTGCACCTCGGTGAGCGGGCTGCCGTCCTTGAGGAATTTGTAAGTTACGCCGGTGCGCTGCAGGTTGGTGAGCGAGGCCGGGATCAGCGCTACGCCGAGCTCCGCCGATACCAGACTGACGATGGTCTGCATTTGGATGGCCTCCTGTTCCACCCTCGGGCTGAATCCGGCCGCCTTGCAGCAACTGACGATATCGTCGTAGAGCCCTGGGGCATACGGCCGAGGAAACAGGATGAACGGTGCGCTGGCGAGCTGCTCGAGCGCGAGCTTGCCGGGCTTGCGTGCCAGCGGATGCCTTGACGGCAGCGCCGCAATCAGAGGCTCGCGCAGGATGGAAATCGATTCCAGCGACGGATCGCTGACCGGTGGCAGCACGAAACCCGCGTCGATGCGCCCGGCCGCCAGATCGCGCAACTGCACGTCGGTGGTCGCTTCGCGCAACGTCAGGTTGACCAGCGGAAAGCGCCGGCGGAATTCGCGCAAAACGACTGGCAGCACGTTGTAATCCGCCACGCTGATGAAGCCGATCGCGAGCTCGCCGATTTCGCCGCGGCCCGCCCGCTGGGTGGTCAGAATCGCCTGCTCCACCCGTGCCAGAATATGCCGCGCGTCCGCGAGCAGCGCGGCGCCGGCCTGGGTTAGCGAAACGTGGCGCTGCGTGCGCTTGAGCAGTATCACGCCCAGTTCGTTCTCAAGGGCGCGTATCTGCATCGACAGGGGCGGCTGCGACATGTGCAGCCTGGCAGCAGCGCGGCCGAAATGAAGTTCCTCGGCGAGCGTGACGAAGTACCGCAGGTGGCGCAGTTCCATTGATTCGGGAAAAGTATCAAAAACACGTAAATAATATATTAGACGCCGCGCGCCGGCGCGGCCACACTCCGCCCCCTGGGCAACGGCAGCGGCCCTGTAATCTTAATGCGGGCGCTTGCGCCCGAGGATCGCATCCGCAAGCGCAAGCCCGCGGCCACCATTATCGAGGAGACAAAACATGGCAGACAACTGGCGCAGCAAACTGATCACGGCGGGCATCGCCCGTTCGCCCAACCGCGCGATGTTGCGTGCGGTCGATTTCAAGGACGGCGATTTCGACAAGCCGATTGTCGGCGTGGCCAATGGACACTCCAACATGAATCCGTGCAATGCCGGTATTCAGCCGCTGGTCGATCGCGCCATGGAAGCCTTGCGCAAGGCCGGCGCCATGCCGCAGGTGTTCGGCACGCCGACCGTCACCGACGGCATCGGCATGGGCACCGACGGCATGAAGTATTCGCTGGTTTCGCGCGAAGTCATTGCCGATGCCATCGAGACTTCGGTCAACGGCCAGATGATGGACGGCGCGCTGGTGGTGGGCGGCTGCGACAAGAACATGCCTGGCGGCATGATGGCGATCGCACGCATGAACGTGCCGGCGATCTATGTCTACGCCGGCAGCATCAGGCCCGGCCACTGGAAAGGCCAGGACCTGACCATCGCCAGCGCCTTCGAAGCTGTCGGGGCGTTCAGCGCCGGCAGGATGAGCAAGGAAGACTATGACGGCATCGAGAAGAACGCTTGTCCGAGCGTGGGGGCGTGCGGCGGCATGTTCACTGCAAACACCATGTCCACCTCGTTTGAGGCGTTGGGCATGAGCCTGATGCATTCCTCGACCATGGCCTCTCCGGACGCCGAAAAGGCCGATTCCGCGGGCGAGTCGGCGAAGGTGCTGGTCAATGCCATCAAAAAGAACATCCGCCCGCGCGACATCATCACCCGCAAGTCGATCGAAAACGTGGTGAGCCTGGTCATGGCTACCGGCGGATCGACCAATGCGGTGCTGCACTATCTGGCGATCGCCTCGGCGGCCGAGGTCGAGTGGACCATCGACGATTTCGAGCGCGTGCGCCGCAAGGTGCCGGTGCTGTGCGATCTGAAACCTTCCGGCAAGTATGTCGCGACCGACTTCCACAAGGCGGGCGGCGCGCCGCAAGTGCTCAAGATGCTGCTGGCCAACGGCTTGCTGCACGGCGATTGCATGACCATCACCGGTCGCACCATCGCCGAGGAACTGGCGGACATTCCGGCGGAACCGCGCAAGGACCAGGACGTCATCCGGCCCTTCGGCAATCCGATGTACAAACAGGGACACCTCGCCATTCTCAAAGGTAACCTGGCCACCGAGGGCTGCGTGGCGAAAATCACCGGCCTGAAGAACCCGGCGATCACCGGGCCGGCGCGGGTATTCGATTCCGAGCCGGAGGTCATGGCGGCGATCATGGATCGCAAGATCAAGCCGGGTGACGTGGTGGTGATCCGCTACGAGGGGCCCAAGGGCGGGCCGGGCATGCAGGAAATGCTGGCACCGACCTCGGCGCTGACCGGCCAGGGCCTGGGCGATTCCGTGGGCCTGCTGACCGACGGTCGATTTTCGGGTGCGACCTGGGGCATGGTGGTCGGCCATGTGGCGCCGGAGGCCTATGTCGGCGGCACCATCGCGCTGGTCAAGGAGGGCGATTCCATCACCATCGATGCGCACAAGCAGTTGATCCAGCTCAACGTGCCCGATGAGGAACTGGCAAAGCGGCGCGCGGCATGGAAGCAGCCCAAACCGCGCTTTACCCGCGGACTGCTGGCCAAATATGCCCACCTGGTTTCCACGGCGACCAAGGGTGCCATCACGGATTCGTTCGACGACGCGAAGAAGTAATCTGCCTGCAAAACCGCCCGCAGCGGCAATCCCGCACTGAGGGGATTGCCGCTGCCGTTTCTGGCTGTCCTCGCGGACGCGTTATCGGCCTTGATCGGCAGGTCGGCGCGCGCTAATTTGGTACACCCGGGCCCTTGCCCCAGCTCTGGTAGCGGATGCGCGAGAATTCGATGTATTCGGCCAGGTATTTCTGCTGCAGGGCATCGACGACATCATCGCTTGCGCCGTCCTTGCGCAGCTGCGCCAGTTCCGATCCGCTCACGCCGGCGACGTAATGCGTGCCGATTTTGGTGAGGCCGCCGATGCCGATGACGTCTTCGAGGCGCGAGGCGCGGATGCGCATGGCAATGTCGGCCGATGCGGTGCCTTCCTTGACCAGCCGTTCGACCTCGCCGAGCGTTATGCCGGGCGCGCCGGCGCCCCCGGGATTCGCGCTGACCCAATCGGGCAGTCCCTGCGGTTTCGCGAACGTCGTCGTGCGCGCGACAGCCGTTGCGTCCGCCATGCCGTTGCCACCGGCCGAGAGCTTGCCCAGATCCAGCGGTTGCGGATAGCACGATGCGCAGCCGCCCAGCGATTCGCCCAGCACCCAGTAGCGGGTGAGCAGGTCCACGTCGTTGACGAAGCCTTGCTGCAAGGCGTCGAGCACCTTGGGTTGCACGCCGGCGTCGGCCAATTTGGCGAAATCCGACCCGCGCAGCGCGTAGGTGGTCTTTGAGCTGGCGATGCGGTCGACGACACGTTCCGGCGGCGTTGACTTGCTCAGGGTCACGACATCCGCGATCGGCGTGGCTGGCCGCGGTGTCATGATCGAACAGGCGCCGAACAGCAATGTGGATACGACAAGGAAAGTTCCGGACGCTAAGTCGCGCAATGGACGGCAGGCAGGCATGTTCGGCTCCTCAGGTTTGCGGGCGCATCTGCTGGTTGCGCCCGGACTTGCCCATAACGATCATCTGGGCACGACGATGACAGGGCCGCCATAGCAGTAAAGGCAATCGTGCCACCAGAAACTGCCTTCGTACTGCATGCGCGCATCCCGGCGGATGCTTTCGACGTAGGCGTTCTGCATGTAGTCGAGCGCCGCGTCAGGCACGCCCTGGTCGTGCAGCCCGACAATCTGCGTGGCGGTCAGGGGATAGACAGCGCGGGTTTCCTGTAATTCCCGCACGATCGCATCGGCCGACTTGCCGGATCTGGCCATTTCCACGACCTGATCGATCGTCGGCGGCGGGCGGCGCTGCAATGCGGCGCAACCGCCCGACAGCGATACGACCAACAAAACGACGGCGACCTGCAGGAAAGGATTCGGCATCGGCAAATTCGAAATGGGCCCGCGGGTAGGACCGTCGCATTGCCGCTCGGTTCCACCGCAGTGCGCGTCCGCTCAGGCTGAGATATCGGGCACCAGTTGCCGCTCCAGCGCGGAAATCTGATCCTTGAGCAGCAGCTTGCGTTTCTTCAGCCGCTGCATTTGCAGCTCGTCGAGTTTCTGGGCGCTCGACAGGTGCGCGATCACGTCATCGAGGTCGCGGTGCTCGATTTTCAGAATCTCGAGCCGGTTGCGAATCTGCTCGAACTCTCCTTCGTTCAGTTCCATGGGTCTCCGCCCGTTCGATCAATGTATCGCCTGGCAGGCTTGCCCCGGCGGCGGCGATCGCGATGGCTCGAGGCGTATCTTCGGCGGATGCGCCGCCCGTCGCGATTATCGGTCTCGGGGATCGTGAACATGGACTTCCCGCGCACGATGACCCGCAACAGCTTCGATGCCATTCTTTCCAGCCTGGAAAATGGTACACCGATTCGACGCGCCAGCCGTGCAATTTGAGGTGACGTCCGCGAGCAGATAGGATGCCGACCGGGAGGCGACACGATGAACGCAGACAACATGCCGCACGGGATTTACCCGATGCTGTATGCCTTTTTCAATGCCCAGGGCGGCCTGGACCGGCAGGCCGTGCGCCGCCAGGTGCAGGCCTTCGTCGACAATGGCGCGCATGGCATGGCCGTACTCGGGCTGGGCACGGAGGTCAACAAGCTGTCCGACAGCGAGCGGCGCCAACTGGTGGACTGGGTGGCGGAGGAACTTGGCGGCCGCCTGCCGCTGGCCGTCACGGTCAACGCGCCGAACATCGATTCACAGGTCGAGTTCGCGAAGTTCGCGCAATCGCGCGGGGCTTCCTGGGTGATCCTGCAGCCGCCACCGGATCGCGGCGTGCCGGAAGATTTTTTCGTGCGCTTTTTCGGCGCCGTGGCCGATCGCGTCGAATTGCCGGTCGCCATCCAGAACGCGCCCGAGTACCTCGGCGTGGGATTGACGCCCGCCGGTATCAGGGCGCTGGCGCAAAACCATCCAAATTTCCGCATCCTCAAGGGCGAAGGCGCGGCGCTTGTGATCCGGCAGGTCATCGAAGAGACGGGCGGCCGCGTTACGGTGTTCAACGGCCGCGGCGGCCTGGAGCTGATCGATAACCTGCGTGCGGGCTGCGCGGGCATGATTCCGGCGTCGGATAGTTTCGACCACCAGGCACGCATTTTCGACCTGATGCGCGCCGGCGCCGAAGCGCAGGCCGAAGCGATTTATCGCGATGTGCTGCCGGCGATCGTATTCGTTATGCAGTCGCTGGACACGCTGCACACCTACGGCAAGCGCGTTGCCGCCATTCGCCTGGGCCTGGGGCCGGTATTCGACCGTGCGCCTGCCCTCGCGCCGAACGACTTTGGCATGCGTTGCGCGCAACGCTATGCCGCCGCACTGGGGCCTTTGGCATGATCGGGAAACGCAGTCTTTTATCAATGGCGGTGGTCGCGCTGGCGGCACAGGCCGTGGCAGTGTCGGCGCAAACGCCCGAGGAGTGGTTTCGCAACGGACGCGCCGCGGTGGAGAAGGCGCGGCAGGAAAGGCCGGTCCTGGGCCACGCCAGGAACGTGATCCTGTTCCTCGGCGACGGCATGGGTATTTCAACCGTGACCGCGGCGCGCATCCTCGAGGGCCAGCAGCACGGCATGTCTGGCGAGGAGAACCAGCTCTCCTTCGAGAAGCTGCCCTACGTCGCGTTGTCGAAAACCTACAGCGCCAACCAGCAGACCCCGGATTCAGCACCGACCATGAGTGCCATCGTGACCGGCATCAAGACCAACGATGGCCTGCTCTCGGTGAACGAGCGCGTGCCGCGCGGCGATTTTCGCGCGGTGCCCGGCAATACCATGAAAACCATCCTTGAGCGTGCGGCGCAACGCGGCATGGCGACCGGAATCGTCACCACCACACGCATCACCCACGCCACCCCGGCGGCGTGTTATGCGCACTCGCCCGACCGCGACTGGGAAAGCGACGCCGACCAGCCGGACGCTGCCAACGAGGCGGGCTTCGCCGATATTGCCAGGCAGCTGGTCGAGTTTTCCCACGGCGAGGGCATCGACGTCGCGCTCGGTGGGGGCCGCGGCAAATTCCTTCCGCGTGGGACCCGCGATCCGGAGTATCCGGACAAGACCGGCGAGCGCAAGGACGGCCGCGACCTGACCCGGGAATGGCTGACGCGCTATCCGAAGTCGGCCTATGTCTGGAACAAGGCCCAGCTCGAAGCGATCGACGTCAGGCAGGTCAGGCACCTGCTCGGATTGTTCGATCCCTCCCACATGAAATACGAGCATGATCGCGGCAAGGATGCGGCCGGCGAGCCGTCACTGACGGAAATGACCGGCAAGGCGCTGGACCTGCTTGCGTTGAACCAGAAAGGCTATTTTCTGATGGTCGAGGGTGGGCGCATCGATCACGCGCATCACGCCGGCAATGCCTATCGCGCCCTGACCGATACCATCGAGTTCGCGCGCGCGGTCAGGCTCGCCATGGAGCGCACCGACCCGCGCGACACGCTGATCATCGTCACCGCAGATCACAGCCACACCTTCACCATCGCCGGTTATCCGAAGCGCGGCAACCCGATCCTCGGCAAGGTCGTCGAACCGGGGCATCCCACCAAGGAGTATGCCCACGACGCGCTCGGCCTGCCGTACACCACGCTGGGCTACGTCAATGGGCCCGGCTACAGCGGCCCATCGGTCGCGCAGCCGGAAGGCCAGAAGAAATTTCCGCATCATGGCCCGGGCTATCGCGGCATCACGACCGGCCGTCCGGATCTGTCGGGCGTGGACACGGCGGCACCGGATTACCTGCAGGAGTCGGCGATGCCGATGGAGAGCGAGACGCACGGCGGCGAGGATGTCGCGATTTACGCGCGCGGTCCGCAGGCGCACCTGATCCGCGGCGTGATGGAGCAGAACGTGATCTATCACGTCATGGCCGAGGCGCTGGGCATGACGGACTGAAGCAAATCCGGCGGACCGAAACAAAACGCCCGTCGCGGCGAGGGGGCGACGGGCGCAGGGGTTGTGAGCCGCACGGACGACGGCGCAGGCAAAGACCGCTAGGATGTGGTCTTGCGAATTTCCTTTTCGTCGGCCCATTCCAGCAGGCCGTTCTGCACGTTCCACACCTGCAGGCTGAACTTGTAGTAGACGTCCTTCACGCCCTTGGCTTCCTTGACGATCGAGGTGATGTTGCCCTCGATTCGGTAGGCCGCGCCGACCATCTTGCCGACTTCAACGGATTTTTTCGCGTCGTAGTAATCGCTTTGCTGGCGTTTCAGTTCCTCGACCTGCTGGTCCATCGCGGCGGCGTCCACGGCAAAACGCACGCGGCCGCTTTTCTGCAATTCGACGCGAATGGAATCGGTGATGGCACGCGTGTCGATGTACTCGCTGGTCTTGTTCTTGACCTCCTGCACCGTCATGATCGGCCGGGTTTCACCGGACGCGAGCGGCGTGTTGAGCATCGATCGCGTCATCGATTCGGCGATCATCTGCAGGTCGGTGGAGCCGAACTGGTTGGTCACCGTCTCGACGCCGCGCGCGTCGCCGTAACGGGTTTGCGCGGCACAGCCGGACAGGGCGACGACCGCACACAGCAGGATTGCGCCGGCGCGGCGGTTTGGAAGGGATTGCGTCATGACATTACTCCTTGGATATGGGCGATGTTATTTGTCCTGGTCCATGATCACGACCCGGAAATCCGTCGCGTCCTGCGAAGGCGAGGATGCGGTCACGGTGTAAAGCGTATTGCCGTTGATCAACAGCGGTTTCCAGGATTCATCGTCCCAGGCGCGCATGCCGTCCTTGTCGAGCCAGCGCAGACGATACGCCACGCGGCGCTCTTCGCGGCTTTCGTTTCTCATGTCGACGTCGATGCGCAGCAGCCCGGCCCGCGTGGCACAGCGCAGGTCCACCACCTCGATATTGTGCAGCGAGCCGGCGGGCTCGACCTTGGCCTTGATCAAGTCCTCCTTCGAATAAATCTTGTCGGCGCCGGCCGGGCAGCCGTAGGCATATTCGCTGCGCACGACTTTGCTGCCGCCGGCGCACCCGGCGATGGTAATGGTTGCAATCAGTAGGGTGGCAAGAAAGGGCAGTTTCATGAATCGCTCCCGAAGTAATGCATTGACGCTCAAAACGTTTTCAGTGCCGCCAGCGTTGACGGCCCGCTTGCGCGCCCGCCGGCAGCCCGTGCATCCGCCCTGGCGGGGTATCCCGCGGGCGGCACGATGGCAAAGGTGCTGCCGCCGAGAAAGCGCAATCCGATGACCGCGTAACGTCCCGACACGCTGAAGCGGATGTCGCTGCCGCCGGGGGTGGCGCCGAAGCCGAGCGTGTGTTCGCCCGACGGAATGCGCGCCCGTGCAATGGCGATCTGCGCCGGCAACAGCCGCCAGGTGCGCTCGTCCGCGGATTCGGTGACAATCGACCCGATCGCCACGACCAGGGCAGCCAGCCCGCTCTGGTCGTTCTTGCGCGCCTGATATTGTGCAATCGCCTTGCCGCTGGAGCGAATGATACCTCTGAGCATGATGCCTGGCATCTGTTCCTGCATCGCCTTGCGCGCCATCAGGTCGACGCTGGTGATGAGCGTCGTGGCGATCGGCGCCTGGCCGCGGATCTGCAGCTCACCGGGCATGAAGGAAGGCTGGGGCGGGCTCATGACCGGAAATGACACCGGTACGATCAGCAACCGGTCGCCATACGGAAATGGCAGGCTGAATTGCCGCGACTGGCGCGCTGGCGCCGTGCCCGACTCCAGCACG
Organism: Betaproteobacteria bacterium; assembly: GCA_039931685.1. Lineage (GTDB taxonomy): Bacteria > Pseudomonadota > Gammaproteobacteria > Burkholderiales > JACQAP01 > JACQAP01. The sequence goes on along the minus strand of JBDTRK010000037.1, from coordinate 1,593 downwards.
AACAGCACGTCGGTGTAGCCGTCGTCGCGGGAGGCGACACGGGCATCCAGGCCGGCCAGCGCGTCTTCGAGTTGCGGACGGTGCGGCTGCAATTCGATGGCCTGGCGGTAACCGGGCGCGGCAAGACCCGGTTCCCCAAGTGCTTCATAGACGAAACCGGCAAGGTAATGGCTGAACGCGCTCTCGTAGCTGTTCTTCAGTGCGTTGACTTCCGGGTTATCGATCGTTTCCACCGGATAGCCGTTCAATTCCTTGAAGCTTGTGCGCATGCCGCGCTTGCGCGCTTCTTCCTGCGTCTTCTGCAACTCCTTGTCCCGGAGCCGGGCGATGACCGCCGCGCGTTCGTGGGTGCGCTTGATGTCCACGCGGGCGGTTTCGAAGTCGCCCTGCGCGAGCCGGTCGAGTGCGAGGCGGGTGGTCAGCATGACTTTCTCGTAGTCGTGGCCTTCGTAGGGGCGGGACTTGTCGTTGAGTACCACGCTGGCGACGTCGCCGAGCAGCTTTTCCGGGTTGGCAAGCGCGGTCTGCTCCCAGGCCTGCACTTGCGCGTCCGCGGTCAGCCAGGCTTTTTCGCTGGCTTCGACCTGATGGCCGAGCCGTTGCAACTCGCCCTGTTCCAGGTAGAACAACAAGTCCTTTCTGCCGAAGCGATTATTGGCGTCGAGCCGCTTGATGGCGCCTTCGACATTGCCGGCGGCAGCCAGGCTGATGGTGCCGGACAACTCGGAATCGTAGCTGCGAAAGGTTGCGCAACCGGTCAGCCCCGCCAGCAGCACGGCGAGTGCCGCGATCCGGGCAGCAAAGAGAAGAGGGGGGAAGGCGTTCAAGGCGGAGTCCTGCCGGCAACAACGCCGCAGCCGGTTCTCAGTTGACGATGCGCCCGGTGTCTTCTTCGGAAGCAGAGTGGGCGAACGTGGGTACTTCTAGCGCGAGATCCCATTCCGCCTTGACGACTGTATCCTGCATCAGTTTCATCAGTCCGTGCAGCAACGTGTCGCCCAATGCCAGGTCCACGCCGTTGCCCTGCTCCGGCTGCAGCGACAACAGGATCTGGCCCTTGTCGCTGCGCCGCGCGCGCACCTTGCTCACCAGGATCGGCGCATTGCCCAGCGGATGTTCGCGCTGCGGTTCCGTCGGCGCGGCCTTGGAGAATTTCACTTCCTGAAGGGCTTTCTCGTGCTGCATGCCGAGCAAGGCCTTGCGCACTTCCGGATTGGGCTGGGCCTGGATGTCGGGCTTGGCCTGCGCCATCTGCAGCAGCACCGGCCAGATGCGCTTGACCAGCCGTCGCGTCAGCCACAACTGGATTTCGGCTTTGCCGTTGAAGAACACCCGGATCACGAGGCGGTCTTCTTCGGCGTGAAACTCCACGGTAATGCGTTCGAGATTCATGGCGGGCAATTTTACGCGCAACCGCTGCGCGACAGAAGAACCCCGCCGGTGCCTTCAGTCTGCGCGATAACGCCGGATAACTTCGGGATCGGGGTCGAAACCGAGGCCGGGCGATTGCGGCACGGCTATCGTTCCGTTTCGCGGTGTTGCCTGGTCGCCGTAGAGCCGTGCTTCGAGGTCGAAGTAACGCCACTCCACCAT
>JBDTRK010000036.1:0-29838 GCA_039931685.1 Betaproteobacteria bacterium | reverse complement strand
TGAACACGTACATCGTGACTTCAAAGCCAAAGCGCATATCGGTGTATTCGGGTTTCGTCCACATGGTAAAGCTCCTTTGAGAGAGTTAATTCACGGTTCGGGCATCGAGGCCGCTGCTCGCGACCATGAATCACATTCTGGATCAACCCGACGCGCCACCACACAAGAAAACCCTGAAATCCGACTCATGAAATTCATGAGATTCCCAAAAGCCGCGATAATCCTTCAAAATCATTAATAATCATGTCTCTATCAGGCCGGCACGGATCGCGATGATTGCCAGTTCGGCCGAATTTGACGCACCCAGCTTCTGCTTGATGTTGTACAGGTGCGTGCCAATGGTACGCGGGCTAAGCGACATGACCTCTGCAATATCAGCAACCGATTGCCCTTTTGCCAGGGAAAGGAACACCTTGAACTCCTTCTCGCTCAGCATATCCAGCGGATTGCGCTCGCCGTTTAGCTGGTGCATAGCAAGTTGCTGGGCGATTTCCGGCTCGAGGAAGGTCTTGCCCTGATGCACTTGCCGAATTGCCTGCATCAGCGCTTCCGCCGCACTGCGCTTGGTCAGATAACCGGCCGCGCCGGCTTTGAGGACCCTGCGCGCGTGCATCGCATCCTCGTGCGCGGAAAGAACCAGGATGCGCGCCGCAGGCTCGCGCGCAAGGATACGATCGATCGCCTCGAGGCCGCCGATTCCGGGCATGGAAATGTCCATTACCACGATATCCGGCTTTACTTCGGTATACTTGCGGCAGGCCTCCTCGCCGCTTTCCGCCTCGGCAATCACCCTGATGTCCGAGGACCCCTCCAGAAGCAATCGAAATCCCATTCGCACCACGGCGTGATCGTCCACTAGCATTACGCTGATATTGCCTGTTGCCAATTTCCTCTCCACTGGGACTCCCTCCGCTAGGCGGCTTTTGCGCCGTGGGAATCCGACACTGGTTCGCGCACCGGAATAAGCGCCGTTAACGTCACACCTCCGCCCGGCACACTGTCAATTTGCAGTTCCCCATCGAGTGCCTGTACCCGTTCACGCATACCGATAAGCCCAAAGTGAGTCGTCTCGCCTTCGCGCTTTTGCGAGAATCCCTTGCCATTGTCGCGCACCGCGACTTTCACCACGTCTCCGAGCCGGTGGTCATGCAATCTTGTCACGTGAATCTGCGCACGGGTCGCCGCCGCGTGGCGTCCGATATTAGTCAGGCATTCCTGGACAATGCGGTAGACGGTGATGTTGATGGTCTCCCCCATTCCCTCAAGTGCGCCATCCAGGTGCAATTCGCAAACGATATCCGGATGTCTCTCATCCCACGCCGCCACGGAATCTCTCAGTGTTTCGCTCAATCCCAGATGATCGAGCGCGGTGGGTCGCAGCTGGCGGATGATGCCGTGCACGACATCGTAAATATGCGAGGCGACCGAGACGATTGTCAACGCGTTGGCATGGACGTCCGGAGCGCTCTCTCGGGTGCTGTTGGCGATCGCGGTACCGATGGTCTTGATGGCGGTGACACATTGGCCGAGTTCGTCGTGCAGTTCCCTCGCGATGCTGCGGCGCTCTTCCTCCAAGCGACTTTGTATCGCGTGGGTCAACTGGCGGTTTTGCACCAGCTCGAGCTCGGCCTGCTGCGCCAATTTATGCTCTGTTATATCTCGCATGCTGCAGATTTCGCCAATGACCTCGTCGCTAACGGGATCGACCAGGGGTGCGGCGGACAGGGCCACGTCTACTACCCGCCCATCCCGCGTCACGCGCTGGGTTTCCACCATTTCGACGAGGATTCGCTGCCTTACGGTATCGAGGTTCTCCTGAATCTCCGACTGCCGCTGGGGAAGCGTCAATAGCGTGGCGGATCGTCCGACGATCTCCTCCATCTGATAGCCGAACATGCGTTCCGCAGCCGGATTCCAGAACGAAATCCTGCCCTGCAGGTCGTGGATGATGATTGCATCGCTCGATTGGGTCGCCACAAGCGCCAGGCGCCTGTTCTCGGCCAGGCTTTCTTCCAGCGTTTGCGCCATGCGGTTAAAGACCTGGCCTATGGAATCGAACTCAGGGGAGCCGAACAACGGCAATCGCGTCTCGAAACGCCCTTTTTCCATCAGCGATAGGCCACCCAGGATTTTTCCGATCGGGCGCAGAGAGCGCCCGAGCAACCAGAATACAACCAGGTTGACGAACAAAAAGAAGCCGACGATCAACCAGAAAAACTGCTTCAGGTCGTCCCATGCATCCAGCACGGACCGCGACGCGTCGGGTGTTATCACAACGCTTCCATTGATGAGATTGAGCCGGTAGTCGCTCAAGCGTGGCCGGACCAGTTCTGCAAACCACTGCGGTGCCCAGCGCCCTCGCTTGTAGATCGGCGGCGGAGAAGTGTAGAGAAGGTTGTCGTTCTCATCGTAGAGCCGAATCTCGTTAGCCCTCACCCGCCCTACCCGCTGCAGGAATGTCAGCAAAATCTGATTATGCGTTGCGTCCTGGATGGTCGGACGCGTATTGGCGATTACCGTTTCAAGAAGCTGGGCGGTAATGCGGGTACCAGCCTCCATTTCCTCGCGAATCGAACGCCGGGTTTCTTCGATCAACAGATTTCCGGTTGCCATGACAAACGCCACTATCACCAGCGTAATGACAAGGTTGATGCGAAAGCGCAGGCTCATTGTGCGCATGCGGATCAACGCTCCAGAACGACGCGCATGCGCCGGGTCGCCGCGCACAACTCCGCGGCCATTTGCGGCTGCAGCGCCGAATGGCCACCGGTGGCGACAATGCTCAATTCCGAGCATTCGAGCGCCTGCGCCACCGACGATGCGGTAAGCGCAGGGCAAACCAAATCCATCCTACCTTGCACGATGATCACCGGACGTCTCCTTATCCGCCACAGATTATCGAGCAATTCCCGCGGTCGCAGGAAGAAGTCATGGGCAAGATAGTGCAGTTGGATTCTTACGCCCGCCAACTCTTCAGCGGAGGCCTGGCTTGCTGGTGTCGACGCACTTGCCGGATCCATGACCTTCGATTCATATTCAGTCCAGCGCCGCGCGGCGGCGGTGGCTTCTTCCGAAACATCATTGGTAAGGCGGCGATAGTGCTCCACAAGCGGTTCGTGCGCCCCACGGGCAAATTCCGCCCATGCGTCGGGAACGATGGACCGTACGCCGTATAGAAACCAGTCTACTTCGGCGCGACCACCCAGAAATACCCCCCGCAATACCATTCCAGCGACCCGGTCAACGTACAACATCGCATAGGCCAGCGCCAGGGTGCTGCCCCATGATCCACCGAACAATAACCAGCGATCCACGCCCAGGTGCCGGCGCAACGCGTCCATGTCGGCGATCAGATGTGCGGTGGTATTCTCGGCAAGCGAACCGCGCGGCAGACTTTGGCCGCAACCGCGCTGATCGAACAAAATGATGCGAAAGAAATCGGGGTCGAAAAAGCGCCGATGCGCTGGACGCGAATGACTGCCCGGCCCGCCGTGCACGAATAAAACCGGGAAACCCTCCGGATTCCCGCTTTCCTCAAAATAAATACGGTGGCCGGCACCGGTGTCGAGCCAGGCGCGGTGATAGGGCTCCAGCGGCGGATATAGGCCGTCGCCGGCGTCCGGCCTTTGGTCTCCTACCATTCCGAGGCGAATTTGGGGAAGTTCAGGACTGCAACCTGAAAACGATCGGAACGGTTACCACCAGGGCGCGCCCGCGCAAATCCGCAGGCGCCTTTGGCAACGGCGACGCGCGGCGCACCATTTCGAGCGCCTCCTCGTCGAGAATTGCGTGTCCACTGCTTTTGCCCAACGTAATGCCAGTTACCGTGCCATCGGCCGCAATTTGCAGCAGGACTTCCGCGGTTCCCTGCCAGCCACGACGCTGCGCCGGCGGAGGATATTTCTGATAGCGCTTGATTTCCTTCGATATTGACTGGCCGTAGGTCAGCAACAGCCGATTTTCGGTTGCTTCGGCGATTTTTGACGCAGGTGGCTGAGGCTGGGGCATCGCAGCGGGTGGTGCTGGCGCCGCGATCATCGGCTCCGGAGTGGGTCGTGCGGCGGTCGGCGCGACGGCCGCGGGTTCCTCGCGTGGCTGGGCAACCGGCGGCGCGACCTGGGGGACCGGTCTGACTTCGCGCCGAACTTCGGTTTTGGGCTCTACACGCGGCTCGGGTCGCGGTTCTATCGTCGGAGTCGGAAGTAGTAGCGGACGCGGCTCCACCCGCGCCACTGGCGGCGGCAAAGGCCGTGGCTCGACTTGCGGTTCGGGCCTGGCTTCCAGCTGCGGCTCCGCTTTGGGCTGCGGGCGCAATTCAGGTTTCGGCACCACGAACTCCGGCTTGGGCTCGACACGAGGCGCGCGGATGATCTCGGCGCGCGCAATCGGAGGAGGCTCGGGCTGCGGCAATTGCATGACCGGCTCTGGCTGCACGACCACAGGCTGGGGCGGTGCAATCACAGGCTGGGGCGGTGCGACCACAGGTTCCGGCAGCGGCACCGGCTCGACGGTTTTGCGCTGAACGACCGGTTTTTCCGGTAGGCGCGGCGGCGACTCCTGCCGGGCAAGCTCCACCTCCAATACCCGCGGCGTCTCCATCGGAATGGAACGAAAACCCGGTACAAATGCGATCAAAGCCGCATGAACCAGGACAGACAGCGCGAATGCGACCTTGAAAGGACGTTCGCGATACCAGTCGGTCATGTAAGAGGGGAAATAAAGGCCCCTGTCGAGAGCGGCTTCAGACATGCCCGAAGGGTAGTGCAAGCTATTGAGATAAGTAAAGTTGCCGCGCCAAACTAATGAAAATCATGAAGCGGAATTGGTGATTTTCGTAAGGCTGCCAGTTCCCGTATGGCCGACAATGGCTACGACTCATTAGACGCGGCGACAAGTCGGGTCTGGTGATTCGGGAGCTTCAAGGGAAGATCCCCGACATTCTACAACCTAAACTTCTGGAGAAAAATTATGTGGAGCAAGCCTGAGTACACCGAAATGCGTTTTGGCTTTGAAGTCACGATGTATATCGCCAACCGCTAAGTATTAGCGTTGGGCTTGGACAAAAGCCCCGTCATGGGGCTTTTGTCTTTGTTGCAGACACAGCAAGCGAAACTCATACGATGAAGATAAGAGTGTTGGGTGCGGCGGCAGGCGGCGGATTCCCGCAGTGGAACTGCAACTGCCGGAACTGCGACGGTGTGCGCAAGGGCAGCGTACGCGCCACGCCGCGTACGCAATCATCGATCGCGGTCAGCGCCGACGATGTCAACTGGATTCTGTTCAACGCCTCCCCTGACCTGCTCGCCCAGTACAAGAGTTTTCCGGCGCTGCAGCCGGCACGCGCGATTCGCGACACGGCGATTCGCTCGGTAGTTCTGATGGATGCGCAGATCGATCACACAACCGGCCTGTTGATGCTGCGCGAGGGACGGCCACTGGAAATCTACTGCACTGAAATGGCGCGCGAGGATTTGACCACGGGCAATCCACTTTTCAGAATCCTGGGGCACTACTGCGGCGTAAACTGGCACGGGATTCCGACCGAAAGCGGCAACAGCTTCCCGATCATTGGCGCGGAAGAACTCTCATTCACGGCAGTACCCTTGAAGAGCAACGCACCGCCTTATTCGCCCCATCGCGATAAACCGCTCGAAGGCGACAACATCGGCATGCGCATCGCCGATCCGCGCTCGGGCAAGATATTGTTCTACGCGCCCGGGCTGGGCGAGATAGAACCGCACCTCAAACCCTTTCTGGAAGAAGCAGACGTCCTGATGGTGGATGGCACGTTCTGGACGGACGACGAGATGATCAGGCTCGGCCTTTCCAAGAAACGGGCGCGCGACATCGGCCATCTGGCGCAGTCGGGCCCTGGCGGTATGATCGAAGTCCTCACGCCGCTGAAAGCCGGGCGCAAGATACTCATCCACATCAACAACACCAACCCCATCCTCGACGAGGACTCCGAAGAGCGCAGGCAACTCGCCGGCGCCGGTATCGAAGTCGCGTACGACGGCATGGATGTAATTCTCTGATCGGAATAAAAACTATGGGTGCCGCCGACAATCTGCCATGGACCAAGCTGGAATTCGAAACCGCCCTGCGCGCCAAGGGCAAGGGCTATCACATCCATCATCCCTTCCATATCGCCATGAACAATGGCAAGTGCAGCAAGGAACAGGTGCAGGGCTGGGTCTATAACCGTTTTTATTACCAGATCAGCATTCCGATCAAGGATGCAGCCGTTCTGGCCAACATGCCGGATCGGGACCACCGCCGCATGTGGATTCAACGCATCATCGATCACGACGGTATCGAGGGACAAGAAGGGGGCATCGAGGCCTGGTTGCGGCTGGCCGAAGCCTGCGGCCTGAAACGCGACGATGTCACTTCCCTCAAATATGTCTTGCCGGGCGTGCGCTTCGCGGTGGATGCCTATGTTAATTTTGCGCGGCGCGCCCCGTGGCAGGAAGCGGCCTGCTCGTCGCTGACCGAATTGTTCGCGCCGGAAATCCACCAGAAACGTCTGGACGGCTGGCCAGTGCACTATCCGTGGATTGAACCTGATGGCTATGCCTACTTTCGCAAGCGGCTGTCCGAAGCGCGACGCGATGTCGAACATGGCCTGCAGATCACCCTCGACTACTTCAAAACCCGTGCCGAGCAGGAACGTGCACTGGGCATCGTCCAGTTCAAGCTCGATGTGCTGTGGGCCATGCTCGACGCAATGCAGATCAACTACGGCATCGGCGAGGCCGGACATGCCTGAAACGCCCGCTATCACGGACGACACCGTATTTGAACTACAGCGCCACTTCCGTTTTCAGTGGGAGCCTGCGCAGCAAGGGTTCGTCCTGCTCTATCCGGAGGGCATGGTGAAGCTGCCCGGCAGCTCCGGCGAGATCATGAAACGCATCGATGGAAAGCTAAGCGTGCGCGGCATCATCGATGATTTGCAAACCGCATTCCCCGGTACCGACCTGAAAGGGGACGTTATCGGCTTCCTGGAGCATGTACATGGAAAAGGCTGGATCCGTACCAAGCAAGCCGGGTAATCCGCTCTGGTTGCTGGCAGAAGTCACCTATAAGTGCCCTTTGCACTGCGTATTCTGCTACAACCCGGTTGACTACACGCGCTATGGCGAAGAGCTGTCCACCGACGACTGGCTCCGGGTATTGCGGCAAGGTCGCGAACTCGGCGCGACTCAGCTCGGTTTTTCGGGCGGAGAGCCGCTGATGCGCGATGACCTCGAGATCATGGTTTCCGAGGCGCGCAAACTTGGCTACTACTCGAACCTGATCACATCGGGAATCGGTCTCAACGAGAAACGCATCGCTGCCTTCAAAGAAGGCGGGCTCGATCACATCCAGCTTTCGTTCCAGGATTCCACCCGGGAAATGAATGATTTCCTGTCGAGCACCAAGACCTTCGAGCTAAAGCAGAAGGTCGCCAAGCTGATCAAGCAATACGATTACCCGATGGTGCTCAATTGTGTTCTGCACCGCCACAATATCGACCACGTACAGCAGATTCTGGAAATGGCGGAAGCCATGGATGCCGAGTACGTGGAACTGGCCAATACGCAGTACTACGGCTGGGCTTACGTCAACCGGGATCAACTGTTGCCAACACGCGATCAACTCAAGCGCGCTGAGGAAGTAACCAATAAATTCCGCGAGCGGGTCGGCAACAAGATGCGCATCTTCTTTGTGGTGCCGGATTATTACGAGGAACGTCCGAAGGCTTGCATGAACGGCTGGGGCGCATTATTCCTCACCGTGACCTCCGACGGTCTGGCGTTACCCTGCCACGAAGCGCGCATGCTCCCCGGACTCACTTTTCCGAATGTGCGCGATCATGACCTGGGCTGGATCTGGTACGACTCCCCGGGCTTCAATGCCTATCGCGGCGACTCATGGATGAAGGAACCCTGCCGTTCCTGCCCGGAAAAAGTCAAGGATTTCGGCGGTTGCCGTTGCCAGGCTTACATGCTGACGGGCGATGCGGCCAATACCGATCCTGTGTGCGGGCTGTCGCCGTTGCATCATCTGGTCACGGACGTCGTTGATCAGGCCCAGTCGCCGCAGGCGTCTAAAGTCGAGGTCAAGCCGATCTTGTTCAGGGACGACAAGAATTCCCGCGCCTTGAGCAAGACGCCGGTCTAGTCCACACTCTCGCGCCATGAACCAGGCGCCCGCCATGACGCTGGCTGTCAATGCCAGCGGACTCGTCAAACGTTACGGCGACGTGCTCGCCGTTGATGGCCTCGATCTCGACATTCCGGCAGGCCAGTTTTTCGGGCTGCTCGGACCGAACGGTTCCGGCAAGACATCGACGATCCATATGCTCGCCACGCTGATCCGTCCGAGTAGCGGCAGCGCCCGTGTATTCGGCAAAGATGTCGTGCGCGATGCCGTGGCGACGCGCGCGTCCATCGGTCTCGTGTTCCAGGAATCGGCGCTGGACCGCACTTTGTCGATCGCGGAGAACCTGCGTTTTGCCGGTTTTCTCTATAACCTGCCCGCGAGCGTCATCGAGAGGCGATCCGTGGAACTCCTCGACCTGTTCGGGCTGGCAGACAAGCGCAACCGACCTGTGGGCTCATTGTCGGGTGGCATGCGCCGCGCGCTGGATATCGTGCGCGGTGTCATTCATTATCCGAAGATTCTGTTTCTGGATGAGCCCACTATCGGGCTGGACCTGCCCAATCGCCGAAAGATCTGGCGCTTCATCGAAAACCTGCGCGCGCAAACAGGAATGACCGTCTTGCTCACGACGCATTATCTGGAGGAGGCGGACAGTTGCGACCGGGTCGCCTTCATCAAGGCCGGCAGGCTGGTGAAAAGCGGCACGCCAGCGGAAATGATCGCCAGTCTCGGGCGACACATCGTCGAAATTGAGAGTTCCGACGCTGAAACGCTCGCCAAGCAACTGGCTCCGATGCTGGGCAGCAGCGTTCTCGACGGCAATGTTGCCCATTTCCGCTATGCGGGCAGCGACGTCGGTCGCCTGGCCAGTCTGCAATCCGAGCCTGGCATCCAGATCAGTGCGCTACGCTGGCGGCAGCCCAACCTCAACGACGTTTTCCTGTGGGTTGCAGAGGGTAAACTCTGATGGCGCACTGGCGCGCGGTTTATGCGGTTCTCGAACGCGAAGTCGTGCGCATGGCGCGCCAGCGCACCCGCCTCGTCTCCGCAATGGTGCGTCCTTTGATCTGGCTGTTCGTGATTGGCGGGGGTTTCGGGGCAGTGCTGCAGCAAACCGGCGGCGTCAGCTATCAGCAATTCCTGGTACCGGGCGTATTGGGCATGACGATGCTCTTCGGGGCCATGCTCGCCGCGCTGACGATGGTGTATGACAAGGAATCCGGTGTCATGCGCATGCTGATCATGGCGCCGTTCCCACACTACTGGATCGTCGTCGCAAAGATGCTGGCCGCGGCGGTTGCCGCCGTGCTGCAGGCATTGCTGCTGCTTGCTTTGCTCGGCTTACTGGGCTATCTGGATGGGCAAATGCGCTTCGGCCTGCTTGTGCTGGCGTTGCTGGCGACTTCGGCCGCCTGTGCCGGAATCGGCATGCTGGTAGCCGCCTTCACCCGCACGCTGGACAATTTTGCGGCCATCATGAATTTCGTCATCTTTCCGGTTTTCTTCCTGTCCGGATCGCTCTACCCGGTCAGCCATCTTCCCGCCGCGCTCAAGGTCGCAGCCTTGCTCAATCCCTACACCTACGGCGTCGACTTGCTCAAGCATGCCGTACTTGGCGTGCTCGCTTCGGGAATGGGAGCGGATTTCGCGATATCGACCGACTTTGCGGTACTGACCGGCTTCACGGTCGCCGCGCTGCTGGTTGCCAGCCGGCGTTTCTCCCGCGAGAGCGCCTACGAACCCATGATCCGCATCCTAACGGGCAAGCGCGACGGCTAGGACGGCGGCGCCGCACGACTTGCGGTGCGGCGGCGGCGACTCAATGGTGATGCCCTTCGGGACCGTGCACGTGCCCGTGATGGAGCTCTTCGTGCGTGGCCGCGCGAACATCAGTGACCGTTCCTGAAAAGATCAGCGTCTGCCCCGCCAGTGGATGATTGCCATCCACTACGACGTTTTCTCCTGCTATTTCGGTAACGGTGTAAAGCGTGTAGTCGTTGGAGCCCTCTATCGCCCCTTCGAATTGCATTCCCACCGAAATATTCTCGGGAAACAGATTCTTCGGCTCGGTACGCACCATGTCCGCCTCGTATTCCCCGAACGCGTCGTCCGGCTCAAGCGTCACCTTGCATTTGTCGCCCACACTTTTGCCCTGCAGGGCGGTTTCCACCAGCGGGAAAATGCCGTCGTAGCCGCCGTGCAGATAGGTGATGGGCGCCTTGGTCTGCTCGATCACTTTGCCGCTGACGTCCGACAACTCGTACTTCAGAGAAACAACCGTATCCTTGCCGATCTGCATGCTCACTTCAACTCCTTTACCAGGTTTAAAACATCGGACGCATGTCCGCGCGCGTTGACTCTGTAAAGCGCATGCCGCACGGTGCCGCGCTTGTCTATGACAAATGTGGACCGCACGATGCAGCGCCTCCTTTCCTTTCCTTCCAGTTCCTTTTCCTGCAGCACGCCGTACTTTTCACATACTTCGCCTTCGACATCCGCCAGCAGTTGCACCGCGATTCCATGTTTGTCGCGGAACGCGCCATGGCGCATGCAATCGTCCATGTTCACACCCAGGACAACGGTGTCGAGATCAAGGAATGCGTCCTGCAGTTCGCTGAAATCTATCGCTTCCAGCGTGCAGCCGGGCGTGTCGTCCTTCGGATAAAAGTACAGGACGACATTATTGACGCCGCGATACCCCGCCAGACTGACCAGATTCATGTCGCCATCGGGCAGATCGAAGTTGGGTGCGGATTGGCCTACTCTGAGCATGAACAGCTCCGATCACATTCAAGGGGGATTTTAACTGATTTCAAAAACGCGAATATCGCGCCTTCGCGCGCGTGCGGCGATAAAATGGCGGGCGTGAAAAAACAACTTCTCGGCGGTCTGTCGGCACCGGCATTCCTGCGGCGACACTGGCAAAAACAGCCGCTGCTGGTGCGCGGGGCGCTTCCCGGCTTTGGTGGCATTGTGGATTTCGACGGCATGGTCGATCTGGCCTGCCGCGACGATTGCGAATCACGGCTGATCTTCCGCCGTGCTGGTCGCTGGACCGTCGAATACGGCCCCTTCAAGCGCGAAAGGTTTTCCCGCCTGCCGCGGCGCGACTGGACCTTGCTGGTGCAAGGCATCGAGCAGGTGCTGCCTGCTGCGCGCCAGTTGTTGTTGCAATTCGATTTCATACCTTATAGCCGGCTGGATGACCTGATGGTCAGTTTTGCCCCGGCGGGGGGCGGCGTCGGTGCGCATTTTGATTCCTACGACGTATTCCTGCTGCAAGGTCCGGGCCAGAGATTGTGGCGAGTCGGCCAGCAACGAGATCTTGCCCTGGTCGATTCCGCACCGCTGAAAATCCTCAAGCGATTTTCGCCCGACGGGCAATGCCTGCTTTCAGCCGGAGACATGCTCTATTTGCCCCCTGCGTATGCCCACGAAGGCGTAGCGACACAGGCGTGTTACACGTATTCGATCGGCTTCCGCGCGCCCTCGCACCGCGAACTGCTGTCCGAGTTCCTGATTTTCCTTGAGGACAGAATCGTCGATGCCGGCCGTTACGGCGACCCGGATTTGTCCGCCCAAATGCACCCGGCACAGCTGGGCACCGGCATGATCCGGAAAGTTGAACGCATACTGGGCGAACTGAGCTGGAACCGCCACGACGTGGCCGAATTCCTGGGTGGCTACCTGACAGAACCCAAGCCGCACGTTCGGTTTACCCCGGCTCGCAAACCACTTTCTGAGGCAGCGTTCACACGTACCGCAATACGCCTCGGGATCGCGCTTGTCCCAGCGGCCTTGATGCTCTACGGCAGGGGCGTGATTTTTATCAATGGCGAAGCGCAACGGATGGATGAAGCGCAGGCGACGCCGCTGCGCCGGCTCGCCAATACGCGCAACCTGTCGGGAAGGCGCATTCCGCGCTCCGGTGTTGTCATGCACACGCTTTACCGCTGGTATCGAGACGGTTATATTTGCCTGACCAAGTCCGCTTCCACAGCCTGACCACGATGGCAAACGAACCCGTCCCGCAACACACGCAAATCTTCGGCAGCGCCGAATACGAAACGGCAATCGACGCCATACTGCAGAAGGCCACCGGCAAGATTCGCGTTTTCGATCACACCCTGGGAAGGGAATACAACACTCCCGGACGCACCGATGTGCTACGGCGCTTTCTGCTCGCAAGTCGGCGCAACACCTTACAAATTGTGGTTCACGACATTGCGACCATGGATCGCAATTGCCCGCGGATTCTCCACCTGTTACGCAGCTTTGGTCATGCGATCAGCATCAACGAAACCCATCATTCGGCGAAACTGGTCTACGATCCTTTCGTCGTCGTCGATGACCGATGCTTCGTGCATCGCTTCCACTTTGACGAGATGCGAGGCCTGTCCGGCATGGACGACCCAATCGGCACGAACACCTTCATCGAGCGCTTCGGGGAAATATGGGAAGCCTCATCGCCGGCCGTTTTTGCCACAATCCTCGGCCTTTAACTCCCCGCCTGCCCTACCTCGAATTCGTTGTTACACCTTGTTGCAAACGGCTCCGGTTCTGCTAGACTCCGCGCCGGAATTCGGGTCGCCTTGCATGTTCGTCCCGGTTTCCATCACCCTCGTCAATTACCTTTCAGGACCCACGAATAATGAATCGCACGCTCCTCATTTCCGCTTTTCTCGCCATCGCATTGACCGCCTGCGGCAAGAAGGAACAGGCTCCCGCGCCAGCCGCATCGGTGCCCGCGCCCGTTGCCGCGCCAGCAACCGACGCGACCAAGCCGGCCGATGCCGCCGCTCCAGCCGCCTCCGCACCGGCGGCAGTCGCGGCACCAGCAATGGAAAAGAAGCCCGAAGAAAAGAAATAAATCCGCTGCAGGCAATAAAAAAGCCGGTCCATGACCGGCTTTTTCTTTCCACGCGTCACAAGTTCAGCCAATCTGGCGCCAGGCAAGCCCTTCATCCTGGTCCGCGACCGCAATCCATTCCGGCGCGCAATTCATCACCGCCGACAGCGCTGAGCGTGCCAGATCAGGGTGATTGTTTTCATGGCTCAGATGTGCGGCAACCAAATGTTTGAGATTGCCGACGTCAAGGCGACCGAGGAGTTCGGCGGCCGCTGCATTGTCGAGGTGTCCGAAGCGACCCGCGATGCGCTCGCGTAACCTTTGCGGATAGCTGCCGGCACGCAACATCTCGGCGTCGTGATTGCACTCGAGCACCAAGGCGTCGCAGCCGCTGAGCATCGCCTCAATATGCCGGGTGGAACAGCCAACGTCGGTGAGTACGCCCAGCCGGTGCATGCCGTCGCCGAATACGAACTGGGCCGGCTCGCGCGCATCGTGCGGCACCGGGAAGGGTTGCACCTGCAAGTCACCGATCACAAAACTTTCGTAGTTGTGGATCAGCCTGACATCGCCGATGCCGGCGAACAGGGCCTCGAAACCGGCGAGCGTGCCGGGAGTAATCCAGATCGGGATGCCGTGGCGGCGCGCAAGCCTGGCCACGCCGCCGATATGATCGTCGTGCTCATGCGTCACGACGATGGCCGAAATATCCTCTGGAACGAGATCGAGGCGGGCGAGCCTCGCCGCAGTGGCGGCAAGACCGAAGCCGCAATCGAGCATCAGCCGCGTAGCACCGGCCTCGACTACGAGGGCGTTGCCTTGGCTGCCGCTGCCCAAAGACGCAAACCGCATTCAGGCTCCCGGCATGGTGGGCATCGAACTGATCGCTATTTCAACTCCTGCTGCAGCAGTGCCAGAATGCGCCCTGCCGTCGGCGAACTGGATTTCACGCCCTTGGCGTCCAGCACCTTGACCTCGCTGCCCTTTGTCGCGCCGGCCACGCTGATGCGATATTGCTCATCCTTCTTGGCACCCCCGTCGCTGTTCCAGAATGCCAGTTTCGACCAGAATCCCTTCTCCGCCTTTTCTGGCGCGTCCGCATCGACGTAGCGCACGTAATACAAGCCCTTCGAGCGATCGCGATCTTCGACCGTGAAGCCGACCCGATCCAGAGCGAGGCCTACGCGCCGCCAGGCGCGGTCGAACCCGTCCACCAGCAACAATGCCTCCGGCAGCTCACCGCTCTTGGAAATCGTCGCCTTCGGTTGCTCAGGGGCGTTGACCTCGGCCTTTATCTGTTCGTCACGGGCACCGAGGCGGATCGCCAACCGCGACAGCATTTCTGCCTCGAGGAACGGATCGACCGGCCGGACCTGCCACTTGGTGACTTCCCGGTAGCGATCCTTGGAAATATTGATTTGCGCCATGCCGCGATGGCTGATGTAGATTTCCGTCGCACCCGGTTTATCGGTTCGTTCCAGGCGCGTACGGAATTTGTCGCGTTCCGGATAGGAATAGGCGCTATCAAGCACTTTGCCGATCAGCTTGCGAATCAAGCTGTCCGGGATCTTGGCGCGATTCTCGGCCCAGTCCGTTTCCATGATGCCGGTCGGCCGGGACTCGATGTCGATCAGGAAACCATTGTCCTGCCAGAACTCCTTGATCACCGGCCACAATGCGTCCGGCTCGGCGTCGACCACCAACCAGCGCTGGCTGCCGGCACGATCGAAGCGCACCTTGTCCTGAGGAGGCAACACCGGCGCCGGGCCGGCCGCCGCACGCGGGCCCTGACCTTCAGCGGCATACTCGGAAGCCGTTGCCGATCCCGCAGTCGAGTCCGGGATGTTGTAGCGGTCGCTGGTGGGCGGAACCGACAGATCCGCCGGAACGTCGAGCGGCTTGACGTTGCCGGCCGATTTGTAATCGATCTTCTTGCCTTCGATCACATTGCCGGAGCAGCCGGCAAGAGCAACCACAGCCGTCATGGCGGCAGTGAGAAACAGCGATGCATTCATGCGTGAGGATCTTTCGGTTCAGAGCTACGACCACGGCGGCCGCAACGGGTTCACTTGGCCATCGCGTGCAGCGAAGCGGCAATCTTGATGTCGGCCTGCTCCATTGCGCCGCGCAGCAGGTCATGGAACGACGACGATAGAGGAGTCAGCGGCAAACGGATGCCACCTTCGATCAAACCCATCTGCTGAAGCGCCCATTTGACCGGTATCGGATTGGCTTCGACAAAGAGGTGACGATGCAGCCCGAGAAGCTTGTTGTTATGCGCCCTTGCCTTGGCAAAATCTGCGACGAAAACGGCGGCGCACATTTCCTGCATCAACCGCGGGGCGACGTTGGCGGTCACCGAAATGACGCCATGCGCGCCCAGCATCAGCAGGGCCAGTTCGGTGCCGTCGTCGCCACTGTAAACGGCGAAGTTCTTCGGTGCGCGGCGCAGCAGGTCCGCCCCGCGTTCCATGTTGCCGGTGGCGTCCTTGATGCCGACGATATTGGGGACTTGTGCGAGCCGCAGCGCGGTATCGTTATGCATGTCGGCGACCGTGCGTCCCGGCACGTTGTACAGTATCTGCGGCAAATCCACGGCTTCCGCAATCGATCGAAAGTGGCGATACAGCCCTTCCTGCGTCGGCCTGTTGTAATAGGGTACGACCGACAAGCCCAAGTCGACGCCCGCCTGCCTGGCATACGCGGACAACTCAATCGCTTCACGGGTGGAATTCGCGCCGGTGCCGGCAATTATCGGGACGCGCCCGGCCGCATGCTCGACAGCGGTGCGGATCAGCAAACAGTGTTCATCGAAATCCACGGTCGGCGACTCACCCGTGGTTCCGACAATGACGATACCGCTGGTGCCCTCACTGATGTGGAAATCGATCAGTGCACGCAGTCTTGGCAGGTCCAGACTGCCGTCCTCGAACATCGGCGTGACAATTGCGACGAGGCTGCCCTTTAGCATGGCGGCGTTCCTCAATGGGAAAGCCGGATTTTAACCGATTCCTCCAGCGGCATGCGCGTCACACGACGGCGGATAAAGACGCAGCACAGATGCGCTGGATGCATGCCGGCCTTGGTGTCGTAACCTGCAAATCTTCGTAGGCAACCACGTGCAGGTGGCCTCGTACGACGTCGAGAAGCTCCCCCGGATTCAGCAAAAAATCCGGATTGGACGGCTTGCCGTAACGCTCGTTTCCCGCGGCAAAGGTTTCGAAGATCAGCACGCCTCCCGGGGCGAGGGTACGCAGGATGTCGGGGAATAGCGGCCGGTGAAGGTAGTTGGTCACCACCACGCCATCGAAACGCAGTCCGTCTAGCGGCCACGGTTCTGTCTCCAGGTCGGCTTGCTGCACCGTAATACCGGCGATTCCGTCCAGAGTCGCAAGTGCCTGCGCATCACGGTCGACGGCGCGAACACGGAAGCCACGCGCGGCCAGGAAGCGGCTGTGACGGCCACGGCCGCAAGCAAGGTCAAGCAACAGGCCCTGCGGCGCGAAGGCTTGAACCCAGCGCGCAACCCAGCCCGAAGGCTGCTCAAGACCGTGCATTTGTGTCGGCGTTCCGGTAACAGTCATCTGCAATTGCCATTGGTGTGCCGATTCTACGGCAGTCGGCCGCGCGCCCCGAAATGCACGGATTTTCCGTTAAGTTTGACACCCCGGGAAGCGAATGCTAAAAAACGTCCTGCTCAAGGCGCATCAGGCCGCGCATCACACGGGAGAAGGCAATGAAGTCCGTCTGGATATTGATTTGCGGCTGTGCCCTGCTGACGGCATGCAGCGGCAACGGCAGTATCTTCGCCAAGAAACTGTCCGCCACCGCGATACTCGCGCCGACCAAAGGCAACTCGGTCAGCGGTACCGTCAACTTCACGCAAAAAGGCGATGTGGTGCTGGTCGAAGCCAAGGTGAATGGCCTCAAACCCAATGGCAGCAACGGCATTCACATCCATGAAAAGGGCAATTGCAGCGCGCCGGACGCCGCCAGCGCCGGCGGCCATTTCAACCCTTCCGCGTCCCAGCACGGCGGCCCAGCCGGCGCAACCCGTCACGGCGGCGATCTGGGCAACCTTAAAGCCGACGCCAGCGGGTTCGCGCAGATGGCGGTGGAGGTGAGCAGCATTTCGCTGGGCACCGAAGCAAACAGCATCATCGGTCGCGCCGTAATCGTGCATGCCGGCACGGATGACCTCAAGACCCAGCCCAGCGGCAATTCCGGAGCCCGCGTGGCCTGCGGCCTTATCAGCAAGAATCCGGATAAATTCTTCTGAGCATCGCGGGAGCTTTGCGCGTGCCGCAGGTCCGTTGATCCCCTGGCTCGCGCCGGACGACCGCTTTCCGCCGGTCGAGCAGGCGCTTGCGGACCCCAACGGGCTGCTCGCCGCGGGCGCCGACCTGTCAGTGGCACGACTGATCGACGCCTACGAAAAGGGCATTTTTCCCTGGTTCAACGACGGTCAGCCAATACTGTGGTGGAGTCCTGACCCGCGCATGGTCTTATTCCCTGCGGAACTGAAGGTGTCCAGGTCGCTGGCCAAGACCCTGCGCACTGCCCGTTTCGACGTGCGCGCCGACACCGCCTTTCGCGAAGTCATTCAAAACTGCCGTATGCCGAGGCAGCATCAGGTCGGCACGTGGATCACCGCGCCGATCGTCGACGCCTATTGCAACCTGCATCGGGCGGGCATCGCGCACAGCATCGAAACATGGCTTGACGGCGAGCTGGTCGGCGGGCTTTACGGTGTCGCACTGGGCCGGGCCTTCTTCGGCGAGTCGATGTTCATGCGCGTCACGGACGCCTCGAAGGTCGCGCTGGTGACGCTGGTGCGCCAGCTCGAGCATTGGGGCTTTGGCCTGATCGACTGCCAGATGAACACGGCCCACCTGGCAACTTTAGGGGCGCGTGAAATTACGCGCCCCGAATTCACGCGACGGCTGCAGGAATTGATACACTATGAGCCGGTCCCGGCACCGTGGCAGTTGACGCCACTGCGATGACACAGCTCAACGACCTGCCCTTCTCGGTTCTGCAGTTCTACGCGACTGCACCCTATCCGTGCAGCTACCTGCCCGACAAACTCGCTCGTTCGCAGGTTGCAACCCCGAGTCATGCCATCGACAGCCAAGTTTATAGCGAACTGGTCAAGGTTGGCTTCCGCCGCAGCGGAGCATTCACCTATCGGCCTTACTGCGATCATTGTCGGGCCTGCGTGCCGGTGCGCATCGACGCCGATGGCTTCCGCGCCAATCGTTCGCAACGTCGCGCCCACGCGCGCCACGCCGGGCTCGAGGCGCGCATGCTCGAACTCAAATACCATCCTGAACACTATGCCCTCTACCTGCGCTACCAATCGCAGCGGCACAGCGGCGGCGGCATGGACCACGACAGCCGCGAACAATATCGGCACTTCCTTCTGCAGAGCAACGTGCGCTCAAGCCTGGTTGAATTTCGCGACGACGGCAAGCTGCGCATGGTCAGCATCGTCGATCGCCTGGAAGACGGGCTGTCGTCCGTCTATACGTTTTTTGAACCGGAGGTGGCCGGCGCCAGCCTGGGCACCTACAACGTCGTCTGGCAGATTGAACTGTGCCGGCGACTCGGACTGCCGTATCTCTATCTCGGATACTGGATCGCCCAGAGCCGCAAGATGGCTTACAAAATCAACTTTCAGCCGTTGGAAGGGTTGGTCGACGGCCAATGGCGGCGGCTGCCCAGCGACGCCTCGTCCCCCGAGGCGGTTTGACGTCGTCCGCCGCGTTCGCCGTCAGGGCGCGTATTTGCATGCGGCGCTGATTCATGCTCTATAGCCTGGCCCGCCCCCTGCTGTTCCAGCTCGACCCCGAACGCGCGCATGACCTGGCGCTGCGCGCGCTCGACTTTGGCAACGCCATGGGAGTAGCCGGCCTGATCGCGGGTAGCCCCCCGTCTGCGCCGCGCACGGTCATGGGTCTTGCGTTCCCGAATCCGGTGGGACTCGCCGCCGGTCTGGACAAGAACGGTGACCACATTGACGCGCTCGGCGCGCTGGGTTTCGGCTTCATTGAGATCGGCACCGTCACCCCGCGGCCGCAACCGGGCAATCCGTTGCCACGCATGTTCCGCATTACGAAGGCGCACGCAATCATCAATCGCATGGGTTTCAACAACCTCGGCGTGGAGCGCCTGCTGATGAACGTATCGCGCGCGCATTACCGGGGCATCCTTGGCATCAACATCGGCAAGAACTTCGACACTCCGATCGAACTCGCCGCCCAGGATTACCTGTATTGCCTGCGCAAGGTCTATCCGGTTGCGAGCTACATTACGCTCAACATCTCCTCGCCCAACACGGCCAATCTGCGCAAACTGCAGCAGGCCGGAGAGCTTGACCGTTTGCTGGAAGCGCTCGCCGTGGAACGACACAAGCTGTCTGCCCTACATGGCAAACGCGTTCCCCTCGCCGTCAAGATCGCGCCCGATCTGATGCCAGACGCAATTCAGGGCATGGCGGAGTCGTTCGTCTCGCACGGCATCGACGCGGTGATCGCCACCAACACGACGCTCGCACGCGATGGCGTGAACGGCCTGCCAGACGCGGACCAGGCCGGCGGCTTGAGCGGAGCACCGTTGACCATCCGCTCTACGGAAATCGTCAAGCAACTTGCGCAAACGCTCGCGGGAAGGCTTCCGATCATAGGCGTCGGGGGAATACTGTCGGAAGCGGACGCCTGCCTCAAGATATCCGCCGGTGCCAGCCTGGTACAGCTGTACAGTGGCCTGATCTACGAAGGCCCGGCGCTGATCGGCAAAGTCGCCAGGGCGCTCGAGCGCTACGAGCATGCCGCCCTGAATGATGGTGGCGCAAAGGCCTGAGCGCGTTATTTCCTTAGTGCCAGGCAGCATAAGCAGCGCCGCACGGGGAGTTATAATTCAGGGCTTTATTCGAAACATCCTGTGACCGCTATTGCATGAACATCCGCATCGACTCTCCCGGCATGCCGCAACTCAAGCTACGATTCGACCTGCAATTCGAAGATCTGTATCGCCGCGAAGGCCTAGAGCGCGTGGACGCCGCCTTCCTGGCGTTTTTGGGTCAGGCGGAACCCGCGCTGCGCGAACAACTGCAATCCTTGCGTGCGGGCCAGTTGTCTTTGCCGCCGAAACAGGAATCGCAATTCCTGATCGATGTTGCCGGCCACGTCGATGATTTCATCGCCCGCCTGTTCGGCATCGAGGATGAGGTTGGCGCGTTGTCGGCGCGGCATTTCGAACTTGCGCCGCTGTATTCCTGCAAACGCCTGTTCGTGCAGCGCAAGGCGGTCAATGCCTACAAGGCCGACGCCGCTGCTCAATTCGACGGCGCCGGGCTGGAGGCGCAACTCGTCGCATGGTTTGGCACCCAATTCAGCGAGCTCGCGTTCGCGCGCCACGTCACCGTCTGGCTCAGGGACGAAGCGGCCAACGCGGACAGGCTCGATGCCGCGCAACGCTATGCCGCGTGGGCGGTGCATACGCCGGCGGGACAGCGCAAACATGTGGCCGGCGTGCTGTTCAAGATTCCGAAGAAACTCGATTTTCAGCGCCTGGTTCCATTGCAAACGCACGACGAAAACGGCGTGAGCGTCCACACGCTCGCGCATATTCGCCGCCGCCACGGTTTTGCGCTGACCGATTCCGGCACCGACCTGATCGGCGCCCTGAACGAGACCAGTTACTGCATCTGGTGCCACGAGCAGGAAAAGGATTCCTGCTCGCACGGGCTGAAGGAAAAGCCCGCCTCTGCGCAAGCCAGGCCGGCATTCAAGAAGACCGTGTTCGGCGTGGCGCTGGCCGGCTGTCCGCTGGAAGAACGCATTTCCGAATTTCAGAAACTCAAGACCGAAGGCGTGGCCGTCGGCGCGCTGGCGATGATCGCACTGGACAATCCGATGGTTGCCGCGACCGGCCATCGCATTTGCAACGATTGCATGAAATCCTGCATCTACCAGAAACAGGAGCCGGTCAACATTCCACAGGCCGAGACGCGCACGCTGAAAGATGTGCTGGAATTGCCCTGGGGATTCGAGATCTACTCGCTGCTGACGCGCTGGAATCCGCTTGACCTGAAGCGGCCGTATCCGCATGCGGCAAGCGGTCGTCGCGTGCTGATCGCCGGTCTCGGCCCCGCCGGATTCACCGTCGCCCATCATCTTATGAATGACGGGCATAGCGTGGTCGGAATTGACGGCCTGAAGATAGAACCTTTGCCTGCACACCTTTGCGGCGTCGATGCCAAGGGAGGTCGCACCGCTTTCGAACCAGTCCACGACGTCGAATCGCTTTACGAATCCCTGGACGACCGCGTCATGGCCGGCTTTGGCGGTGTCGCCGAGTACGGAATTACAGTGCGGTGGGACAAAAATTTCCTGAAGCTGATCCGCCTGCTATTGCAGCGCCGTGAAGAGTTTGCCTTGTTCGGCGGCGTGCGCTTCGGCGGCACGCTGGAAGTCGACGACGCCTTTGCGCTTGGTTTCGATCATGTGGTTCTCGCCGCCGGCGCCGGCCGGCCTACCGTGCTCGACATCCCCAATGGCCTCGCGCCTGGCGTGCGCACGGCATCCGACTTCCTGATGGCATTGCAGTTGACCGGTGCCGCGAAGGACGATTCGATCGCCAACATGCAGCTGCGCCTGCCCGTGATCGTAATTGGTGGGGGACTGACCGCGGTCGACACAGCTACCGAGTCGCTGGCTTACTATCCAGTGCAGGTTGAGAAATTTCTGCGCCACTACGAGATCCTGTGCGCGGAAGGCACCGAGGAGAAGGTCCGCGCCGCCTGGACGCTGCCGGAACGGCAGATCGCCGACGAGTACCTGGCGCACGCGCGGGCGATTCGCGCCGAGCGCGCCAGCGCCGCCGGTGCAGGGCGCGAAGCGCACGTCCTTGAGTTGCTCAAGTCGTGGGGCGGCGTCACCATGGCTTACCGCAAACGCCTGGTCGACAGCCCGTCGTACACCTTGAACCACGAGGAGATCGAGAAGGCACTGGAGGAAGGCGTCCGCTTCGCCGAAAACCTCACACCGATCGCGGTGGTCGTCGACGAATTCGGATACACGAATGGATTGACGCTAAAAATCGGTGGCAGCAGCCCTGATGGCGAGAGCGAAAATTCCGAAGTCGTCCTGCCGGCGCGCACCGTGCTGGTGGCCGCCGGCACGCAGCCCAATACCGTGCTAGCGCGCGAGGACGCGCGCAACTTCGTCCTCGATGGTCGCTATTTTCAGGCCTGCGATGAATCCGGCAACCCGGTCAAGCCGGAGAAAAGCGCCAAACCGGACAAGGTGCAGGTCCTGTTATCGCGCCGCGATGACGGCCGTTTCGTGAGCTTTCTGGGTGACTTGCATCCATCCTTCTTCGGCAACGTGGTCAAGGCCATGGGCAGCGCCAAGCTGGGTTATCCGGTGATAAGCGGGGTACTGGCCAAGGCCGGCCCAGCGACGACACTCAGCCATGCCGCATTCGCCGCCCGCCTCAATGACGAATTGCGCGCCACAGTGCATGACGTCGTGCGCCTTACGCCGAACATCGTCGAAGTGGTAGTGCGTGCGCCGCAGGCAGCCAGAAAATTCCGTCCCGGGCAGTTCTATAGACTGCAGAATTTTGAAACCCTGGCCGCCAAAACGGACGGCACACGACTGGCGATGGAAGGCTTGGCGTTGACCGGAGCCTGGGTAGATCGGGACAAGGGTCTGGTATCGACCATCGTCCTGGAAATGGGCGGATCGTCCGACCTGTGTGCGCTGCTCAAGCCAGGTGAGCCGGTGATCCTCATGGGCCCGACCGGGTCAGCGACCGAAATCCCCGCTAACGAAACGGTTACGCTGGTCGGCGGCGGCCTGGGTAATGCGGTGCTGTTTTCCATCGGCCAGGCGTTGCGCAAGGCGGGTTCGCGGGTGCTGTATTTCGCCGGCTACAAGAAGATCATCGACCGCTACAAGGTCGCGGAAATCGAGGCGGCGGCCGATGTCGTCGTCTGGTGCTGCGATGAGGCTCCGGGATTCGCACCGACTCGTTCCGACGACCGCAGCTTCGTAGGCAATATTGTGCAGGCAATGGCCGCCTATGCCACCGGCAAACTGGGCGCGCAGGCCATTGCCTTCGAAGCCACCGATCGCATCATTGCCATCGGCTCGGATCGCATGATGGCAGCCGTCGCGGCGGCGCGCCATGGCGTGCTTGAGAAACATCTGAAACCGCATCATTTTGCGATCGGTTCGATCAACTCGCCGATGCAATGCATGATGAAAGAGATTTGCGCGCAATGCCTGCAGCCTCACATCGATCCTGAAACCGGCGAGCGTTCTCATGTGTTCTCCTGCTTCAATCAGGACCAGCCGCTAGATCATGTCGATTTCCCTGGTCTCGCCGCGCGGCTTTCGCAAAATTCGGTGCAGGAAAAACTCACCGCGCAGTGGATCAGGCGTTGCCTGACGCGAACCGGCCGGCGCCCGGCCGACTGATCCGCCATGCACGCCGGACTGGTTGACGCCATCGATGCGTTGCTGCCGCAGACCCAATGCACCAAATGCGGCTACAGCGGTTGTCGGCCCTATGCCGAAGCCATCGCACGCGACGAAGCGGATATCAACCAGTGCCCGCCCGGCGGAGCCGCCGGCATTCGCAATCTGGCGCGACTGCTTGGGCGCGCGCAAAAACCCCTCAATCCGGCAAACGGCCGGGAAGCGCCGCGCGCAGTCGCGCTGATCGATGAATCACGCTGTATCGGCTGCATGCTGTGTATCAAGGCCTGTCCGGTCGACGCCATCGTCGGCGCGGCAAAGCGCATGCACACCGTGCTGACCGCGGCCTGCACCGGCTGCGAACTGTGCCTGCCGCCGTGTCCGGTGGATTGCATAGACATGCTCGATCTGGATACCCTCGCGCAGCGCGGCAACCGCCATGCCCGGACGCTTGCGGTCGAATCGGTCGACGACATGGCGTCGACCGCGCGGACGCGCTGGCACTTTCGTCAGGTTCGTGTCGCGCGCGAGCAGCGGGAGCGTAGCGAACGACTGGCGAAGAAAGCGCGCGACCAGCTGGCCGACCTGGAGCAACTCCCCGCCAGCCACGATCTGGACCGCAAAAAGGCGACCGTTCGCGCCGCCATCGAGCGGGCGCGCGCGCGCCGGATCATGTTCGGCAAGCAATGAACGCGAAAAAACGCCATGAGATCTTCCACAGGCTGCGCGCCGCCAACCCCGCGCCGACCACCGAACTCGCGTACCGCACGGCGTTCGAATTGCTGATCAGCGTCATTCTCTCGGCACAGGCGACCGACAAAAGCGTCAACCTCGCCACTGCGCAGTTGTTTGCACATGCCAATACGCCGCAGGCGATCCTTGCCCTCGGCGAACCCGGCCTGACGCCTTACATTCAGCGTATCGGCCTGTACCGCACGAAAGCCAGGAACATCATCGCCACCTGCGCGATGTTGCTGGGACAATTCGACAGCGAAGTTCCGCGCACCCGCGACGCGCTGGAAAGCTTGCCCGGCGTCGGCAGGAAGACCGCGAACGTCATTCTGAATACCGCGTTCGGCGAGCCCACGATCGCCGTGGACACCCATATTTTCCGTGTCGCCAATCGCACCGGCATCGCTATCGGCAAGAACGTCGTCGAAGTGGAGAAGCGCTTGCTGAAATTTGTTGCCGTGGAGTTCCGGCGCGATGTGCACCACTGGCTGATCCTGCATGGGCGCTATGTGTGCAAGGCACGCCGGCCGGATTGCGCTTCCTGCCTGATCCACGACTTATGCGAATACAAGGCCAAGACCAAAGCCGATGTTCAATCCGTCGCGCGCTGACGTTCGCAATTTTTTCTACGACACCTGGCGCAAGTACCGCTCGCAGGTGCCGCTGGAAGGACTGGAACGCACCGCAATCGAGATCATCCTCCTGCACCCGGAGCATCACGGCCTGCTCGACGACGCGCAGCGCAACCGCGAACGCGACTTTCCCCCGGAATACGGCGCAGTCAACCCTTTCCTGCACCTTTCGCTGCACTTGGCCATCGCGGAGCAGTTGTCGATCGACCAGCCACGCGGCATCAGCGCCGCCTTTTGTGAACTTGCCGGCCGCGCCACATCGGAACACGACGCGCTGCACGTGCTGCTGGAATGTCTTGGGGAAACGGTCTGGCGCGCCCAGCGCGATCATGCCGCGCCCGACGAGGCCGCCTATCTGGAATGCATCCGCCGTGGACTCGGATAGATCGATCCGCCGTCGCAGGATGCGCGAAAAAAAGGAGCCAATGGCTCCTTTTTTGCGTACGGATTCAGACGACTCAATATTTGACCTTGAGGTCTCCGCTCAGGCTGGAAATGTATGCCGCCAGATCTTTCACGTCCTGCTTGGAAAGTGTTTGCGCCATCGGGGCCATCAGCGGATTCTTGCGCTTGCCGGACTTGTAGTCGTGCAATGCCTTTTCCAGGTAATCATGCGGCTGGCCGGCCAATTTCGGATATTCCGGCATGATCGGCGTATTGAAATCGGCGCCATGGCAGGAGGCACAAAGGGCCGCTTTTTCCTTACCTTTCGCCGCATCCCCCCCCGCCAAGGCACCGCCGGCCACGGCCAATCCGGCTGTGGCAATCATCGCAATCCACAACTTGTTCATAGCTTCCCTTTTCAATTCTCGGACGGGCTTACTTGCCCGAATAGTATGCAGCCAGGTCGGCCATGTCTTGCTCCGTCAGGCTCGCGGCGATGGCTTTCATGGTCGTATTCTGACGGTCACCTGCCTTGTAGGCCTTCAGCGCGCTCACGATATAGCCTGCATTCTGGCCGCCGAGCTTGGGAACGTGATAAGTCTCGGGATAGGCAGTGCGAAACCCGGCGATGCCGTGGCATCCGGCGCACATTGCCGTCTTGTTCTTTCCCGCGGCGGCGTCCCCTTCCGCATACGCCGGGAGGCACAGGACGGACAGGACAGCGGACACGGAGGCGATCGCAAAAATGCGCATATTCATGGCGTGGAACTTTCCTCGTTTCAGGATACTCGATCGGGACCAAAAAACCGCGCAACTTTAGCCCAAGCACGCTGCCCGGTCAACGCCGCACGTCGTGAAGTAGCGACTCAGCCACCAGGCAGAGGCACGCCTTCCGAGATTTCCATTGTATGGTTGAACTTGCGGTCGTAGGTGTCCTCGACCTCGATGTTGAGCCGGCCCTTCTCCTCGGGCGTGAAGTAGAAGCGGAAATTCGGATTGTCCGACAACGAAAAATCCACCTCCGCGTCCATCACCGTCTTGCCGGCGTAGGTGACCTTCACGCTGCGCACGAACTGGGGCACCTGACCTTCGACAAAATTGGCTGCCAGCGGAGACTCGTTCGGGTGACGGATCATCAACTGCACCAGATTTGGCTTGTGATAAGTGATGTTGTCCTCATCGAAGCGCAGCTTCATTTTTCCCAGCAGTGAATCGGACAGCTTCTTGCCATTGGGCGCAGAACAGCCGCCGGCGGCCTTGACCCAGCGCTGCGACATGTACAGCCTGCCGTCATTCATTTCTGCGACCGCCCTGACAAAGCTGAAGTCTTCGAAACGCAATCGCGTCTCGACCTGGGCACGGCCACTGTCGGGCGTGAAATGGAACACGCCTGCGGTCGGCGAGGGGTTGCGCTCGACGATCAGGTAAATCGACTTGATGTATTCTTTCTCGGTCTGGTCGATCTGCGCCTTGACCACCACCGGAACCGTGGAAGCGTCGTCGGCACGCAAGTTGAGGTAGACGCGGATAATGTCGCGCGCATCCGGATTGATGACGCGATCTCCAAACATGACTTGCCTGATCGGCCCCCAATACTGGCTCAGCGCCGGATCCGGTTCGGCCTTCTCATTGGCACCGGCCGGCAGCACTGCAAACACGGCCAGCAATACGGTCAGCGCCAGGCGCCAGTATCCATTCATTTCAGCCTCCCGATTCATCTACGAATACCCCAAAGTATACCGCGTCGTGCGTCCGGCCCGATTTTCCGCTAGATGACTATTCCCATTCCAGTTCTGTATAGGCCGCCGTCACGTTGCGCCGGTGGAAAAGGTCGAATGCGGCCCAATTGCCGGCTTCGGATCGGCCGACCTCGTCCGTCGCCTGCTGGATGGTCTTGCGATCATGAATGGCGGCGCGGGTTTCGTTCAGGATCAGCGTGAAGTAGCGCTCCTGCGCATCCAGCGGCTGTGGCCACGGCAGCTCGCTGCGTCCGTGTCCGGGCACATAATGATCTGCGTTGATAACGCGCAATTTCTTGATGACCGAAAGAAAACCGGTGATCGTACCGTCGATGATTGGCGTGTGATCAACGAAAAGCAGATCGCCGGTCCATAAGGTCCGGGTCAGCGTATCGAATACTGTCAAGTCGTCATCGGTGTGCGCGGGCGGCCAGGCCTGCACCACAACCTTCCTGCCGCCCAGATCGAGTTCCAGCTGCGTGCTTACCACCTGCGTGGGCTCGACAATCTGTGTTCCCTCCGCTGCCGCGCCAAGGTCGCGCCGCAACGAATTCAGGTATGAACGCGATCGCGCCGCCAATTGCGCCGCATAGTTCTGATGCGCGACAAACTGCGGATGATCGTCGAGGAATGCGGCGGCCCCGAAAAAATGGTCCGGGTGCACATGCGTCAGCACGACATAGCAAACCGGCAGCGCAGTGGTTCGGCGAATCGCCTCGCGCAGCGCACGTCCCACCGGCAGCGAGCCGCCGCTGTCGATCGCCAGCACGCACTTCTCGCCGACAATGAAGCCGATGTTGGCGTTGTCGCCCAGGTTGGCCGGCGAGCGCTCCTCGAAGCTGCCGTAATGGACATAGCTACCGGGGGCGATCTCGCTTACGCTGAAATTTTCGAGCGACGGCAGTTCATCTGCGCCAGCGGTATGGGCGAACACGGCTGCGTACATGGCAACGACCATGGCAGCATGAATCGTGAACGGGAGTTTCATAAGATCGCCATGGTAAAACATAAACGCCTTCTTTTCTTGCCGTCGCGTCCCGTCTCGTTTACGTTACGGACGATGGCCTCCATGATCATGAACTGCCTGCGTTGCATGGTCGGCGTCGCAGCGCTGCTGCCAGCCATGTTGCCGGCACAGGAACCGTTGCAGCCGCAAAAGGTGGCCGAGGACGTCTACGCCTTCATTGGCGACAGCGGAGAAATTACCGCGGCGAACCGCGGTTTTGTCGGCAACAGCGGTTTCCTCGTCGGCCCAACCGGCGTCGTCGTCATCGACACCGGCGTTTCCTATCGGCATGGTCGGCAGATACTCGAGGCGATTGCCCGCGTCACCGACAAGCCGGTGGAACTGGTGATCATTACTCACGCAGTGCAGGAATTCCTGTTTGGCAATGCAGCATTCGACGAGCGCGGCATTGCGCTGCTGGCGCATCGGGAAACGACGAAACTCATGAAGGCCCGCTGTGCGCACTGCCTGGAAAATCTCAAGCCCATATTGGGCGAGGAACTCACCGGGACACGGTTGATCCTGCCGAATCGGGAGGTCGATGCCACTACGGCCATCTTGACTGGCGGCCGCCACCTCGAGCTGATTTACCTGGGCTGGGCCAGCACTCCGGGCGACCTGGTCGTCGTCGACACCGAAAGCGGTGTGATGTTTGGGGGCGGGATGGTTTGCGCCGGCCGCATTCCCGATATTCGCGACAGCGATTTCGAGGGTTGGCAGCGCGCACTTCGGCGACTAGAGGCCATGAAGCCGGCACGCGTAGTACCCGGTTACGGTCCGGTTTCGGGTCCCGAGGCAATCACGCAGACGGCCGCCTATCTGGATTCGCTCGATCGCGTCATGAAATCCTTGTACTCCGAAAGCTCCAGCCTGCTGGACTCGGTGGAAAAATCGGCCCTGCCGGCCTATCACGACTGGCCGATGTACGCGTCCACGCACCGGCGCAATGCGCTGCACCGCTATCTGCAACTGGAGTTGCAGGATCTCGGCGGCGATCCGCGCTCCACGGCATTGCCGCAGCGTTGACGCCGGAAAGTCGAGGGGTGCCATGAAGGTCCCGCAAAGGCCCACCGCCCGGATGTCTTGGCGGCAGGACTTTCAGTTGCTATAGAATGCAGCGTCCAACGAATTGCTTTGCCACGCCGAACAAGCGCCCGAATGGCTAACCGCCTGAGCAAGATCTACACGCGTACCGGTGACACCGGCAGCACCGGCCTGGGAGACGGATCACGCGTCGCCAAGGACAGCCTGCGCATCGAGGCCATCGGCGCCGTCGATGAATTGAACAGCGCGCTCGGCGTACTGCTGGCCGACGCCGTCTCCGATGATGTGCGCACCGGCCTGCTCGCCATCCAGCATGATTTGTTTGACCTCGGCGGCGAACTGAGCATTCCCGGTTACACCAGCGTTGGACCGCAGCACGTCACGCGACTGGAAAACGAGTTGGACCGTCACAATGCGAGCCTGTCCCCGCTCAAGGAATTCATCCTGCCGGGCGGGTCGCGCAGCGCGGCGCTCTGCCACATTGCCCGCACCGTGTGCCGCCGGGCGGAACGCCGGGTGATAACCCTGGGCAGCGCCGAGAAATTGTCACCGTCGTTGCAACACTATCTGAATCGGCTGTCCGATCTCCTGTTCGTGCTTTGCCGCGTCCTCAACCGCGAGGCCGGCGTAACCGACATCTACTGGCAAAAAGGCAAGAATCGCAGTGAATCTTCCTGAAGCCCCTGCCGCGGAACAGCTTGCCGACCTGCTGGCGCGTTGCGCGCTGCGCGACCAGCGTGCCTTTGCCAGCCTATATCAGTTCAGTTCGGCGAAACTGTTTGCCGTTGCCGTACGTATAACTCGTCGCAGGGACTGG
>JBDTRK010000035.1:0-29974 GCA_039931685.1 Betaproteobacteria bacterium | reverse complement strand
TCGGCGACGATAAACACCTTGGCCCCCGGCACGATCAGCGAATGATCGCCAGGCCTTAAAGTGACGACCGGCACGCCGTCCGGAACGATCACCGTTTTTTCGCCGCCCTTGTAGCGCAACGTCAAGGTTCGGCCGTGCGGCACGCGTGCCAGTTCGGCCACGGTGGCGTTGGTCATGGTGCTCTGCGGCTTCAGGTCCCAGGGATAGTGGCCTTCACCGGCGCCGCGCGCGGTTTGCGGAAAGACGACGACTTCCAGCGCATCGAGCTTGCCGTCGGCCCGTGGCATCGCGGCCGTCCCGATGAACGAGCCGGGCTGGATGGTGGTGATGTCGGTGGGCATGACTTCGATGAGCCCTGTTTCATCGGGCAGGGTCAGGGTGAGCGTGCCGCCGCTGCGGTCCGTGACGACAAGAATCGGCGCGTCGAAGCTTGCGACGACGCCGCGCACGCGCACCGGCGGATTTTCCTGTGCGGCGATCGCACCGCAGGCGAGTGCAAGCAACAGGATCAGATGGCGTTTCATTGATCGTCCTCCGGTGGCACTGGCTACGGTGGCGTCGCACCGCACATCCTCCTCGTGCCGCGCGACCGTGGCGCGCTATCCCTTCATTTTTGCGCTCAGGTGCGGTTGGATGGTTTGCAGCAACTGCGTGAAAATCTTCGGACTCGCGGCAACGATCTGGCCGCTTTCCATGAATTTGTCGTTGCCCGCGAAATCGGTGACCAATCCGCCCGCTTCGGTCACCATCAGCACGCCGGCGGCCATATCCCAGGGTTTCAGTCCGATTTCCCAGAATCCGTCGAATCGGCCCGCAGCGACTGCAGCGAGATCCAACGCCGCCGCCCCGGGCCGCCGCACGCCCGCACATTTGGTCATCAAGTCCTTGAGCATCGCGTTGTACGCGTCCAGGTAATCGAACATGCTGAAGGGAAAGCCGGTGCCGATCAATGCGTCGATGAGCTTGTCCCGCTTCGATACACGCAGGCGCTTGTCGTTCAGGAAGGCGCCGCGGCCGCGCGAGGCGGTGTAAAGATCGTTACGGGTCGGATCGAAGATGACGCCGTGCGTCGGGATGCCCTTGTGCAACAAGCCGATCGAGACGCAATATTGCGGAAACCCGTGCAGAAAATTCGTGGTGCCGTCGAGGGGGTCGATGACCCAGACGTATTCCGATTCGCCGGATGCGCCACTTTCCTCTGCTAAAATCGCGTGTTCCGGATAGGCGCTCCTGATGACGCCGATGATCGCATCTTCCGCCGCGCGGTCGACTTCGGAAACCAGATCGTTGAGGCTTTTGTGCTTGATAGTCAGTACTTCGAGGTTCTCCGAGGCGCGGCTGATAATGCTGCCGGCACGGCGAGCGGCTTTCACCGCGATGTTGAGCATCGGATGCATGGGGATCGAATGGTGATAAAGAACGAAGGCGCCATTCTAAAGATTCCGACGATTGCGTTCCAATGAATAAACCTTCCGCGCTTGGGCGCGTTCGCGTCGTCTTGTCCCATACGAGCCACCCGGGCAATATCGGCGCCGCGGCGCGTGCGATGAAGACCATGGGCTTGTCGCGGCTTGTTCTGGTCAATCCCGCGCATTTTCCGCATGCGGATGCCGAGACGTTCGCCACGGGTGCGACCGATCTGCTCGAGAACGCCCTTGTCTGCGACAGTCTGGACGAGGCCCTGGCGGGAACGGTGCTCGCAGTGGCGGCGACGGCACGTCACCGCGACCTCGCCCACGAGGTCGTGGATTGCCGGGAAGCCTGCCACCGTCTGGTCGGGGAAGCCGCGAGCGGCGAAGTGGCGCTGGTGTTCGGCACTGAACGCTCCGGCCTGACCGCGAGCGAGGTCAGCCGCTGCCAGTGGATCGCCATGATTCCCACGAACTGGCAATACTCCTCGCTCAATCTCGCGCAGGCGGTGCAGGTGTTCGCCTACGAATTGCGCATGAGTGCCCTCGGCGAGCAGGTGTATTCGCAGCATCTTTCCGAGCTCGCCACGCACGACGAGGCCGAGGGTTTTTACCGGCAGCTCGAGGACGCCTTCTATTCAACCGGCTTTCTCGATCCCAAGGTGCCCAAACGCCTGATGCAGCGCATGCGCCGGTTGTTTGCCCGCGCCCGCATCGAGAAAACCGAGGTGAACATCCTGCGTGGTTTCCTGAGCGCCATAAAGTCTAAAGTTGAGTAAAATAGTCACCTTCCAACCCACCGTAATAAAAGGGTTTTTATGTTCGACCGTGTCAAGGAAGATATACGCGTGGTATTCGATCGGGATCCGGCGGCGCGCTCGGCCTGGGAGGTTGTCACCTGCTATCCCGGCTTTCACGCGATGTTGTTTCACCGCTTGTCGCACCGGCTTTGGGGCTGGAACCTGACATGGCTGGCGCGTTTCCTTTCGCACATCGGCCGCGGCCTGACCGGAATCGAAATTCATCCGGGGGCGACCATCGGCCGGCGCTTTTTCATCGATCACGGCATGGGCGTCGTCATTGGTGAGACGGCCATCATCGGCGATGACTGCACGCTCTATCACGGTGTCACGCTCGGTGGCACGTCCTGGAACAAGGGCAAGCGCCATCCGACCCTGGCCGACGGCGTCGTGGTTGGCGCCGGCGCAAAGATTCTGGGCCCGATCACCATCGGAAGGGGCGCCAAGATCGGCTCCAACGCCGTCGTGGTGAAAGATGTCCCGGAATGCGCAATCGCCGTAGGCATCCCGGCGCGGGTCCTGGACGACGAGACCAAGACCGCGCGCGAGGAGAGTGCCGCAAAAATGGGTTTTTCCGCCTACGGCATTGGTGCCGATGCCAATGACCCGATGGTCAAGGCGATCCACGGCCTCATTGATCATTCGGCGGCTGCTGACCTGCGCATCGACTATATCCTCGAACAACTTGCCCGCATGGGCGTCAAAGTCGAGGATGCCCGCGCCACCGCCGACAAGTTCGATCCCGCCTACCTCAATCGCATAGTTGACTAAAGTCGTCGGGATTGGCTATACTTGATTATATTAGTAGGTTTCTATTCCATTGTATTTATTGATTTTTACCTAGAGGCGACCATGAGATTAACGACGAAAGGACGCTTTGCAGTGACCGCCATGATTGACCTGGCGATGAATAACGGCACGGGCCCGGTCACTTTGGCCGACATCAGCGGGCGTCAGAAGATATCGCTGTCTTACCTGGAACAATTGTTCGGTAAGTTAAGGCGCAGGGCACTGGTCAGCAGCGTTCGCGGTCCTGGCGGCGGTTACAACCTGGCCAGTCCAACCGATCAGGTGTCGGTTGCCGACATCATCATCGCCGTGGATGAACCAATCGACGCGACGCAATGTGGCGGCAAGGAGAACTGCAAGGACGACAAGAAGTGCATTACTCACGATCTGTGGACCGATCTGAACAAGCACCTCTTTGAATATTTGCGTGCGGTGAAACTTTCCGAGCTGGTTGCGAAACAGCTGCAGAAAACCGACGAGGTGGCGGTCATGCAGCTTCACGACAATCGTCCGAACGCCGCCAAGGCCAAGGAACCCGCGGCTGCGTAAGCGAAGGCGCCATGCCGGTTTATTTTGACCATAACGCGACCACGCCGCTCGATGAGGGCGTGCTGGCGCAGATGCTGCCTTTCCTCACGCAGGAATTTGGCAATGCCTCGAGCCGGCACGGTTACGGAACGCGTGCGCGCCTGGCGGTGGAAAAGGCGCGTGCGCAGGTCGCCGGCCTTGTGAATGTGCAGCCCGCGCAGGTGATATTTGTCTCCGGGGGCACCGAGGCAAATAACTTGTTTATCCGCGGCGCGGCCGGCTATATGAAGCCAAGCCAGATCGTCGTCAGTGGCATCGAGCATCCGTGCGTGGCCAGGCCGGCACAGGATCTTGCGCGTCAGGGTTGGAAATTGCGCAAGCTGGCAACCGATGGCCGCGGGCTGACCGATACTGCGGATGCCGCGAGCGCCTTGCGCGAACCGACCGGGCTGGTATCGGTGATGCTGGCCAACAACGAGACTGGTGTAATCCAGCCTGTCGCGCAAATTGCCGCGCTGGCGCGCGCCAGGGGCGCCTGGATGCATACCGATGCGGTGCAGGCGCTGGGCAAAATCGCGGTGGATTTCGAGGCGCTCGGCGTGCACGCGATGACACTGTCGGCGCACAAGATTTACGGCCCGAAAGGGGTGGGTGCCCTGGTGGTGGACAAGCGGCTGGAGTTGAAGCCGATCATCCACGGCGGCGGTCACGAAGGCGGACGGCGCTCAGGTACCGAAAATGTGCCGGCGATCGTGGGTTTCGGCGCCGCTTGCGCCCTGGCCGCCGGGCGCATGGAGTCAGTCGCGCAGCGAACGCGCGCATTGCGGGATCGCACTGAACAGGGTGCGGCCGCATTGGGTGCGCAGGTGTTCGGCAAAGACGCGCCGCGCATTCCGAATACGACGTATTTTGCCTTTCCCGACATCGACGGTGAGACGCTGGTGATCGAACTGGACAAGGCGGGATTCGCGGTCGCGAGTGGCGCGGCCTGTTCCAGCACCAGCACGGAACCGAGTACGACCCTGCTGGCGATGGGCGTAGCGCCGGACCTGGCGCGCGGTGCGGTACGCGTGAGCTTCGGTGCGCAGAACACGGCAAGTGAAGTCGAGAATTTTGTGCAGGCATTGGGCAGCACGCTGTCCAGGCTGAGGCGTCTGACGGCGATCGCCGTTTGATGTGGCTAAAAATGGTCAGTCAGGAATCGAGGAGTAAACGCAGATGGCGATAACGGTAACTGAGAACGCGGCAAAACATATCCGCAACGCACTCGCAAAGCGCGGCGGCATCGGCCTTCGTCTTGGCATCAAGACAGTCGGCTGCTCCGGACTGGCCTACACCTTCGATTACGCGCAGGAAATCGGCGCCACTGACCAGTTGTTCGAGACCCGGGACGTGACGGTCGTCGTGGACCGGAAGAGCCTGGAATTTGTCGACGGTTCGGTGCTCGATTACGCGCGCGAAGGCTTGAACGAATCCTTCAAGATCGAAAATCCGAAGGCAACGGCGATGTGCGGCTGCGGCGAGAGTTTTACCGTCGGCAAGGCCTGATTCGCGGCGGAGAGCAGACAATGAGTGCAGTCATTCAGAATCTGGTCAATCAACCCTACAAGCACGGGTTCGTCACCGACATCGAATCGGATGTCGTGGCAAAAGGATTGAGCGAGGATGTCATCCGGCTCATTTCACACAAGAAGGGCGAGCCGCCATGGCTGCTTGAGTTCAGGCTGAAGGCTTATCGTCACTGGCTGACGATGACCGAACCGACCTGGCCGAACGTCAAGTATCCGAAAATAGATTTTCAGGGCATCAGCTACTATTCGGCGCCAAAGGCGAAGAAAAAGCTCGCCTCGATGGACGAAGTGGATCCGGAACTGCTGCGCACCTTCGAGAAGCTCGGCGTGCCGATGAACGAGCGCGCGGCGCTTGCCGGTGTCGCGGTGGATGTGATTTTCGACAGCGTGTCGGTGGCCACCACGTTCAGGACGAAGCTCGCGGAAGTCGGCGTCATCTTCTGTTCCTTTTCGGAAGCGGTGAAAGACCATCCGGATCTGGTTCAAAAATATCTCGGCAGCGTAGTGCCGGCCGGCGACAATTTCTATGCCGCTCTCAATTCCGCGGTATTCACCGACGGCTCGTTCTGTTTTATCCCCAGGGGCGTGCGTTGCCCGATGGAGTTGTCGACTTATTTCCGTATCAACACCCAGGAATCCGGCCAGTTCGAGCGCACGCTGATCATTGCCGAGGAGGGCGCCCACGTGTCCTATCTCGAGGGTTGTACGGCGCCGAAGTTCGATACCAACCAGTTGCATGCCGCGGTGGTGGAGCTGGTGGCCCTGGACGATGCCGAGATCAAGTATTCGACAGTGCAGAACTGGTATGCCGGCGACGAGAACGGCAAGGGCGGTATCTACAATTTCGTCACCAAGCGCGGTTTGTGCAAAGGCGTGAATTCGAAGATTTCCTGGACCCAGGTGGAAACCGGGTCGGCGATCACCTGGAAATATCCGTCCTGTATCCTGCTCGGCGACAATTCGGTGGGCGAGTTTTACTCGGTTGCGCTGACCAACCACCATCAGCAAGCCGATACCGGCACCAAGATGGTCCACATCGGCAGAAATACCCGCAGCAAGATCATCTCCAAGGGCATCTCCGCCGGCGTGTCGAACAACAGCTATCGCGGCCTGGTGAAAATCGGCGCGAAAGCGCAAGGCGCGCGCAATTTTTCGCAATGCGATTCCATGCTCATCGGCGACCGCTGCGGCGCGAATACCTTTCCCTACATCCAGGTCAACAACAACACGGCGAAGGTCGAGCACGAGGCATCGACGTCGAAAATCGGCGAAGACCAACTGTTTTATTTCGCCAGCCGTGGCATCGGCGCCGAGGATGCGGTCTCGATGATCATCAATGGTTTCGTGCAGGATGTGTTCGTGCAATTGCCGATGGAGTTTGCGGTCGAGGCGACCAAGCTGCTCGGCCTCAAACTGGAAGGAAGTGTCGGATGATCAGGAATAACGCTCCGGCCCTGCTGGAAGTTCGCGATCTGACTGCGAAGATCGAAGAGCGAACCATCCTCAAAGGCATCAATTTCACGGTGCGGGCGGGCGAAGTGCACGCCATCATGGGGCCGAACGGCTCCGGCAAGAGCACGTTCGCCAAGGTGCTGTCCGGGCATCCGTCCTATCACGTTACCGGTGGGGAAGTGTTGTTCGAGGGCAAGAACCTGCTCGAACTCACGCCGGA
This sequence comes from Betaproteobacteria bacterium, assembly GCA_039931685.1. Taxonomy (GTDB): domain Bacteria; phylum Pseudomonadota; class Gammaproteobacteria; order Burkholderiales; family JACQAP01; genus JACQAP01. Next base: position 23,205 of record JBDTRK010000035.1, on the reverse strand, counting down.
AGAGCGTGCGCGCGCCGGCGTTTTCCTCGGTTTCCAGTATCCGATCGAAGTGCCAGGGGTTACCAACAGTTCCTTCCTGCGGCTGGCTTACAACACCGTCCAGGGCGCGCGTGGCGCGGAGGAACTTGATCCGCTGGAGTTCGATGATTTCGTGCGCGAAAAAATGAAACTGCTGGAAATGGACCCGGTCTTTCTCGGCCGCAGCGTCAACGCCGGTTTTTCCGGTGGCGAGAAGAAGCGCAACGAGATCCTGCAGATGGCCTTGCTCTCGCCGAAGCTCGCGATCCTCGACGAAACCGACTCCGGCCTGGATATCGACGCCTTGCGCGTCGTCGCCAACGGTGTGAACAAACTACACACGCAGGATATCGGGCTGGTGCTGGTTACGCACTATCAGCGCCTGCTCAATTACATCGAGCCCGACTACGTCCATGTCATGGAGGGCGGCCGCATTATCAAGACCGGCGACAAATCCCTGGCGCTGGAACTCGAAGCGCGCGGCTACGATTGGGTGGCCGCCGAGTTCAAGGGCAAGGCTGCCGCGTGATGATTGCAGGCAGCCACAGCGACTACCTGGACGACCTGCTGCATGGCCGCGAGGACCTTGCGGATGCAGGAGGCCCGTGGTTGCGGGCATTGCGCATGCGCGCCGTGGAGCGTGCCAACGAATTGACGGTTCCCAGCGTTCGCGACGAAGAGTGGCGTTTTACCGATCTGTCGCCGCTCTATCGGCTTCCCCTGCGGCCTGTTACAAGCGCGGGCGTCGTCGATGAAGCGCAAGTGGCCGGCTTCGCCATTCCCGAGGCGGATACCCGGCTGGTTTTCATCGATGGGCATTATTCGGCTGCGCTGTCGCAAGTAGGCGCCATGGACGGCATTACCGTCGCCAGCCTTGCGGATGGACTTGCTTCCACGGATGCCGTCGCGCAAATGCACCTCGCGAAATTGGCCGCGATCGATGCCGACGTATTTGCCGCTGTCAACACGGCTTTCCTGGCTGATGGTGCGGTGGTTCACGTGGCCCGCGACCGGGTCGCGAGCGCACCGATCCATTTGCTTTTCGTCGCCCTGCGCAGCGACAGCGCCACCTATCCCCGCACGCTGGTAGTAACCGAACCCGGCGCGCAATGTACCGTGATAGAGGACTTCGTCAGCCTGGCCGACGGCGCTTATCTGACCGATGCGGTCAGCGAAATCCAGGTGGCCGAGAACGCGCGGGTATCCCACGTCAAATTGCAGCGCGAGGCGCCGGCTGCGTTCCACATCGCCAATACCTCGGTGCGGGTCGCGCGCGGCGGCAATTACGCCACCTGGACGGTTGCACTCGGCGCGCGGATCTCCCGGCACAACCTGTCGATCGTGCAGGCTGGCGAGGGCACTGATTTTTCAGTCGACGGGCTGGCCTTGATCGGCGGGCGCCAGCTTGCCGACATGCACAGCAGCATCGACCATGCGCATGCGCATGGCCGCAGTCGGCAATTGCACAAGACCGTCGTCGGCGGTGGCGCGCATGCCGTGTTCAATGGCAAGATCCTGGTCCGCGAAGATGCCCAGAAGACCGATTCCGCACAGCAGTCGCGCAATCTTCTGATTTCGGACAAGGCGCATGTCGATACCAAGCCGCAACTGGAAATTTTTGCCGACGACGTCAAGTGCGCCCACGGTGCCACCGTGGGCCAGCTGGAAGCTGACGAGTTGTTCTATCTCAAGAGTCGCGGGCTCTCCGATACGGCTGCCCGCAATCTGCTGACCTACGCGTTCGCCGCGCAGGTCATCGAACGCATTCCGGTCAAGTCGCTGGTAGACCGTTTGAAAAAAACCGTCTTCGAACAGACGCAGAAAGAGTCCGCATGACATCCAGCAGTTCCGTACGTCAGGCAGATCGACCGATCGGCGCGCTCGACAGCGAGCGCATCCGGGCCGATTTCCCGATACTCAAGCTCGAGGTCAACGGCAAGCCGCTGGTGTACCTGGACAACGCGGCCAGCAGCCAGATGCCCCAGCAGGTGATCGACCGGCTGGTGCGTTACCAGACGGCGGAGCACGCGAACATTCATCGCGGCGTGCATTACCTGTCGGAGACCGCGACTGCGGCTTACGAGGGCGCGCGCGCCAAGGTCCAGCGTTTCATCAATGCAAAGGAAGCGCGGGAGGTCATTTATACCCGCGGCACCACCGATTCCGTGAATCTGGTGATGCACGGGTATGGACGGGCCTTTATCGGCGCGGGCGACGAAATAATCGTTTCCCAGCTCGAACATCATTCCAATATCGTGCCCTGGCAGATGCTGTGCGAAGAGAAAGGCGCGAAGCTGCGCGTGATTCCGTGCAATGACGCGGGCGAACTGCTGCTGGAGGAATACGCGAAGCTGTTCAACAGCCACACCCGATTTGTTGCCATCACCCACGTTTCCAATGCTCTCGGCACCATCAACCCGGTCAAGGAAATGATCGCCACTGCGCACCAGCACGGCGTGCCGGTACTGATCGATGGCGCACAGGCGATTCCCCACATGAAGGTGGACGTGCAGGACCTCGATTGCGACTTCTATGCGTTTTCCGCCCACAAGATGTGCGGGCCGACTGGCATCGGTATCCTCTACGGGAAGGCGGCGCTGCTCGAAAAAATGAAACCTTTCGAGGGTGGTGGCGACATGATCCTGTCCGTGACCTTCGAAAAGACGACTTACAACGTTATTCCGCATAAATTCGAAGCCGGCACGCCGCCCATCGCAGCCGGCATTGGCCTGGGCGCGGCGATCGACTATCTGGAAAGCGTCGGCATGGACCACATCGCCGCGCAGGAACACGACTTGATCACTTATGCGACCCAGGCCTTTGGCGAATTGAAGGACGTGCGCATCATCGGCACCGCGCGGGCCAAAGCCGGCGTGCTGTCGTTCACGATGAAGGGTGTTCACCCGCACGATGTCGGCACCATCCTCAATGAGGAGGGCGTGGCGGTGCGCACCGGTCACCACTGCGCGCAGCCGGTCATGCAGCGTTTTGGCATCCCGGCAACTGCGCGGGCGTCGTTTTACCTTTACAACACCCAGGCGGAAATCGACGAGCTGGTGGCAGCGCTGCACAAGGTCAGGAGAATATTCGGCTGAACATCAGTCGAGCGAACCGGCATGGAAAGCAAGCACCTCTACCAGGAAGTGATCCTCGATCACAACAGGAAGCCGCGCAACTGGGGCAAGATTGCCGACGCGACCCATCGGGCGGAAGGCCTGAACCCGCTATGCGGCGACCACATCTGGCTGTCGCTGAAACTCGATGACGGCAAGATCGGCGGCATCGCATTCGAAGGCGAGAGCTGCGCGATCTGCAAGGCGTCGTCGTCGATGATGACCACCAATGTCAAAGGAAAGAGCATCGAGGAAGCCGAGCGGTTGATCCGAGAATTCCGCGACATGTCGACCGGCAATCTGGATACCGCCAGCCAGCCGAATCATCTCGGCCGCCTGAGCGTGTTCGCCGGCGTCAGCGACCTGCCGTCGCGGGTGAAATGCGCGATCCTGCCGTGGCATACCCTGCACGCCGCGCTCAACTCCGAACCCACCATATCCACCGAAGGCGACCGCGATCCGGTCGCGACAGAGCGCTGATGCCCAAGATCGCCGATCTCGAATACACGCCGAACCCGAACGCGCGCAAGTTTGTCCTCAAGGAGCCGCTGACCAACGGCCTTGCGCGTTCATTTGAAAATGCGGAACAGGCGCAGCGCGACGAGCTGGCCACGAAACTGTTCGCCATTGCCCACGTGACCAACGTGTTCTACATCGACAACTGGATCACGGTCACCCAGGACGGCGAGGCCGACTGGCAGGACCTGTTGCGCGAGGTGGCGACACCGATTCGCGAGGCGCCGGCGGCGGAGAAGGCGTCGGAGGAATTCGCCAAGGCAGCAGCCTGGCTGGCTAAGGACGAGGGGGGCGGCGCCACGATGTCCGACAGCGACAAGCTCAAGCTTGAACAGATCAACGAATTGCTCGACGAAGAAGTCCGGCCTTTCCTGCAGGGCGACGGCGGCGACCTCTATGTGGTCGGCATGGAGGGCAGCACGCTCAAGGTTCATTACCAGGGCGCGTGCGGTACCTGCCCGAGTTCCATCTCCGGTACGCTGGCGGGCATCGAAGGACTGGTCAGGCGTATCGATCCCGAGATGGAAGTCATTGCGGTCTGAAAGGCCGTGAATATCGTGAATCCGTGAATGTCGTGAATGTCGTAGTCTCTTCCGTAGTGCCAAATTCTTCGCATCGAACAATGCGATGCTTTTGCGATATTCACGACATTCACGGCATTTATGGCTGACTGGATCCTCGTCGCCGAAGCGGCGGCCATCAAACCCGGCCACTACGAGATCGTCGATCTCGACGGCAGCATGGTCGCCGTGTTCAACGTCGACGGCGCGTTCTACGCGATCGAGGACGTATGCACCCACGACGGTACGATCCTGACCAACGGCCAACCGATCGAGGGCGACGAAATCGTCTGTCCGCGGCACGGCGCGCGCTTCTGCGTCAGAACGGGCGAGGCATTGTCCGCCCCGGCATACGAGCCTACCGCGACGTTTCCAGTCAAGGTCGAAGGCGGCAAGGTCTACGTTCGGGACAATCGCTGGGACTGAGTGACGCCAGCGACGCCATGCATGCGCGCGGGCCTAGGCCAGATCCTTCAGTAGTGCGCGTACCTGGGCGGTACGCGCCGCCACGTCCGGCATGCCGGCTTCGATGCGCAGGCGATCCGGCCCGCTTAGCCGGAAATTCTTTCGCGTCTGCACCAGGCGGATGATTTTCGCCGGATCGATCGGCGGACTTGGGACGAATTGCAACACCAGCGTCTCCGGTCCGGCGTCGATGCGCGCGATGCCGAACGCTTTTGATTCAATGCGCAGGCGGTGCGTGTCCAGCAGGCATTTGGCGGGCTCGGGCGGCAGGCCGAAGCGATCGACCAGTTCTTCCTGCATCGCCTCCAGTTCCTCGGGGGTCTCGCAATTGGCCAAACGCTTGTACAGAACCAGGCGTTCGTGCACGTCGGCGCAGTAGTCATCGGGCAGCAGCGCCGCCGCATGCAGGTTGATTTCGGTGCCGAGATTAAAGTTGCCCGACAATTCCGGCTCCTTACCCGCCTTCAGCGATTTGACGGCCGCATTGAGCATTTCCGCATAGAGCGCGAAGCCGATTTCCTGCATTTCACCGCTCTGGGATTCGCCCAGCACCTCGCCGGCACCGCGAATTTCCAGGTCGTGCATTGCCAGATAGAAGCCCGAACCCAGCTCCTCCATCATCTGGATCGCTTCCAGGCGCTTCTTTGCCTGGGCACCGATGGCATCCTCGTCCGGCGTGAGCAAATAGGCGTAAGCCTGGTGGTGCGAGCGCCCGACACGGCCGCGTAGCTGGTGCAGTTGCGCCAGGCCGAACCGGTCGGCGCGATTCATGATGATGGTGTTTGCCGTCGGCACGTCGATGCCGGTTTCGATGATGGTCGTACACAGCAGCACATTGAAGCGCGCCTGGTAGAAATCGCGCATGACCAGCTCGAGCTCGCGCTCCGGCATCTGGCCGTGCGCGATGCGGATGCGTGCCTCCGGCAGCAGCCTCGCGAGGCGCTCCTCCATGCGCTGGATGGAGTCGATTTCGTTGTGCAGAAAATAAACCTGGCCGCCGCGTTTCAATTCGCGCAGCACGGCTTCGCGGATGAGCCCGTCGCCGATGGGGGAGACGAAAGTCTTGATCGCCAGCCGTCGCTGTGGCGCGGTGGCGATTACCGAAAAATCGCGCAAGCCCTCCAGCGACATCGCCAGCGTGCGCGGAATCGGGGTGGCCGTCAGCGTGAGGACGTCGACTTCCGCGCGCAAGGCCTTGAGCTGTTCCTTCTGGCGTACGCCAAAGCGATGCTCTTCGTCGATGATGGTCAGGCCAAGATTCTTGAACCTCACGCCGCGCGCAAGCAGCTTGTGGGTGCCGATGGCGATGTCGATTTTGCCTTCCGCCAGGCCTTCGAGCGCCACGGTCGTCTCCTTGGTGGAGCGAAAACGCGATAGTTCCGCGATCTTGACCGGCCAGTCCGCGAAGCGATCCGAAAAAGTCTGGAAATGTTGTTCCGCGAGCAGTGTGGTCGGCACCAGTACGGCGACCTGTTTGCCATCGGCTACGGCGACGAAAGCGGCGCGCAGTGCGACCTCGGTCTTGCCGAAGCCGACGTCGCCGCAGATCAGCCGATCCATGGGCCGGCCGCTGCGCATATCCGCAATCACGGCGTCGATCGCTGCCGCCTGGTCGGCGGTTTCCTCGAAGGGAAAACCCTCGCGGAAAGCTTCGTAGTCATGCGCCTTGAGCGTGAATGCGTGACCCTGGCGCAACGCGCGTTGCGCGTAGAGATTCAACAGTTCCGCCGCCGTATCGCGCACCTGGGCGGCGGCGCGCCGGCGCGCCTTTTCCCATTGCCCACTGCCCAGCTTGTGCAGCGGGGCGGCTTCTTCCGCCGCGCCGCTGTAACGGCTGATGACGGCCAGTTGCGACACCGGCACGTACAGCTTGTCGCCGGATGCGTATTCGAGCGTCAGGAATTCCGTCGCCCCTTCACCAAGGTCCATGGTGGCCAGTCCGAGGTAGCGACCGATGCCATGTTGCGCGTGCACGACCGGGTCGCCGATCTTGACTTCGGACAGATCACGCAACATGCCTTCGGCGGACGTTCGCCGCTCCCGCGTTGCGCGCGTGCGGACCTGCGACGGATAGAGTTCGTTTTCCGTGACGATCGCGATGCGGCTGTCGGGATCGATGAAGCCGGCGTGCAGCGGGCCGACCGTCAGCATCAATGGCTGCGCCGATTGTTCGAATGCGGACCAGGATTCGCACACCGCCGGCTTGAGCTGGTACTCGTGCATCAGGGCGAGCATGGTCTCGCGGCGTCCCAGGCTTTCCGCCAGCAGCAGCACGCGGCCGCCGAAGCCCGCGCAAAAGGAAGCGAGCAGCGTAAGCGGATTCTGCGCGCGACGATCGACACCCAGTGGTGGCAGGGAGTTGGTCGATACCGGCGCGCCCGGATCCGCGACACTGCCGGGTGCCGCGATTTCGATGCGGGAGAATGGCTTGAGGCCGGCGAAGAATTCGTCCTCCCGCAGGAACAGATCGGCTGGCGGCAGCAGCGGTCGATCGGGGTCTCCGCGCAACAGGTTGTAGCGCGATTGCGTGTCGGTCCAGAACTGCCGGAGCGCATCGGCAACGGCGTGGTGCAGGCAGATGTGTGTGCCGGCCGGCAAGTAGTCGAAAAGGGTTGCTGTCTGATCGAAGAACAACGGCAGGTAATATTCGATGCCTGCCGGCAGGAAGCCCTGGCTTACGTCCTTGTACAGCCTGCTCTTCGACGGATCGCCTTCGAATGTTTCACGAAAGCGCACGCGAAAGGCGGTGCGAGCGGCATCGTCGGAGGGAAATTCGCGTGCCGGCAGCAGCCGCACATCGTTGACCTTGTAAATGCTGCGCTGGGTGTCGACGTCGAAGGTGCGGATGCTGTCGATTTCGTCGTCGAACAAGTCGATGCGGTAAGGCAGGGCGCTGCCCATGGGGAAGAGATCGATGACGCCGCCGCGGACGCAGAATTCGCCTGGCGACACGACCTGGGTGACATGCGTGTAGCCGGCCAGCATCAGTTGCTTGCGCAGGGTCTCCGCAGGCAGCTTTGCGCCCTGCTTGAGGAAAAAGGTGTGTCCGGCAATAAAGCTGGTGGGGGGTAACCGGTACAGCGCCGTGGTCACCGGCACGATGGCAACGTCGAAGTCCTGATGGGTGATCCGGTATAGCGTGGCGAGGCGTTCCGAGATCAGATCCTGATGCGGTGAAAAGCTGTCGTAGGGCAGCGTTTCCCAGTCCGGCAGCAGGCAGATGCGCAGTTGCGGCGCGAAGAACGCCACTTCCATGCGCAGGCGCTCGGCATCCTGCGCGGTCTGGGTCAGCACCAGCAGCGGCCGGGTGCCGTGCAACAGCATGGCTAGCGCCAGAGCGTCGGCGGATTCATGCAGAAGGGGGAATGTGGTACGTGCTCCCGAAGCGGGGGCAAGGTGGGGCAGTTGCATCGTTGCGACCTGAATATGAGCCGCAATTATAGTGGAAGCGAGGTCACTGATGATGGGGGAGGCACTCTGCGCACGCATGCCGCCGTGTGCGCTGCGGCAGAGCAAAAGCCGCAACATTGCAAATGAAATTTGATGCAAAAAGTCCAGATGGACTAAGATTCCGGTCATCCACGGTGGCGGCGCTTGCCGGGGGGTGATCGACAACCGGATTTGCCAGCCATTCAGCACTCATGTCCCGCTTCTTCGCCGTCATTCCCGCAGCCGGCACCGGCAGTCGTGTCGGTGGCGAATTGCCCAAGCAGTACCTGGCGCTCCTCGGGCATCCGCTGCTTTACTATGCCATCGCCCGCCTGTGCGCCCACGCCGCCATCGAGCGCGTATGGGTGATCCTGGCGCCGGAGGATCGTCATTTCGACGCGCACGACTGGCAGCCGTTCGCCGCCAAGCTCGCACCCCTCTATGCGGGTGGCGACACAAGGGCGGCGAGCGTGCTCAACGCGCTCGAGAAAATTGCCGGCCAGGTCGATGCCGATGACTGGATTCTGGTTCACGATGCCGCGCGTCCCTGTCTTACCGGACCGATGCTCGACCGGCTCATCGACGACGTGGGCGACGATCACGTCGGCGGATTGCTGGCAGTCCCGGTTGCCGATACGCTCAAGCGCGCAGCAAGCGATCAGCGTTCGATCCGCACTGAATCGCGTGCCGGACTTTGGCAGGCACAGACACCGCAGATGTTCCGTCACCAGGTTCTGTTGCAAGCGTTGCGATCCTGCGATGCGGAGCAGGCGACCGATGAGGCCGCGGCGATCGAGGCGCTCGGGCTGCGTCCCAAGCTGGTGCAATGCGATTCATCCAACCTGAAAGTCACCCACGCGCAGGATTTCGCGCTGGCGGAACTCATACTTAAGCAGGCAACGGGGGAAACATGAGAGTGGGACAGGGATTCGACGTCCACGCGCTGGTCAGTGGCCGCGCGCTGATCATCGGCGGCGTGACGATCGCGTTCGACAAAGGCCTCGACGGTCACTCGGACGCCGACGTGCTGCTGCATGCTGCCTGCGATGCATTGCTCGGCGCGGCGGCGATGGGCGATATCGGCCGTCACTTTCCCGATACCGACTCCCGATACAAGGGCGCGGACAGCCGGATCCTGTTGCGCGCGGTGGCGAACTTGTTGCGCACTGGTGGATTTGCCGTCATCAACCTGGATTCCACGATCATCGCGCAGGCACCGAAGATGGCGCCCTACATCCCGGCGATGGTCGACAACATCGCCGCCGATCTGGGCCTTGCGCGGGATCGGGTAAACGTCAAGGCGAAGACGACCGAGAGGCTCGGATTCACCGGTCGTGGCGAGGGCATAGCCGCGCAGGCGATTGCGCTGCTCGAATGGCGGCCTGCAGCGGAATCGGGCAGGCGCTGAACGCCGGCAGGCAGGGCCTGTTCTTTGCTCTTTGGCCGGACGCCGGCCCGCGTGCCGCCATGTCTGCCGTCGCCGGGCGCATGCACGGTGTCCTGCAGGGGCGGCGTACGCGAGACGACAGCATTCATCTGACGCTGGCATTTGTCGGTGCGGTCACTGCGGACGCATTGACGAGCCTGCTTGCACCGCCGGCCGGACTGTTTACTGCGCCGTTCGAATTAACTCTGGATCGATGGGGCTGCTGGCCGCGTAATGATGTCGGCTGGCTGGCTTCGTCGCAGCCGCCGCAAGCACTGCGCGATCTTGCGGCGAATCTGGATTCCTGGTTGCGTCGGTCCGGGTTCGAGATGGAAAGCCGCGTCTTCTGCCCGCATGTAACCCTGATACGCAAGGCGTCGTGCGCGCCGCTGCCCGATGGCATTGCTCCCATATCGTGGCCGGTAAACGAATTGGCGTTGATTCATTCCCGGCCCGCAGCGGGCGGCTCGCGCTACGGCGTATTGCGCGCATGGCCACTGACCGGGTGTGCCTAAGCGTCCCGGGGCGCGACGACCGGCAGTTCGACGCGTGCCTCCAGCCCGCCGCCTTCGCGGCCAAGCAATCTGACATTACCGCCGTGCATGCGCGCTGAGCGCTCCACGATGGCCAGCCCGAGTCCCGAGCCTTTGCCGCCGGCGCGGGACGCTTCCAGGCGGGTAAACGGCTGCATCACGCGCGCAAACTCACTGTCCGGGATGCCAGGTCCGCGATCGAGCACGTGCATGATCACGCAGTCGCCGACGCACTCGGTTGTCACCTCGACCTTGCCGCCGCCATAGCGAATGGCGTTGTCGACCAGATTCGTTACCATGCGCTGCGCGGCAATCGGCTTGAGTGTCAGCGGCGGCAAGTCGCCTAGTTGTGTCGCAATGGCCTGGCCGCGGCGCGAGTAGCGCGCACATACGCCCGCCACGATGTGATTCAGGTCTTCGCCGGCGCGCGAGGCTTCGTTGCCGTCTTCGCGGGCAAAATCGAGGAACTGGTTGATGATGGCATCCATGTCCTCGATGTCCTCGATCATGCCTGGTTTCAATCCGCCATCCTGCTCTTCGTCGAGCATTTCCATGCCCAGCCGCAGCCGCGACAGGGGCGAGCGCAGATCGTGGGAGATGCCGGCAAGCAGCACGGCGCGATCGGAATCGAGCTGCTTCAGGTTCGCTGTCATCTGGTTGAACGCCTGCGACAGCGCACGGATTTCGGTCGGGCCGTTCTCGTCCAGCCGTGACGGCGTCTTGCCTGCGCCGATTTCGCCGGCCGCCGCGGCCAGGGCGCGCAACGGACGATTGACCCGCAGCATCAGCACATAACCGCCGGCGATCGCCAGGGCCAGGCCGAAGATGCTCCAGCCCGTCCACGCCACGGCGGAAGCCGAGCCGCGAGCTTCCGGCGGGAATACCACCCAATAAGCCTGATTCTTGACCTTGATCTTGATCCAGAGGGCGTGTGTTGCGTCCTCGAGCATGACCAGCGCCTGTGCATCACCCGAGAAGTCGCGCTTGAGATGATCGCTGATGCTACCCAGCAAAGGCGATTCCGGAAGCGCCACTTCTTCGTCGTCCCACGCCGTGGCCGGCAGCAGGCGGATATTCTGATTGGCGGGCAGCTTCTCACTGAACTTGCGTCGCGCGGAGGCCGGCATGGTTTCCAGCGCAACGCTGACGGTGCTGATGACGCTGGCGATCTGGCTGGCGAGATATTCCGATTGGGCGCGCACATTGTAGCTGCGATACAGACCGAACCAGACCAGCTGGCTCAGCACCAGCAGTGCCGAGATGAGCAATACCGAGCGCGACAGCAGCGACTGCGGAATCCAGTTCATACCTGCGCCGCGCTGCTACTGATCGTCGGGTACGAAAACGTAGCCTACGCCCCAGACGGTCTGGATATAGCGCGGATTTGAAGGATCCTCCTCGAGCAGCCGGCGCAGCCGCGACACTTGCACGTCGATACTGCGATCGAACACGCCGTATTCGCGTCCGCGGGCCAGTTCCATGAGCCGGTCGCGCGAAAGCGGTAGGCGCGGATGCGTGACCAGGGTTTTGAGCATGGCGAACTCGCCCGTGGTGAGCCCCAGTTGCTTGCCGTGGCGCGTGAGCGTGCGCGTTGCCAGGTTGATCTCGAATGGTCCGAATTTGACCGGCTTGCGGCTGTCGTCCGGTGCGCCGGGTGCGGCTGGCACGGGACTCTGGCGGCGCAGCACAGCCTTGATGCGCGCCACCAGTTCGCGCGGATTGAATGGCTTGGGGAGATAGTCGTCGGCACCGACATCGAGGCCGGCGATGCGGTCCGCCTCGTCCCCCTTGGCGGTGAGCATGATGATGGGCGTACGCCTGCCCGCCGCGCGCAGCCGGCGACACACGCTCATGCCATCCTCGCCGGGCAACATCAGGTCGAGGATGATCATGTCGACTTCTTCCTTGCCGATCACCTTGTCCATGGCCGGCGCGCTGGCCACGGCATGCACTCCGAAACCCTGCTCGCCCAGATAACGATCGAGCAATTCGCGCAGCCGCTGGTCGTCGTCGACGACCAGTATGTTTGGCGTTGTCTGGTTCATTGTGTTGGTGGTCGTCTGTCTCATGGGCGGCCTCGCACCGGGATAAGACCGGATTATGAAGCACATCGTTCAGTGTGGGTAAGCGCTGCGGCCGCTGCGCCGGCCGCAGCGGCCAGGAACCCCGATTACTTGAGCAGCGCGGCGAAACGTGCCGGATCGATCGGCCGTCCGCCCAGGTAGCCCTGGTAGGCATCGCAACTCAGCGAGCGCAGAAAATCGAGCTGCGCCTTGGTTTCCACCCCTTCCGCGATCACGACCATGCGCAGGCTCTTGGCGAGGTTGATGATTGCCTGCACGATGGCCGAATCGTTCAAGTCCTGCGGCAGGTCCTCGATAAAGCTGCGATCGATCTTGAGCTTGTCTATCGGAAAACGCTTCAGATAGTTCAGGCTGGAATAGCCGGTGCCGAAATCGTCTATCGACAGGCTGACGCCCATGTCGTGCAACTGGTCGAGTGTTTTTGCCGTTTCCTTCGGGTCCTGCATGATCGCGTTCTCGGTGAGCTCGATCTCCAGTTGCTGCGGCTTCACGCCGTGGCGGGAAAATGCGGCGGCGACGTTTTGAACCAGGTTGGCGCGGCGGAACTGGAACGCCGAAAAATTGATCGCGACCGGGACGATCCGAAGTTTGCCGGCCTGCCACTCCGCGATCTGGCGGCAGGCTTCATTGAGTACCCACTCACCGATCAGATGGATGATGTCCGATTCTTCGGCGAGCGCAATGAAACTGTCCGGATACAGCAATCCTTGATCGGTGTGGTTCCAGCGTACCAGCGCTTCGGCGCCGATCAGATGACCGGTACTAGTGTCGAATTGCGGCTGATAGTGCAATACCAGCTGGTTGTTCTCGATGGCCCGCCGCAGCTGGTTGGCGAGCACCAGGCGTTCGGCCACCGGCGCGTTCAACTCGGGCGTGAAGAATTCAAAGCGATTGCGACCGCTTTTTTTGGAGTGATACATCGCCGCGTCGGCGTTGCGTATCAGGTCTTCCATGGTCTGGCCGTCATCGGGATAGACGCTGATGCCCACGCTCGCCGATATCTGCACCTCGTGGCTTTCAAGCTGGAAGACTTCGTCGAAGATGGCGAGGATTTTTTCCGCGACGACAGCAGCCTCGGTCGGTTCGCGCAGCGCGGACAGAACGATCAGGTACTCGTCCCCGGCATGCCGGCAGACCGTGTCGGTCTCGCGCACGCAGCTGCGCAGTCGCGCACCAACGGTTTGCAGCAGGATGTCGCCGGCACGATGTCCGAAGGAATCGTTGACGTATTTGAAGCGGTCCAGATCGATGAATAGCAGCGCAACCCGCGATTGCATGCGTTTGGCCGAAGCCAGAGCCTGTTGCAGCCGGTCCTGGAACAGCGTGCGGTTGGGCAGGCCGGTGAGAAGGTCATGATGCGCAAGGAAGCGCACGCGCGCGTCCATGTCCTTGCGTTGCGAGACGTCTTCGGTGACCCAGAGCACCTTGATCGGATCGCCCTCGAGGTCGAGCAGGGCGTCGCCTTTGGTGCGTAGCCAGCGGAAACTGCCGTCGGCCCAGGCCACGCGATATTCGATGTCCAGGTTGCCGGTTCCACTCAGGCATTGTTCGAGGGCATGGTTGAATTTCGCGCCGTCTTCCGGATGCAGCGATTCAAGCAGCGTCTCGTAGGGCAGTTCGGAGCGGTCGCCGCGGATGCCGAACAACCGCAAGCTCATGTCCGACGAGCGTACGACCCGGCTTTTAACGTCGAATTCGCAGGTGCCGATTTCGGCGAAAGCCAGCGCCAGCTTTTCACGATCGAGGCTGACCTTCAGCGCGTCGAGCGTACTGCGGGTGATTTCCTCGGAATCGTGTAATTTCGTCGTCGAGGTCTGCAGTTCGGTTTTGGCCAGTTCCAGATCGCGACTGGCCGCAGCCAGTTGCAGCTGCGCCTGCGCCAGCTGGTACTGCAGGTCGGCAATGCGCCGTTCAGCCGGAGCCTGCGTCGCATTGTTGCCGGATCCGGCATTTTCGCCGGGACTGCTTCGGGTCTTCTTTGCGGAACTCACGTATGCGAACGCCAGGATGGGTTGGTTGTCCGGCACCAGTCGCCGGCGTCACGAGCCTCGATGATCAAGCACCGGTGCGGCACATCCGGCAACCATCATGTCAGCCGCATTCTGAGTGAATCCCGGCCCGCGGGCAAGCCGGAGCCGGTCGTCGCCCTTCAGGCGTGGCCCGGCGATGCCTCGATCGCCTTGCATAAGGCCGCGGTTACCTGTGCCGTCGTTGCGCGGCCGCCAAGATCGGGCGTGAACACACGCGAACCGGTCACATGCTCGATGGCACCCATCAGGCGCGCGGCCGCTGTGCCTTCGCCCAAATGCTGCAGCATCATGACTGCCGTCCAGAAAGTGCCGATGGGATTGGCGATGCCGCTGCCGGCGATATCGAGTGCAGATCCATGAATCGGCTCGAACATGGACGGAAAGCTGCGCTCCGGGTTCAGATTGGCGGTCGGCGCGATGCCAAGGCTGCCCGATAGCGCCGCGGCGAGGTCGGAGAGGATGTCCGCGTGCAGGTTGGTGGCCACCATTACATCCAGCGAGGCTGGCTTGAGCACCATGCGCATGGTTGCGGCGTCGACCAGCATCTTGTCGGTCTGGACGTCCGCATAGCCTTTGGCAACGTGCGCGAAAATCTCATCCCACATCACCATGCCGTGGCGCTGTGCGTTGGACTTCGTGATCAGCGTCAGGCACCGCCGGGGACGCTTGCGCGCAAGTTCGAAAGCAAAGCGCTGGATGCGTTCGACGCCGTGACGCGTAAAGATAGCGACTTCAGTGGCGACTTCCTCGGGCAGGCCCCTGTGGCTGCGGCCGCCTTGTCCGGAATACTCCCCTTCGGAATTCTCGCGCACGATCACCCAATCCAGGTCGGCAGGCGAGGCGAGCTTCAGCGGCGGGTCGATGCCGGGCAGTACCCGTGCCGGGCGTACATTGGCGTATTGGTCGAAGTTCTGGCAGATGTTCAGCCGCAGACCCCAGAGCGAGATATGGTCAGGGACTTCTTTCGATCCTACGGCACCGAAATAAATCGCATCGAAGGGCTTGAGCCGTTCCAGGCCGTCCGCCGGCATCATCGCGCCATGTTTCAGGTAGTAGTCGCTGCCCCAGTCAAAATGCTCGAAGCGCAGCGCGAATCGGCCGTCGCGCCTGGCCAGGGTTTGCAGTACTTCGATGCCCGCGGCAATGACTTCGGTTCCAATGCCGTCGCCTGGAATGGCTGCGATGTTGTAGGTTTTCATATGGGTTCAGTTTTCAATGGCCGAGGCGATGGCCTTGCCCATGTCTTCGGTGCTGGCCTTGCCACCGACATCGGGCGTGCGCGGGCCGTCCTGCAGGCATTGCTCGATCGCCGCGACAATCGCGGCGCTGGCCTGCGGGTAGCCGAGGTGATCGAGCAGCATGGCGCCGGACCAGATCTGCCCGACTGGATTGGCAATTTTCTTGCCGTAGATGTCCGGTGCGGAACCGTGCACCGGCTCGAACAAAGACGGGAATTTTCGTTCGGGATTGATGTTGCCGGATGGCGCGATGCCGATCGTGCCGGCGGTTGCCGGTCCGAGGTCCGAGAGAATGTCCCCGAACAGGTTTGACGCCACCATGACGTCGAAACGCTGCGGGTTCAACACCATCTGGATCGTCAAGCCATCGATGTGATACTGATTGGTCGTCACCTGCGGATAATTCTTCGCCATCGCGGCGAAGCGTTCGTCCCAGTAGGGCATGGTGATGGAAATGCCATTCGACTTGGTCGCCGAGGTGAGCAGCTTGCGCGGCCTTTGCATGGCGAGCTCGAAGGCAAATTTCATGATTCGATCAACACCCTTGCGCGTGAAGATGGACTGCTGCATCGCCATCTCGCGATCGGTGCCCTCGAACAGCCGCCCGCCGACCGCGGAATATTCGCCTTCGGTATTTTCGCGCACCACGTAGTAGTCGATGTCGCCAACCTTGCGTCCGGCCAGCGGCGGCGTAATGCCGGGCATCAGCCGCACCGGGCGCAGGTTCACATACTGGTCGAAGCCGCGCCGGAACAGGATCAGCGAATCCCACAACGATTTGTGGTCGGGGACTTTGGCTGGCCAGCCGGTGGCGCCAAAGAAAATGCAGTCATGCTGCTCGATTTTTGAGCGCCAGTCGGGCGGCATCCACCAACCGTGCCGGTCGTAGTTGTCGCAGCTCCAGTCGAATTGATCGAAGGCAAGACCGATGCCGAACTTGCGAGCGGTGGCCTCCAGCACGCGCACGCCCTCGGGCATCACTTCCTTGCCGATGCCGTCGCCGGCGATGACTGCGATCTTGTGCGTTCTCATTTAATCAGCCGTTCTGCGCAATGCGCGTTCAGAAGTTGACGTTGTTCTTGCCCTTGAGCTTGAGGATGCGGCGCGCATCGTCGGGCGTGGCGATTTCCAGCCCGACCTCTTCGATGATGCGACGGATCTTGGCGACTTGTTCGGCATTGGTTTTCGCCAGGTGCCCCTTGCCAATCCACAGGCTGTCCTCCAGGCCGACGCGCACGTTACCGCCCATCACCGCGGATTGCGTGGCAATGTACATCTGGTTGCGCCCACCGCCGAGCACCGACCACTGGTACTGGTCGCCGAACAGCCGATCCGCGGTGCGGCGCATGTGCAATACGTCCTCGGGGTGCGGCCCGATGCCACCGCGGATGCCGAATACGGACTGGATGAACAACGGCGGTTTGACCAGCCCGCGATCGAGGAAATGCGCCGCGGTATACAGATGACCGATGTCGTAACACTCGATCTCGAAACGCGTGTCGTTGTTGCTGCACGATTGCAGGATGTGCGCGATGTCCTTGAAGGTGTTCTTGAATATGCGCTCGTCCGACTCCGCGAGATAGGGCTTTTCCCAGTCGTGCTTCCACTGCGTGACGCGCGGGATCATTTCGTACAGGCCGAAGTTCATCGAGCCCATGTTCAATGAGGCCACTTCCGGCTTCAGTTGCAGCGCCGGCTGCAGCCGGTCCTCGATGCTCATCGTCGGTGCGCCGCCGGTGGTGAGGTTGATCACGACGTCGGAGGCGGCTTTGATCTTGGGCAGAAACTGCATGAACATTTTCGGATCCTGCGTCGGGCGACCGTCCTTCGGTTCGCGCGCATGCAGGTGCACGACCGCCGCGCCGGCCTTCGCCGCACCGATCGCCGCCTCGGCGATCTCGTCGGGCGTGATCGGCAGATGCGGCGACATCGACGGCGTATGGATCGCGCCGGTGACGGCGCAGGTGATGATGACTTTGTTGGCCAATTTCGTTCTCCAGTAACGCGTTCAGTTTCCGATTTTCTGTGCGGCCTTGCGCTTGTGGGCGATCAACGCCATCAACCGGCGGTCGCGCCAGGCTTCGCGCTCGGCATGGCGGTCCCGGGGCATGATCTTGCGGCGCTCGCCGTCGACCCTGGCGACCAGTGCGTCGTCCCACGGATCGTTCTTCGTGTTGGTCATCATGCCTTGCAGGACCGGGCCGTAGCGCTTCGCATAGTCCGGAACTCCGCCTGGCGCATTCAGGTCGATGGTCTCGAACGGGCCCATAAAGGCCCAGCGCAGGCCGAGGCCGTCCTTGACGCACTTGTCGAGATCCTCGACTGAAACGTAATCCTCCTTGACCAGCCGCCAGGATTCCAGAAGCAGGGCCGCCTGCAGACGATTGAGGATGAACCCTTCCACTTCCTTCTTCACGGTGATGGCAACCTGGCCGATTTTTTCGTGCAATGCGCGGGTTCTTGCCACGACTTGCGCGCTGGTCCACGGCGCCGGGGAAATTTCCACGATGGGCACGATATGCGGCGGATTCACCGGGTGGGCGACAATGCAGCGATGGCGTCCCTTCAGGCCTTCGCTGAAGCGCGACGTCTGGATCGTCGAAGTCGAGCTGGCCAGGATGCAGTCGGCGGGGGCGGCATCATCGAGCTGGCGGTAGACGTCGCGTTTCACATCCAGATTTTCCGAAGTGTTTTCCTGCACGTAGTCGGCATCCTTCACCGCTTCGGCCAGCGTGGCGACGGCGCTCACGCGCGCGACGACAAGGTCGGCGGGTTCTGCGATCAATCCGAACTCGTGCAGTTCTTCGAGGCCTTCCCTGATCAGGGCAAGTGCCTTCTGCGCCGCGCCGGGGGCTGCATCGTAGAGTTTTACCGTATGGCCGGCGCGCGCGAATACCATTGCCCACGCGCGGCCGATCAGACCCGATCCGATGATTGCTACCTTTTCCATTTTGTCCTTCCTGACATTGGTCGTTCGTTGTTATCCCAGCATCTCGACGCCGGCGCACACCGAGATGGCCTGGCCGGTGATGTTCTTGCCCACGTCGCTGGCCAGGTACAACGCCATGTTGGCGATGTCGTAGGGGCTGACCATGCGACGCATCGAGACGCGCTCGAGCGATAGCTTTCTTTGTTCCTCGACGCTGATACCAACCGCCCTGGCCTTGGCCTCGATGACGCGATCGATGCGCTCGCCTTCAACCACGCCGGGTTGGATGGCATTGACGCGCACGTTGTCGGGCCCGACCTCCATTGACAGGCTTTTGGTATAGCCGACGACACCCCATTTGGCGGCGGAATAGGGGGTGCGGAACGGGAAGGCCAGGCGGCCGGCGGCAGAGGACAGGTTTATGATCGAGCCGCCACCGGCTGCCTTGATCAGCGGCATGGCCAGCCGCGTGCAATAGAACATGCCGTTCATGTCGACGGCAATGCACCTTTCCCACTCCGCGACCGCGATGTCCTCGACTTTGCCGGTCGGTCCGGCGATGCCGGCATTGTTGATCAGGCAGTCGAGTCCGCCAAGGTGCTTGTGCACATCAGCGAACAACTGGTCCACGTCATTGAGTTTCGATACATCGGCAAGTGTCGCCGTCACGCCGGGAAAAGCACGGCATGTTTCGTCGATCGCAGCCTGCGCCACGTCGCAGATGTGTACGCGCGCGCCCGCCTTGAGGAAAACGTCGGTCATAGCACGGCCGATTCCCGCGGCGCCGGCCGTGATCAGGACGCGTTGTCCCTTGACTGAAATGTCCATTTTGCCGCTTCCCCCCGGATCAGAAAGATGGGTGTGACCTGCAAAAAATGAGGCCGGATGCGCCCCGGCCTCATTTCACGATCTTGCAACGCGGCCTGCGGCCGGATTGCGCTTAACGCTTGAAGCCGGACCGGATCCAGTCGACACTCTTCATGCCATCGGGGGGGCTGATCTGGCTCGGCGGGTAATACTTGATGTTGACCAGCGTGAGCTTGCCGTCCACTTTCTTCACCGTCCCGTAGGGAACGTGTTGCACCGCCTGGTGGCCCTTGCCCAGCGCCATGTCGACCGTGCCCGCGACCGATTCGAATTTCAGGTTTTCCAGTGCCGCGATGAGTTGCTCTTCGCCGGGGCTCTCGACCTTGTGCGCCGCCTGGGCCTTCTCGTATGCGGCCTTGGCGCCAAAGAACGCGGTGGCCAGGTGATAGGACGCGTAGACCGGTGCGACGCTGAAGCGCTCCTTGAAGGCTTTTTGGAACCATTTGTTCAGGTTGGTCGGTGGTGCGAACGGGCCGTTCGGGCCGCGCGCGCCGATCATCGTGCCGTCAGGAAGCTCGGCGCCGAGACGCTCGAGCACGGTTTCGCCGGTGATCATGATGTTCGGCATTTTGGCCATTACGCCGCGCGGACCGGCTTGCAGGATGAAGGCTTCAAGATCGCCGCCCCAGAGCGAGTTCTGGATGATTTCGGCCTCGCTGCCCAGTAGCGCGGATACTTCGGTGTTGTACTGGCCGGCGCCCAGCTTGGGCGTGACATTGGTGGATATCTCCGCCATGGGTTTGAGAATTTTCAGGCTCTCGGTGAAATCGGCCCAGGCATCCTGACCCCAGGCATAGTTCGGATTGATGCCGGAGAATTTCTTCAGATTGGGATAGTTCTCGACAATGTAGCGCGCCGCGGCCACGTTCTCCTGGGTTGCCATCGTGGTGGTGCGGAATACGTAGTGGTAGGACGCTTCCTCGAAGATCCGGTTTGTGGCGCAGTCGAACAGGATGGTGAATTTCTTGAGTTCTTCCGCAATCGGCGCGACGGCGAGGCAGTCGCCGCTGGAAATGACGCCGATCACCATGTCGACATTTTGTCGCGCCACCAGATTGCGAAATTCCGTAACCACCTTGGTGGGGCCGCCGGCTTCATCGACATAGACCACTTCGAGCGCGCGCCCGCCGAATCCCTTCTTTTCATATCCCGGAATCTGGCCGCCCTTGTTCAGGGTGTCGACCATCAGGTCGGCAGCGTTCTTCGCAGGTACCCCGAACGGGCCGGCGGCCGGACCCGACAGGAAGGTGATCACGCCAATGCGCAACGGCGCCTCGTCGGCGGTCGCATGGGTCGCGAACAATGCGGCGAACAGGGAAGTAACGGCGCCTAGACAGCGCAGGGAATGGGTCTTCATGATTCCTCCGGGTAGAATCGTTATCGTTTTGGGCTTTTTGACCTGGCGAAGGCTGGTCGAGCCACTAACGCCTTGCATGCTGCCACGGCTGACCCGGATTATAACTAACTAACGGGGGGTGGCCGGGTTCGGATAAAATTCCCTGCCGCCCGCATTGTGGAAGTTATTTCGACCTGATTGCGACCGGGTGGCAGCGGATCCGGATTGAACCTTCTCGCCCTCGACACCTCGACAGAATTCTGTTCCGCCGCGCTTGTGCGCGGCGAGGAACTCACGCATCGGCAGGCGCACGCGATCCAGCGGCATTCCGAACTGATCCTGCCGATGATCGAAGAATTGCTGGCGGCGTCCGGCGTTGTCCTCAGCCAGCTCGATGGCATCGCCTTCGGCGCCGGCCCGGGATCCTTTACCGGGCTGCGCATCGCCTGCGGTGTCGCGCAAGGCCTCGCGTTTGGCGCCGACTTGCCGGTTGTTCCGGTCGGAACACTGGTCGCCCTGGCACAGGAGTCCGGCGCGTCGCGCGTAATTGCCTGTCTCGATGCGCGCATGGGCGAGGTTTATCATGCGGTCTACCGTCGCGAAGCCGGGAAATGGCTTGAAGTCGCCGCGCCCGGCGTAGGCCCTGCGCTCGCGGCGCCGGTTGTCGAAGGCGGTGGCTGGTTTGGCTGCGGCAGCGGTTTTGCGGCGCACGCCGCTGCGCTGGCGCAACGCTACGATGGGCAACTGGACGAGGTCGCCGCAGATTTGCATCCGCATGCGCGCTCGATCGCGCAGCTGGCGCTGCCGGTGCTGGCAGCCGGCGGCGCCGTGCCGGCGGAGCGGGCCGCACCGATTTATGTGCGCGACAAGGTCGCGCGTAAGATGCACGAACAGCGATGAGCGCCCAACTCGATCACCTGCCTGAATTCCGTCCCATGCGAAGCTCCGACCTCGACCAGGTCATGGAGATTGAACCGAAGATCTATTTGCATCCATGGACGCACGGCAATTTCGAGGACTCGCTGTCGGCGGGCTACAGTTGCTGGGTGGTCCAATGCAGTGGTGCGCTGGCCGGCTACGGCGTGCTCATGATCGGCGTGCGCGAAGCGCATCTGCTTAACCTGAGCGTCGCGCTGGACTGGCAGCGTCGCGGCTTCGGCCGCATGCTGCTCGAACACTTTGTGCGTGTTGCGCGCGCCAGCGATGCCGCCCAGATGTTTCTGGAAGTGCGTCCGTCAAATCTGGCGGCGCGCCGGCTATACGCTGAATTTGGTTTCCGCGACATCAGCCTGCGGCGCGGCTATTACCCATCCGGACATGGGCGCGAGGATGCGATCCTGATGGGCATTGCCCTATGACCCGTCGCGCCTTTGTGCTGCGGGAATTGGGCCTGTCGCCAGTCTGGATGAGGCGGCGCGGCGCGCATGCGCAGGATGCAGTCGCGGCGGCTCCAGCCATCGACGTTGCCGACCCGGCAGGCGCCACGGGCGGTGCGCCGACGCACGGGCGCGCCGCGCAGATTCCCGGAATGGATTGGCAGCAGTTGAAAGAGTCCGCCTCGACTTGCGGTGCCTGCGTGCTTCACAAGGCTCGCAAACAAGCCGTGTTTGGCGTCGGCGACGAGAAGGCCGAGTGGCTGTTCGTCGGTGAAGGTCCGGGTGCGGAGGAGGACGAGCGCGGCGAGCCTTTCGTCGGGCAGGCTGGAAAATTGCTCGACAACATGCTGGGGGCGATCGCATTGCAGCGTGGCAGGGATGTCTACATCGCCAATGTCGTCAAGTGCCGGCCGCCCAATAATCGCACGCCCGAACCCGCCGAAGCGCTCGCCTGTGAACCTTATCTTGCGCGGCAGATCGAACTCATCGGTCCGCGCCTGATCGTCGCGCTCGGCAAGGTGGCGGCGCAGAACCTGCTCGGCGTCGACGCGACGCTCGCCAGCCTGCGCGGACGCGTGCACCGCTATCGCGGCATTGCGCTGATTGTGACTTATCATCCCGCCTACCTGTTGCGCACCCTCGCGGACAAGTCCAAGTCGTGGGAGGACTTGTGTTTCGCGGTGCAGACCATGCAGGCATTGAAACAACAGCAGGCAGTCCCCAATTGATTGGCGCTGTCTTGTTCAGGAGAAATTCATGAAACGAATCATTGCGCTGTGGCTGCTGGTCCTGGCCGCGTCGGTTCTGGGCGGATGCGGCTACAACACGCTGCAGTCGCAGGACGAAAGCATCAAGGCGAGCTGGGGCGAGGTGCTCAACCAGTATCAGCGTCGCGCCGATCTGGTGCCCAACCTGGTGAATACGGTCAAGGGTTTCGCGGCTCAGGAGAAAGACGTTCTTCTCGGCGTGACCAACGCCCGCGCGAAAGTGGGCAGCATCCAGGCCACGCCGGAACTGGTGAACGATCCGGCGGCGTTTTCCAAATTTGTCGCGGCGCAGGGAGAAATGACTTCGGCGTTATCGCGTCTGCTGGTGGTTGCGGAAAATTATCCGCAGCTGAAGTCCGATGCCAATTTCCGCGATCTGCAGGCGCAGCTCGAGGGTACCGAAAACCGCATCACGGTGGCGCGCCAGCGTTACATCCGCGCGGTGCAGGAGTACAACGTCACCGTGCGCTCGTTCCCGAGCAATCTGACAGCCATGCTGTTCGGCCACAAGGTGAAGC